>JAZNJA010000087.1:0-19781 GCA_045577755.1 Eubacteriales bacterium
CTAAGCCCGCTTGGCCTCCGACTTGGGGCGGGGGCGTCGACGGGCTCCTCCTCGGCGGGCTCTTCCTCGGCGGGGAACCAGAGATATTGGAACAGAGTGTAGAGGCCGTAGAGGCCGCCGCAGAGCAGGACGATGGCGTAGAGCAGGTGGAGGGTATGATCCAGCAGGTGAGCGCCCGTGCCCAGCAGCACCGGGAGGCCGCCGCAGATGGCGGTGAAGATCCCTATGCTCATGAGGGCGACGGCGGCGCGGGGGAGGGGCTTACCCAGGCGGAAGCGCAGCTCCGAGATCATGATGAAGGCCAGGCCCAGAAAGCCCAGCTGGAGACCGACCTTGACGGGGCTGTTCATGGCGGTGAACTGGTCGCTGTAGGTCTCGGCCACCGAGGCGACACACCAGAGGACGGTCAGAAAGCCCGGGAGGGAGAGACGGTCGGGGTAGCGGCCGCCGCGATCCCCCGAGACGAAGAAGTAGACCGAGGCGGGGAGGGCCAGGGCGAGGGGGGCCAGCATGAGGTTGCTTGTTCGGTTAGCGTAGCAGAGGAAGAAGCCTCCCGCCGTGAAGGCGGCGAGGGACAGTCCCCACAGGAAGGCGGCGGGGAGGCGGAGACGGATATCCAGGGTCTTGGGGAGGGTATCCTTGGGAATGAGCAGGGCGACTGCCACGGCGGCGGCTACGGCCGCGAAGTAGAGGAGATCGGACAGGGTAGAGAGGAGGCCTGTGTTGAAGTAGCCTACCTCGGTGTCGAATTGGGTCAGCATACACACCGACCGCAGAGCGGCGCCCAGCAGGGTCAGGGCGGCGGTCAGGATCAGGGCGAGGCGAGGCATGGTACGGGAGCGATCCATGGGAGAACCTACCTTTTCATGATTTGTTTATGTAGGGAACGGAATACGTTCGCATATGCCTTCTTATTATACAACACAGTTATGAACAAATTGTAACAAAACGGCGGTTTTCGGTGGATTTTCTTCATTTATCTATATATTATTTATGCAGACGCGGCGCGACGTTTCAGGAGAGCAGGGGATGGGAAATAGAATTGTACAGAATGCACAAAAATCGTTGCGAAAATTCTCTGAAATTCATAACAGGAGAAAGTGAAAAAATTTTCGGAAAGTATTGCAATTTGGGACGAAATGGTGTATAATAGTGAGGCATGATGTGCGTAGATGTGAGAGGTTGCTCTCGGGGTATCCGAGCCCCGAAGAGGGAATTTTCACGGAGTATGTCCGAAAATCGGGCGAAAACATTGTTCAGCGTCGCCTGCGCTCCTTTAGGCTCTGTGAGAGATTCGGCGGATTCCGCCGTTTTTCTCGGGAGAGGGAAGGAACACGCGGAGCGGTGTTGAATCGGAGCACGCCCCAATTTCCCAACTCGCACGGTACGGTCTCTACATTATATATAATATATAGGATCGCGTGCGAAATCTGAAAAGGAGGCAAAAACAATGGCAATCAAGGAAAAGATCAGAGTTCGTCTCAAGAGCTACGATCACACCCTTATCGACACCGCCGCCGAGAAGATCGTGGCTGTCGCTAAGGCAAACGGTTCCGAGGTTTCGGGTCCCATCCCGCTGCCCACCGACCGTGAGATCATCACCATCCTGCGCTCTGTCCACGTCAACAAGGACAGCCGCGAGCAGTTTGAGACCAGAACCCACAAGCGTCTGATCGACATCATGAAGCCTTCCCAGAAGACTGTGGATGCGCTCATGAGCATCGAGCTCCCCGCCGGTGTTGAGATCGAGGTCAAGCTGTAATCGGAGTAAGCAGCGAGGCCCCGACAAGCACATACCCCACAAGCGGCGGTTTAGCCACTGCCGCGCGGCTCCCGCGAGGGCCGCGGCCGCAACCCCATGCGGCACACAAAGAGAACAGCCGACATCGCGCGGCGTAAGGGCCGACAAAGCCTTGCGTTGCCGGCCGCGCGTTGAAATACGCGCAAGCGCGTGTTTCCCGTGGCACGGTGGTTCGGTAACTTTGTAAGTCAAGTTGACAAGCGGATGTCGGATCTCGACTGGATACCGCCTGCCAACCAATAATTTACAGGAGGAAAAACACAATGAAAAAGGGACTTATCGGTAAGAAAATCGGTATGACTCAGATCTTTGACGAGAAGGGCAACGTGATCCCTGTTACCGTCATTGAGTGCGGTCCCTGCGTCGTCGCGCAGAAGAAGACCGTGGAGAACGATGGTTATGACGCCATTCAGCTGAGCTTCATGGATGCTAAGGCTAAGCATCTGACCAAGGCTGAGCAAGGTCATTTCGAGAAGAATGGACTCCAGATCAAGAAGCATCTGAAGGAGTTCCGCTACGACGATTGCTCCCAGTACAATGTCGGTGACGTCATCACCGTCGATACCTTCGCCGCCGGCGAGAAGGTCGACATCACCGGTATGACCAAGGGACACGGTTACTCGGGTGTCGTTGTTCGCTGGAACCATCACAAGCTTCGCATGACCCACGGCGTAGGCCCTGTGCACCGCCAGCCCGGTTCCATGGGTTCTATTGACCCTGCCCGCATCTTCAAGAACCACAAGATGCCCGGTCAGTACGGTAACGAGCAGGTCACCATTCAGAATCTCAAGGTCGTTAAGATCGACAGCGAGCGCAATCTGATCGCCGTCAAGGGTGCTGTTCCCGGCGCCAAGAACGGTATCGTGTTCGTTCGCGACTCTGTGAAAGCATAAGCGGAAGGAGGAATAAACCATGCCTAACGTAAAAGTTTTTAACATGGCCGGTCAGGAAGTCGGCACCATGGTGCTCGCGGACAGCGTCTTCGGCGCTGAGATCAACGCGGCAGTTCTTCACGCCGCTGTCAGAGCATATCTGCTCAACCAGAGACAGGGCACCCAGTCCACTCTGACCCGCACCGAGGTTTCCGGCGGCGGCAGAAAGCCCTGGAGACAGAAGGGCACCGGTCGCGCCCGCCAGGGTTCTACCCGCGCTCCTCAGTGGACTCACGGTGGTATCGCTCTCGGCCCCAAGCCCCGCAGCTACCACACGGATATGAACAAGAAGACCAAGCGCGTCGCTCTGTTCTCTGCTCTCTCGGCTAAGGTTGCCGAGGGCAAGCTCATCATCGTCGACGACATCGCCTGCACCGAGTACAAGACCAAGACCATGGTCAACATGCTGAAGGCTCTGGGTGTCGACAACCGCGCCCTGGTCGTCCTGGACGCTGTCAACCCCTACACCATCAAGAGCTGCGCCAACATCGAGCGCGTTGAGACCACTCTGGCCACCACCATCAACGTGTACGAGATCATGAAGGCAGACAAGATGGTCATTACCGCCGCAGCCGTTAAGAAGCTCGAGGAGGTATACGCATAATGAAAATGATCGAAGATATCATCATCAAGCCCGTCATCACCGAGGCTTCCATGGACATGCTGGCTGACGAGAACCACAAGAAGTACGTCTTCAAGGTTCAGCCCAACGCCACCAAGCCCGAGATCGCAACCGCTGTTGAGACCATGTTCCCCGGCACCAAGGTCGCCGCTGTGAACGTCATCAACATGAAGAGAAAGCCCAAGCGCATGGGTGTCCACTTTGGCTACACCTCCGCTTGGAAGAAGGCAATCGTAACTCTGACGGCCGACTCCAAGACCATCGAGTTCTTCGAAGGCCTGAACTAATGAAGGAGGTTGAAGTACATGCCTACCATTAAGTATAAGCCTACGACCCCTTCGAGAAGAAATATGTCCGTTCCGGCTTACAGCCAGATCATCACCAAGGACACCCCTGAGAAGAGCCTGGTCGTTATCAAGAAGAAGCACGCAGGCCGTAACAGCTACGGTCGCATCACCGTCCGTCACCGCGGCGGCGGCAACAAGGTCAAGTACAGAATCATCGACTTCAAGCGTCTGGATTCCGCCGCTTGCACCGTGACCGCCATCGAGTACGACCCCAACCGCTCCGCTTTCATCGCCCTCCTCGAGAACGAGGCCGGCGTCAAGAGCTACATCATCGCTCCCGAGGGCCTGAAGGTTGGCGACGTTGTCTCCTCCTCCGCTGAGGCTGACATCAAGGTCGGTAACACCCTGCCCCTGGCCAACATCCCCGTTGGTACTTTCATCCACAACGTCGAGCTCTATCCCGGTAAGGGCGCTCAGCTCGTCCGCGCTGCCGGTGTGATGGCTCAGCTCATCTCCAAGGACGGCGGCGTCGCTCAGGTCCGTCTGCCCTCCGGTGAGGTCCGCATCGTCCGTCTGGACTGCAAGGCCACCATCGGTCAGGTCGGCAACTTCGAGCACAACACCATCAAGGTCGGTAAGGCCGGTAAGACCCGCCACAAGGGCTTCCGCCCCACTGTCCGCGGTTCCGTCATGAACCCCTGCGATCACCCCCACGGTGGTGGTGAGGGTCGTTCTCCCATCGGTCATCCCGCACCTGTTACCCCTTGGGGTAAGCCCGCGCTGGGTTATAAGACGAGAAACAAGAAGGCTCGCACCGACAAGTTCATCGTCAAGCGCAGAAACGCTAAGTAAAGGAGGATATATCAATGAGCAGAAGTAGCAAGAAGGCTCCTTACGTGGAAGCAAAGCTGTTCGCACGGGTTTGCGCCATGAATGAGAAGCGTGAGAAGAAGGTCCTGAAGACCTGGTCCAGAGCATCCACGATATATCCGGAGTTCGTTGGTCACACCATCGCCGTCCACGACGGTAGAAAGCACGTTCCCGTGTATATCACCGAGGATATGATCGGCCACAAGCTGGGCGAGTTCGCTCTGACCCGTACTTTCAAGGGTCACGCCGGCTCCAAGACTTCCAACAAGTAATCAAGAGGAGGATATGAAAATGCAAGCAGCAGCACATCTGAAGCATGCACGCATCTCTCCTCGCAAGGTCCAGATCGTTCTGGATCTGATCAGAGGCAAGGATGCCGATGCAGCCATGGCTATTCTGAAGAACACCCGCCGCGGTGCTTCCGAGTACCTTATCAAGCTCCTGAAGAGCGCAATCGCAAACGCTGAGAACAACTTCCACATGGACGGTTCTAAGCTGTACGTTTCCGAGTGCTTCGTGACCCCCGGCCCCACCATGAAGCGCCTCATGCCTCGTGCTAAGGGTAGCGCAGACCGCATCCTGAAGAGAACGAGCCATGTCACCATCGTGGTCGCCGAGAGAGACTAAGAAAGGAGTAACGGTAAATGGGACAGAAAGTAAATCCCCACGGTCTTCGCGTGGGTGTCATTAAGAACTGGGACTCCAGATGGTTCGCAAAGGACGAGGTCTTTGGCGATACCCTGGTCTCCGACTACAACATCCGTAAGTATCTGAAGAAGGCCCTCCAGGACGCCGGCATCCCCAAGATCGAGATCGAGAGAGACAGCCACCGCGTTCGCGTCTTCGTCCACTGCGCTAAGCCCGGTATGGTTATCGGCCGCGGCGGTGAGCAGATCGACAAGTACAAGAAGGAGCTGGAGGCTATGGTCGGTATGCCCGTCGCCCTCAACGTCGTTGAGGTCCGTCAGCCCGATCTGAACGCTCAGCTGGTCGCCGAGAACATCGCTTCTCAGCTGGAGCGCCGCGTTTCCTTCCGCCGCGCCATGAAGATGGCCATCCGCAACACCATGAGAAACGGTGCCAAGGGTATCAAGGTCAAGTGCTCCGGCCGTCTGGGCGGCGCCGAGATCGCTCGCGACGAGCACTACCACGAGGGCACCATCCCGCTGCAGACCCTCCGCGCTGACATCGACTACGGCTTCTGGGAGGCCAACACCACCTACGGTAAGATCGGTGTCAAGGTCTGGATCTACAAGGGTGAGATCCTCAGCGAGGTCAACCGTCCTGCTCAGGAGAACCGTGGCGACCGCCGCGGCGACCGCAGAAACGGCGACCGCCGTAACGGTGGCGACCGCCGCCAGGGTGGTGACCGCCGTCAGGGTGGCGACCGCCGTCAGGGCGACCGCCGTCAGGGTGGCGACCGCAGAAACGCCGCTCCCGCTGAGCGCCGTCCTGTGGAGCGCACCCCCAGAACCACTACTCCTAAAGAAGGAGGAGCAAACTAATGTTGATGCCTAAGAGAGTTAAGTTCCGTCGCGTTCAGCGCGGACGTATGAAGGGTAAGGCCTCCCGCGGCACTACCCTGGCCTACGGTAAGTACGGCCTTGTGGCAACCGAGCCCGCTTGGATCTCCAGCGTGCAGATCGAGGCAGCCCGTATTGCTATGACCCGTTACATCAAGCGTGGCGGTAAGGTCTGGATCAAGATTTTCCCCGACAAGCCCATCACCGAGAAGCCTGCTGAGACCCGAATGGGTTCCGCTAAGGGCGCAGTCGAGTACTGGGTCGCTGTCGTGAAGCCCGGCCGCGTTATGTTCGAGATGGACGGTGTCGCTGAGGATGTGGCTAAGGAGGCTATGCGTCTCGCCGGCCACAAGCTCCCCATCAAGACCAAGTTCATCGTGAAAGAGGAGGCATAAGAGATGCAGGCAAAGGATCTGAGAAATATGACCGCTGCTGAGCTTGAGACCAAGCTCCAGGAGCTGAAGAAAGAGCTCTTTAACCTCCGCTTCCAGCACGCAGTCAACCAGCTTGAGAACCCCCACCAGATCGCCGAGGTCAAGCATGACATCGCTCGCGTGATGACGGTTCTCAACGAGAAGAACGCGTAAGGAGGATACAACGCAATGGAAAGAGCACTGAGAAAGAGCCGCGTTGGTATGGTCGTCAGCAACAAGATGGACAAGACCATCGTTGTGGCCATCGAGGATAACGTCAAGCACCCCACCTATGGTAAGATCATCAAGCACACCCTGAAGGTGCACGCTCACGATGAGAACAACGAGTGCGGTATTGGCGACCGCGTCGAGATCATGGAGACCCGTCCCCTGTCCAAGACCAAGAGATGGAGACTGGTCCAGATCATCGAGAAGGCTAAGTAATTAACCTACCCCATATCTTCTGCCGGAGGATCGGGCAGGTAAAACATACGGTCGGAATTCGAATAGTAGGTACGTAGTGGCGTACTGAAACAGTAGGAGGAAAACTAACCATGATTCAGCAGGAATCTCGGATGAAGGTTGCCGACAACACCGGTGCGAAGGAGCTCCTTTGCATCCGTGTTCTGGGCGGCACCGGTCGTCGTTACGCAAACATCGGCGACGTCGTTGTTTGCGCTGTTAAGAAGGCCGCACCCGGCGGTGTGGTCAAGAAGGGTGACGTCGTTAAGGCCGTCATCGTCAGAAGTGCTCACGGTGTTCACCGCGCAGACGGTTCTTACATCAAGTTCGATGAGAACGCAGCCGTTATCATCAAGGACGATAAGACCCCCCGCGGTACCCGTATCTTTGGGCCTGTGGCAAGAGAGCTCCGCGAGAAGGATTATCTGAAGATCCTCTCCCTGGCTCCCGAAGTACTGTAAGGAGGTATCGCGAAAATGGCAAAGCTGCATATCAAGAAGGGCGATACCGTTGTGGTTCTCTCCGGTGACGACAAGGGCGTCAAGGGTGAGGTCATCGCAGTTTCCCCCGCCGAGGGTAAGGTCATCGTGAAGGATGCCAACATCATTCACAAGCACGTGAAGCCCCGCCGCCAGGGTGAGACCGGCGGTATCGTGGATGCTGAGAGCGCTATCTACGCATCCAAGGTCGCTATCTACTGCCCTAAGTGCGACAAGGGTGTCCGCACCCACGTCGTTGTCGAGGGCGACAACAAGAGCCGCGTCTGCGCTAAGTGCGGCTACAAGTTCGATTGAGAAAGGAGACAGATATCATGGCAAGAATCAAGGATATGTATACCAATGAGATCGCTCCCGCTCTCATGAAGAAGTTCGAGTACAAGAGCGTCATGCAGATCCCCAAGCTGGACAAGATCGTCATCAACGTCGGCGTGGGCGATGCCAAGGAGAACTCCAAGGCCATCGACGCTGTCATCGCTGACATCTCCGCCATCACCGGTCAGAAGGCTGTTCCCACTTACGCTCGTAAGTCCGTGGCAAACTTCAAGCTACGTGAGGGCATGAAGATCGGCGTCAAGGTCACTCTCCGTGGCGAGAAGATGTACGAGTTCGTTGACCGTCTCTTCAACTTCTCCCTCCCCCGCGTCCGCGACTTCAAGGGTATCAACCCCAACGCTTTCGACGGCCGCGGCAACTACTCCCTGGGTCTGAAGGAGCAGCTGATCTTCCCCGAGATCGAGTACGACAAGGTCGAGAAGATCCGCGGTATGGACATCTGCTTCGTCACCACCGCCAACACCGACGAGGAAGCTCGCGAGCTGCTCCGTCTGATGGGCGCACCCTACGCAAAGGACTAATAGGAGGTAACGGATAATGGCAAAGAAGTCTATGATCAACAAGCAGCAGAGAGAGCCTAAGTTCTCTACTCGCGCTTACAACCGCTGCAAGATCTGCGGCCGTCCTCACGCTTACCTCCGCAAGTACGGCATCTGCCGTATCTGCTTCCGCGAGCTCGCCTACAAGGGTGAGATCCCCGGCGTGAAGAAGTCCTCTTGGTAATTCGGTAACCCGATTACCAACCCCCACCTGTCCGAAGGCGCAACGCCTCGGACGGGACCCCCACCTATCGGTAGGAAGACGGGCCGGATATGGCAAGCTCGCGGAGATGGCGAGACCTACCCCCGGCGAGACAGTGTCGGTTGCACGCAAAAGGTGCACGCCCGGTCTGCTCTTAACCCCCGATACGCCGCCACACAAGTGGCAGCAAGATAACTTATAACTTGCATTAGGAGGAAAATAAAATGCAAATGTCTGATGTTATTGCTGATATGCTCACCAGAATCCGCAATGCGAATACCGCAAAGCACGCTACTGTTGACATTCCCGCATCCAATATGAAGAAGGCGATCGCCGAGATCCTCACCGAGGAGGGCTACATCAAGGGCTACACCGTCGTTGACGACGGCAAGCAGGGCACCATCCGCGTGACCCTCAAGTACCTGCCCGGTAAGCAGAAGGTCATCCGTGGGATCAAGCGCGTTTCCAAGCCCGGTCTGCGTATCTACGCAAGCTGCGAGGATATGCCCAAGGTCATGAACGGTCTGGGTATCGCCATCGTTTCCACCTCTAAGGGTGTTATGACGGACAAGAAGGCTCGCTCCCTCAACGTTGGCGGCGAAGTCCTGGCCTTTGTCTGGTAATTGGACAGGAGGTACAAGAATATGTCTAGAATTGGTAGAATGCCCGTGGTAATCCCCGCAGGCGTAACTGTTCAGATTGGTGAAGGCAACCACATCACCGTGAAGGGCCCCCTCGGTACTCTTGAGAGAACCTTCAATGAGAGAATGAGCTTCTCCATTGAGGGCAACGAGGTTCACGTCACCCGTCCCACCGACGAGAAGGAGGACAAGAGCGTTCACGGTCTGTCCCGCGCACTTCTCCAGGATATGGTCACCGGTGTTTCCAAGGGCTATCAGAAGGTTCTCATGATCATCGGCGTCGGCTACAAGGCCGTCAAGACCGGTAAGACTCTCCAGCTGTTCCTGGGCCACTCCCTGATGCCCGGAACCGGCCTGCCTCAGGAGAAGTTCATCATGCAGGATACCGACTCCATCAAGCTTGAGGTTCCCACCGAGGACGAGATCAAGAAGGCCGGTATCGACAAGCTGACCACCGAGAAGGTCAGCTCCAGCATGATCATCGTGGTTAAGGGTATCGACAAGCAGGAAGTCGGCCAGGTCGCCGCTGTCATCCGCAGCAAGAGACCCCCCGAGCCCTACCACGGCAAGGGCGTTCGCTACATCGATGAGAACGTTCGCCGCAAGGCCGGTAAGACCGGTAAGTAATTGAAAGGAGTGGAATGAAATGGTAAGCAAGAAGGATAAAAACCAGGCCAGACTGAAGAGACACATTCGTATCCGCAGCAAGGTCTCCGGTACTGCTGAGCGTCCCCGCCTGGCTGTGTATCGCTCCAATGCTAACATCAGCGCTCAGATCATCGACGATGTGAAGGGCGTGACCCTCGTTGCCGCTTCTACTTACGGCGCAGGCTTTGAGGGCAATGGCGGCAACAAGGCTGCCGCAAGAGAAGTCGGCAAGATGATTGCCGAGAAGGCTATCGCACAGGGAATCACCGAGGTCGTGTTCGACCGCGGCGGCTACCTTTATCACGGACGTGTATCGGAATTGGCTGAGGGTGCTCGCGAGGGCGGCCTGAAGTTCTGATTGTCCTGCAGGATCACGCGGCTGTCACGCCGCGGATCCCCACGGAAGCCCATCCGGCATAGGGTCGGATCGGTTCGGTTTGTACACGCTCTACGGTCTTAGCCGGCCGTACGAGTAACATTTAGGAGGAAACAAAACTATGGCTAACAAGTTTAATCCGGCAGAGTTCGAGCTGAAGGAAACGCTCGTTGCTCTGAACCGTGTTTCCAAGACCGTTAAGGGTGGTCGTGTGGCTCGCTTCGCAGCTCTCATGGTTGTGGGCGACCAGAACGGTCACGTCGGTGTTGGTCTTGGTAAGGCTGCCGAGGTTCCCGAGGCAATCCGCAAGGGCATCGAGGATGCCAAGAAGAATATGATCACCGTCTCCCTCAAGGGTACCACCATTCCCCACGAGGTCACCGGTGAGTTTGGCGCCGGCCGCGTTATGCTCAAGCCCGCTGCCCTTGGTACCGGTATCATCGCCGGCGGCAAGGTCCGTGCCGTGCTGGAGTGCGCCGGTATCTCCAACATTCGCGCTAAGTGCCTGCGCTCCGATAACCCCACCAACGTGGTGAAGGCTACCATCGCAGGTCTGGCAGAGCTCCGCACCGCTGAGGAGGTCGCTAAGATCCGCGACATCCCCGTGGAGCAGGTTAAGGGTTAAGGAGGCGTATGACAATGAAGAAGGTTACACTTAAGAAGAGTCTGATCGCCGCTAAGCCCAATCAGAAGGCTACGGCTCAGTCCCTGGGTCTGCGCAAGATCGGCGACAGCATCGTCCACGCTGACGACGCCGTCCTCGCCGGCAAGATCAAGGTTCTCGCTCACCTGGTTGCGGTCGAGACCGTTAACGACTGATAAGGAGGAGAACGAATATGAAACTCAATGAACTGAGACCCGCTGAGGGCTCCACCAGAGAGTCCTTCCGCGTTGGCCGCGGCCCCGGCTCCGGTAACGGTAAGACCGCCGGTAAGGGCCACAAGGGTCAGAACGCCCGCTCCGGCGGCGGTGTCCGCCCCGGCTTCGAGGGCGGTCAGCTCCCTCTGTACCGTAAGCTCCCCAAGAGAGGCTTCAACAACAAGTTCGCTACCGTTTACGCCATCGTCAACGTCAGCGTGCTTGAGAACAACTTCCAGGACGGCGACGTCGTTACCCTGGAGGCTCTGCTCGACAAGAAGATCATCCGCAAGGCCTTTGACGGCCTCAAGGTTCTTGGTGACGGCGAGCTCACTAAGGCTTTGACTGTTCAGGCTACCGTTTTCTCGGCAGCAGCTAAGGAGAAGATTACAGCAGCAGGTGGACAGGCAGAGGAGGTATAATATGTTTCAGACGTTAAAGAACGCGTGGAAAATTCCCGAGCTGAAAAATAAGATCCTCTTCACTTTGATGATCATCATCCTGTACCGTCTGGGTTCTAATCTGCCCATGCCTTGGGTGGATCCCTCCATGTTCGAGTCCTACTTCAACGCGAGCGGCAACGCTCTGACCTGGCTGAACATGCTGTCGGGCGGCGCCCTGGCACAGGCCACCCTGTTCGCTCTGTCCGTGTCTCCCTACATCACGGCTTCCATCGTGATCCAGCTGCTCACCATCGCCATCCCCAAGTTCGAGGAGTGGGCGAAGGAGGGCGAGGCCGGCAAGAAGAAGCTGTCCGCTATCACCCGTGTGCTGACTGTGGGCCTGGCACTGGTGACCGCTATCGGTTACACCATGTTCATGAAGACCCAGGGCATGCTCACCTTCACCGAGAGCGAGGAGTGGGCCGAGTGGCAGAAGTGGGTCGCTTACGTGATCCTGGTTCTGACCTACTGCGCCGGTGCCTCCGTGATCATGTGGCTGGCTGAGAAGATCAATGAGAAGGGTATCGGTAACGGTATCTCCGTCATCCTCTTCGCCAACATCATCGCCCGCCTGCCCGCTATGGCCGGCAGCATCTGGAGCCGTTGCTTCACCCGTTGGAGCGCTTTCGCTACCAACGACAACTGGAGACTCATCCAGTGGCCCATCGGTGGCGTTCTGCTGGTCCTGTTCCTGGCGATCTTGCTCTTCGCTGTTATCGCCGTGGTCTGGTTCTCCAACTCCGAGCGCCGCATTCCCGTTCAGTACGCCAAGCGTGTGGTCGGCCGCAAGATGTATGGCGGTCAGTCCACCACCCTGCCCCTGAAGCTGGATATGGCCGGCGTTATGCCCGTCATCTTCGCCAGCTCCATCGCTTCCATTCTGCCTACTATCGCGGGCTTTATCCCCAACTCCAAGTTCGGTCAGTTTGTGAACAACTACCTGGGGCACACCAGCTTCCCCTACATCGCGATCCAGATCATCCTGATCGTGGCGTTCGCTTACTTCTACATCATGATCTCCTTCAATCCTGTGGAAGTGGCCAACAACCTGCGTAGCAACGGTGGCGCTATCCCCGGCATCCGTACCGGTAAGCCTACCATCGACTATATCAAGAAGATCCTCAACAGAATCACTCTGCTGGGCGCCATCTTCCTCTGCGGCCTGTCCGGTATCCCCATGATCGTCAATGCCATCTGGTATGCCATCGACGGTGTGGGTATCTCCGATCTGGCCTTCAGCGGTACCTCCCTGCTCATCGTGGTCGGCGTCGCTCTCGAGACCTTCCGCGAGCTGGAGGCTCAGATGACTCTGCGCAACTACAAGGGCTTCCTTGACTAAGCGCTCTGTCGGATGAACCGCATGAATCACACCGTTAACCCCTATGACACCCCTTCAATCTGATACGGAGGAGATAACAACATGAAACTGATTTTATTGGGCGCTCCCGGCGCCGGTAAGGGTACCCAGGCAGCCAACATCTGCGCGAAGTACGGCATTCCCGCCATCTCCACCGGTGACGCTCTCCGCGCCGCCATCAAGGAAGGCACCCAGCTCGGCCTCGAGGCCAAGAGCTACATGGATGCCGGCAAGCTGGTTCCCGATGAGGTCGTGATCGGTCTCATCAAGGAGAAGCTTTCCAGCGATTCCTGCAAGAACGGCTTCATTCTGGACGGTTTCCCCCGCTCCATCCCCCAGGCCGAGGCTCTCGACGCCATGGGCATTCAGATGGACGTAGTCCTGAGTCTGGAGGTTCCTGACGAGAAGATCGTCGAGCGCATGAGCGGACGTCGCGTCTGCCATTGCGGCGCCTCCTACCATGTGGCTTACCTCCCCCCCAAGACCGAGGGCATCTGCGATAAGTGCGGCGCTGAGCTCTATATCCGCGACGACGACGCAGAGGCTACGGTCCGCAAGAGACTGGACACCTTCCACGCACAGACCGAGCCCCTCAAGGACTACTACGGCGCTAAGGGCATCCTGGTGACCGTTGAAGGCCGCGAGGAGGTGGAGGATACCTCCGCCGCCGTTCTGGAGGCTCTGGCCGCCGTAAAGTGCGCTGACTGATTCAGCCACGCGAGGTTTTCGTCTCATGATCCAACTCAAAAACCCTGATCAGATCAAGATCATGAGGGAAGCCGGACGCATCACGGGCGAGGCATTGCTCGTCGCCCGTGATCACGTCCGACCCGGCATCAGTACCTACGAGCTTGACCGCCTGGTGCGGGAGCACATTGAGAAGGCGGGCGCCAAGCCTTCCTTCCTGGGGTACGGTGGCTTCCCCGGCAGCGCTTGCATCTCCATCAACGACGAGGTCATCCACGGGATCCCTTCAGGGAAGCGGTTCCTGGAGGAGGGCGACATCGTCAAGGTGGACGTGGGCGCCTTCTACAAGGGCTTTCACGGTGACAGTGCCCGTACCATTCCCGTGGGACGGGTCAGCGATGAGGCAATGAAGCTCATCGAGGTCACCCGCGCCTCCTTCTTCGCAGGCATTGGCCAGCTCAAGGTCGGTAACCGCCTCGGAGACGTTGGCGCCGCCATCGACGGTCTGGTCGTGGCAAACGGTTTTTCCACCGTCAAGCGTTACATCGGTCATGGCATCGGCCATGAGCTTCACGAATCCCCGGACGTTCCCAACTACGGGACACCGGGCCGCGGCACACGCCTCTGCGCCGGCTTGGTCATAGCCATTGAGCCTATGGTCAACGCGGGGACTGAGACGGTACGTGAGCTCCCCGACGGCTGGACGGTCAAGACCGCTGACGGCGCTCTGTCGGCACACTACGAAAACACCGTGGCGCTGACGGGTGACGGTATCATCAACCTGACCCTCATCGAGAAGGATTTCTGATCGAGGGGTCCACAACAAATATCAGATACAAGAGAGGAAATTCTTCATGGCGAAGGATGATGTCATTGAGTTTGAAGGCGAGGTTGTGGAAGCCCTTCCCAACGCGACCTTCAAGGTGCGCCTGCCCAACGGTCACGTGGTGACCGCCCATATCTCGGGCAAGCTGCGCATGAACTATATCCGCATTCTCCCCGGCGATCGCGTGACCATCGAGGTCTCGGTCTATGACCTGGACAAGGGCCGCATCACCTGGAGATCCAAGTAATACCTGAATTTTGAGAAAGGCATGGTAATCACAAATGAAAGTGAAGCCGTCCGTTAAGAAGATCTGCGAGAAGTGCAAGATCATCAAGAGAAAAGGTAAGATCATGGTCATCTGCGAGAACCCCAAGCACAAGCAGAGACAGGGTTAATTGCCTTTTTCCAAACAACACAACACACCAAAGACCCGCCAAAGAGCGGGCGCATCCCGCGGGATGAAACAAAATCACACAGAGAGGTGAAAATAGTATGGCTCGTATAGCTGGTGTTGATATTCCCAACAACAAGCGCGTAGAGATCGCTCTGACCTACATCTACGGCATCGGCCGCAAGAGCGCCAACGACATCCTGGCCGCCACCGGTGTTAACCCTGATACCCGCGCCAAGGATCTGACCGAGGACGAGATTGCTAAGCTCCGTGATGAGATCGAAAAGTCCTACACTGTGGAGGGTGATCTTCGCCGTGAGGTGTCTCTGAACATCAAGAACATGGTTGAGATCAACTGCTACCGCGGCATTCGTCACAGAAAGGGCCTGCCCGTCAGAGGTCAGCGCACCAAGACCAATGCCAGAACCCGTAAGGGTCCCGCAAAGACCATTGCGAACAAGAAGAAGTAAAGGAGTGGCATAACCAATGGCAAAGAACGATAAGTCCAAGGGCATCAAGAAGCGCCGCGAAAGAAAAAATATTGAAAAGGGTACTGTCCATATTCAGGCCACCTTCAATAACACCATCGTTACCATCACCGACGTGTATGGCAACGCTATCTCCTGGGCTTCTGCCGGTGAGCTCGGCTTCAAGGGCTCCCGTAAGTCCACCCCCTTCGCCGCACAGTCCGCTTCCGAGACCGCTGCTAAGATCGCTGTCGATCACGGTCTGAAGTCTGTTGAGGTTTACGTGAAGGGTCCCGGCGCCGGCCGTGAGTCCGCTATCCGCGCACTGGAGACTGTGGGTCTGCAGATCACCCTGATCCGCGACGTGACCCCCCTGCCCCACAACGGTTGCAGACCCCCCAAGCGCAGACGTGTCTAATTCATAGGAGGATTAAGAACATGGCAAGATATACAGGTCCTGCGTGCAAGCTTTGCCGCAGAGAAGGTAAGAAGCTGTACCTCAAGGGCGAGCGCTGCGTCAGCGGCAAGTGCGCTCTGGAGCGTCGCACCTCCGCACCCGGCCAGCATGGCGCCGATGCGAAGAAGATGAGAGAGTACGGTATGCAGCTCAGAGAGAAGCAGACCACCAAGAGATACTACGGTGTTCTCGAGAAGCAGTTCAGAAACCTCTACGAGGAGGCTGCCCGCAAGGAGGGTATGACCGGTGAGAACCTGCTGGTTCTGCTCGAGAGACGTCTGGACAACGTGGTGTATCGCATGGGTATGGCTGAGTGCCGCCGCGATGCCCGTCAGCTGGTCCTGCACGGCCACTTCACCGTCAACGGCAAGAAGGTCAACGTTCCTTCCTTCGTCGTGAAGCCCGGTGACGTCATCGCCGTTAAGGAGTCCAGCCGTGATTCCGTTAAGTTCAAGGGTCTGGCCGAGTCCGAGGGTGGCGTTCGCACTCCCAAGTGGATCGAGTCCGACAAGAAGAACTACACCGCTAAGGTGGTGGCTATGCCCGCTCGCGAGGACATCGATTTCGAGTTCAACGAGCAGCTGATCGTCGAGCTTTATTCCAAGTAATTATACGGTTCTTTTCAGTTGGCGGATGGCAACCCGCGCCCGCCTGCTGACCGACGCCTTCGGGTTCGCCTGTGCCGTGTGATTCGGCTTAGGCATCGGAAAACTGTTTTCCCAAATACAGAAGGAGGTTTTATTTGGAATGATTGAGATCGAGAAGCCTAATATTACGACTGAAAACCTCAGCGTTGACGGTACCTCCGGTACCTTTGTCGTAGAGCCTCTGGAACGGGGCTACGGTATTACCCTCGGTAACTCCCTCCGTCGCGTCCTGCTGTCCTCTCTGCCCGGCGTGGCTGTGACCAGCATCAAGATCGACGGCATCCTGCACGAGTTCTCTACCGTGCCCGGGATCGTGGAGGACGTCACCGAGATCGTGCTCAACGTCAAGGGCATTACGGCTAAGCTGCATTGCCCCGGCCCCAAGACTGTGGTCATCGACGTGACCGGCGATCACGATATCACCGCCGGTGATATCAAGCAGGACTCCGATATCGAGATCCTCAATCCCGATCACCACATCGCTACCCTGTCCGGCAGTGAGCGCTTCTACATGGAGCTGACCTTTGACAGCGGCCGCGGCTACGTCTCCCAGGAGCGTAACAAGCAGCTGCACAATGAGCAGATGGGTCTGACTGTGTCTGCCCCCATCGGTACCATCTATACCGACTCCATTTACACCCCCGTTTACAAGGTGAGCTACAACGTGGAGAATACCCGCGTTGGCAGTAACACCGACTACGATAAGCTGACCCTGGACGTGGTGACCAACGGCACCATCTCCGCAAAGGAAGCGATTTCTCTCGGAGCCAAGATTCTCAACGAGCATCTCAACCTCTTCGTGGATCTGTCTGATGAAGCGAAGAAGGCCGAGATCATGATCGAGAGAGAAGAGACCAAGAAAGAAAAAGTTCTTGAGATGACCATTGAGGAGCTTGACATGTCTGTCCGTAGCTTCAACTGCTTGAAGCGCGCAGGCATTGATACAGTCGAGGACCTGACCAACCGGACCGAGGAGGACATGATCAAGGTTCGTAACCTCGGTAAGAAGTCGCTGGAAGAAGTCATTCAGAAGCTGCACTCCCTCGGCCTTGACCTGAAGAAGGAAGAGGAGTGATCGGCGGCCTCAGGGCGCCGATGAGGCATTCGCACATTCGATATTAAGTATACAGCAGAAGGAGGCAAATAAAATGCCCGGTACCAGAAAACTCGGTAGACCTACCGACCAGAGAAAAGCAATGCTCCGCGGTATGGTTACCCTGCTGCTTGAGAACGGCCAGGTCGTGACCACCGTCACCAGAGCCAAGGAGCTCCGTTCCATCGCAGACAAGATGATTACCCTCGGTAAGAAGAACACGCTGGCCAGCCGCCGCGCTGCTCTTGCTTACATCACTAAGGAGAGCGTGGTGACCAAGGTGTTCACCGAGTACGCTTCTCTCTATGCTGACCGTAACGGCGGTTACACCCAGATCTTCAAGATGGGTCCCCGCCGCGGTGATGGCGCTGAGATCGCCGTTATCAAGATGGTCGACTACGTCAAGGAGCAGCCCGTCGAGGACAAGAAGTCCAAGAAGGACGCTGAGTAATCCATGATAACAAACTCCCTTCCGCGGAATCCGTGGGAGGGAGTTTTTCTGTTGGCGCGCGGTATTTGACAAATCTGCCGCGATGTGGTATAATGGGGTATTCAAACCCTACGGAGGGCATTATGAGAGTTGATGGAATCATTTTCGATAAGGACGGCACGCTGATGAGCTTTGATGCTTTCTGGGTCAGTCTGTCGGTCAAGGCCCTGGAGGACGTATTGGGCGAGCTTGACATGGAGCGGGGGCTTGTGGGTGAGATCCTGGAGGCCTTTGGCGTTCATGATGGCGTCACCGATATCAATGGTGTCCTGTGTAAGGGAACCTATGCCGAGATGGGGGAGATCGTCTACGGCATTCTGGCGGAGCATGGCTGTACCGCTGACTGCGGGGACGTGGACAAGGCGGTGGAGGAGGCCTACTCCCGCAACGCCCAAGCCGGTGACGTGAAGCCCACCTGCCCCAACCTGGCCGAGACCCTGGCCGGGCTGAAGGAGAGGGGCTTGCGGCTGGCCGTGGTGACCACCGACAACGAGTCCATTACCCGCCATTGCCTGGAGGAGCTGGGAATTCTGCCATACTTCGACGTCATCTTCACCGATGACGGCCACACCCCCACCAAGCCCGATCCGTTTTGCGCGGGAGAGTTCTGCCGTCTCTACGGGCTGGACAAGGAGCGGGTGGCCATGGTGGGAGACACCATGACCGACGTACGCTTTGCCAAGAACGCGGGGATCACCGCTATTTCCTTGGCGCCAACCCCCGAGAAGAAGGCTCTGCTGGCGCCTCACACCGATATCATCATCGACGCCATCTCGGAGCTGACCGAGATTCTGAAGTGAAGGTGAATCTATGCTGACGGGCATTTTCGGGGGTGTCATGTGGGCGTTGGAGACGGTGGTGCTGGGGATCGTTCTGGCCATGTCTCCCTTTATGTCCACAGAGGAAGCCGTTCTGCTGGCTCCCTTCATCGCTACCTTTCTCCACGACGCCTTTTCGGCGGTGTACATGCTGATCTACAACGCCCTGCGGGGAGGTCTCAAGGGCTTTTTTGCGGTGTTCAAGAGTAAGACGGCATTGTGGCTGGTGTTATCGTCGGCTATGGGCGGCCCCATTGGTATGACGGGCTACGTGCTGGCGGTGAACTGTCTGGGGGCCTCGGTGGGTGCTGTGGCCAGCGCGGTGTATCCCGCTGTGGGGACGGTGCTGGCGTGGGTGTTTCTCAAGGAAAAGACCAGGTGGTATCAGTGGATATTCCTGGTGCTGACCCTGCTGGGGGTCTACGGGCTGAGCTATTCTCCCTCCTTTGGGGGCGGGAGTTTCGTCCTGGGTATCGTGGGCGCCTTCATGTGCGCCTTTGGCTGGGGCATTGAGGCGGTGATTCTGGCCAAGTGTCTGAAGGGCACCGACCTGAAGGACGAGTACGCCCTGGGGATCCGTCAGGCGGTCTCGGCGACCATCTACGGCGTTGTCATTCTGCCTGTGATGGGGGGCTGGCGCATGACGGCGGGCCTGTTTTCGGGAGGAGAGCTCAAGCTGCTTCTGACGGTGGCGGCCGCTGCTCTCTGCGCCACGGTGTCCTATCTGTTCTACTACCGCGCCATCGGCAAGCTGGGCGCGGCCAAGGCCATGGCCTTGAACATCACCTACACGGCGTGGGCGATCCTGTTCACCGTGGTGATCCTGCGGGACCTCAGCGTGCTGAATCCCATGACCTTGATCTGCTCCGCGGTGATCGTGGTTTGCGGGGTCTGCGCGGCGACGGATCTGAAGAGGCTTTTCGGGAAAAGAGATAAAGGATAGGCGAATATTCCGCGAGAATTCAAATTGGGGTTTATCGAACTGTTTGAAAGGGTAAAAATGCCCATGACGGTAAACTCCCCCACCGCCTGCGGGCGGAGCCCCCTCGGGGAGGGAGCCTTGGGGCGCGGGTAAGAATCGCTTGTCGGGTAACGAAT
>JAZNJA010000088.1:0-21242 GCA_045577755.1 Eubacteriales bacterium
CCCGCTGTTCGGCGTTGTCGCAGGGGTCGCGGGGGATGCAACGGGGCGGTGGAGTCTCGATCTCCAGAAAGAAGTGACCGCCGCCGCTTTTACGGACGTGATCCCGAATGAGGGGGAGGACGGCGTGCCCCAGCCCTTTCCCGCGGAGGTCGGGGGAGACGGCGAAGTAGTCCAGCATGGTGAGGCTACCGTGGGTCACCGTGATGACCATGCCCGCCACGGGGCAGTCGGGGGTGGAGATGACCAGCACCTCATAGGCGGAGGATTTATCCCCCGTGAGCATATAGTCCAGAGTTTTCCGCTCGCAGGCGGGGAAGGAGGACTGGTAGAGGGCTTCATAGGCGGGACGGTCTGCCTCGCGCAGACGTGAAAGATGAATACCCGTCATGCCTTTTTCACTCCCAATCTCGCGAACCACTTGAAGGTCAGCGGCCACACGGCCCCCGCGAAGAGGACGGTGAGGAAGTAGCGGATGACGTAGGCGATGTAGTTGCCCTTAAAGATCAGGTTGAACAGAGGCTTGGAGCCCTCCATGACCACCAGCAGAAGGCCGAAGCCCACCGCCAGCTTGATGATCTGGGCCCACCACTTGGCGGTCTTGGTGTCAAACTTAATGAAGCGGGCATCCACCTCGTAGATGGCCCACATACCCAGGGTACAGCCCAGGAACTTGTAGGCGTTCTTGACGGCACCGGTATAGTTGGCCGCGTCAATGTCGGCGGGGAAGTTGTAGAGGGTGACGAAGAGCAGAAAGGCCACGGCGAAGACCGACAGCACACCCATGAGGGGGTACATGAGCTTTCTTTGGTAGCTGAACTCACAGAACAGAGGCCACAGGATGCAGATGAGGGTCAGGGCTATGACGACGGACACCCCCACGTCCCAGGGGGTGTGGACGCCCAGATACATACGGGTAAAGGGGATGAGCAGGCACATGACGATACCCACGATCTTCACCCACTTCTCCTTGCGGCAGACGGCCAGGGCGCCGTAGCAGCCCACGGCGGTCTGGGTGTGGCCGCTGGGGAAGGAGTAGCCCGAGGCGGCCTCGCGGGCGGCCTCCACGATGGTGAAATTGGGATCCAGCACCCAGGGGCGGGGGATGCGGCAGGCGATCTTCAAAAACTGGTTGATGTAGACCCCGAAGAAGCCGGTCAGCAGGATGAAGTAGCCCTGCTTCTTGTCGATGCACCAGAACATGAGCAGACCCGCCACGATGAAGAGCAGCTCGTTTCCGAACTCGGTGAAGATCAGCATGAGGGTGTCGAGGATGGGGTTGCGGATGGATTCGAGCCAGTACAGTATTTCCATTTGTTTCTCCTGTTTGCGCGATTAAACGATCATGCGGTTATTTGTTTGCATCGGGACGGTTGTCCTCAATGAAGCGCCATTTCATACGGCGGGCGATGACGAAATCCGCCTCCCGCATGACGGCCATATCGGTGGAGTGGCCCGTGGTCCAGATCACGAAGCCTTGATCGCTGAAGTCCACCAGAATGCCGTAGATATCGGTCCCGATATTGCTTCTGCTGCAGCTTCCGAGCTGCCAGTCGTCCAGGGACTCAAAGACCAGCTCCACCACGCTGTCCCAGATGGAGGTGACCAGCACCGTGATCTTCAGCTCGGTCTTGTCGGGCTCGTACATATGCCCGCCCTCGGGGAGCTTGGTGATGCCGTTGAATCGGTAGCGGATGTCTGTGATCTCGCCGTCGTGGAGGGAGTTGACGGCTTCAATGAAACTCTTTGCGTCCTCGGGGGTGAGGATGGGGGTGTAGTCGGGGGACATGGGGGAGGGCTCCTTTCTTTAAATCTGGGTTTGTCGAACTGTTTTTTGGGGCTGTCATCCTGAGCGGAGGGCGTAGCCCGGAGGCGAAGGATCTCTTGTCGGCAAAGGAGATCCTTCGACTCCGCCGCAAGCGGCTCCGCTCAGGATGACAGCCTAAAAGTGGGCGAAAGACAGCCCGATAAACTGCAATTTGAAGCATTTCGCGATCACCAATTGTTTATTCCAGCTCCGCCTCGGCCACGCGGACCACCAGGTCGGTGCCGTAGGGGAAGTGGGTGAAGTCCACCCGCAGGCTGTCGCCCTCCTGGGTGAAGGCCAGCTCCCGACCGCCTCCGGCGGCGTCGGTCCAGCGGATGCTCTTGACCTTGCCGGGGACACCGGTGAAGCGCCACCCGTCGGTGTTGTCGGAGCCGCGGTCCACCACCACGTTGCCGTCTCCCACGACACGGAGACCGTGGATGAAGAAGTAGAGCTTACTGCCGTCGCGGAGGGCGAAGTCCTTGCCGGGACCCGTCACGCCGCAGGGCTTGGCGGTGTAGATGACGTTGCCCGTGGCGCGGACCCAGTCGCCGATCCCCCGCAGAAGGGCCTCCTGCATGAGGGGAATGGCACCCTCACCCGTGGGGCCGATGTTGAGGAGGTAGTTGGCCCCCACGCGGCGGCAGGCGCAGAGGGTCTCGATGAGCTCGGCCAAGGACTTGTAGTTGCAATCATTCGCGCCAAATCCCCAGTGGTTGTTCATGGTGTGGCACATCTCGGCGGCCACGTACTTGCGGTGACCCTCCCGATCCATGGGGGTGGGGCGGCCCTGCTCGAAGGTGACGCTGTCCAGCTGGAGGTTGCCTACCTCGCCGCGGTGGGACAGGCCCGTGTTGTTGACGATGATGGCGTCGGGCTGGTGCTTGCGGATGACCTCGTAGAGGGCGTCCTCCTCCCAATCGGCCCCGGGCTTGGACCAGTTGCCGTCGAACCACAGCCCGCCGATCTTGCCGTAGTTGGTGCAGAGGATCTCCACCGAATCCCGCAGGTACTGCAGGTACTTGGGGAAGTTTCCGTTGAAGTCGGGATTGTACCAATCCAGGGTGGTGTGGTAGAACATGGGCATGATGTCCTGCTCGTTACAGGCGTCCACGAACTCGCGGATGAGATCCCGCCCGCAGGGGGAATGGGGGGCGTCGAAGGTGTTCAGACCGCAGGTGTCGTAGAGGGAGAAGCCCTCGTGATGGCGGGTGGTCAGGGTGATGTATCTCGCTCCCGCGGCTTTGGCTACGGACACGATATGGCGGGCGTCGAACTCGGAGGCGGTGAAGGTGCTCTGGAGCTTTTGGTACTCGGACATGGGGATGCTGTGGATATGCTGCACCCACTCGCCCTTGCCCATCCGGGAGTACAGGCCCCAGTGGATGAACATACCGAAGCCTTTGTTTTCAAAATCGGCGACTCGCTTCTCGGGGATCGGAACAGACATGGTAAACCTCCTGTTCTATGTGGTTTTGTGGATCACTTGTTGGCGCGGAAGCGCTCGTACAGCTCCGCTACCTGCGCCATGCGCCCGCTGAACTCAGCCCAGTCGGTGGGCTTGACCCGGTTCCAGACGTTCTCGGAAAGACAGGGGGTACGCTCCTCGATAAGCCTCTGCTCCTCGCGGACGCCCTCGGCCACCACGGGGTACTTCTTCACGATCTGGTCGCCCCAGGCCAGGAGCTGACCGCCCTCCACCTGCATGGTGGGGTCAATGTGCAGAGCCTCCTTGTTGTAGGGAGAGCCGGGATGGACGGCGCCCCAGGTATAGATATTCCAGTTGTAGATCTCCTCGGGGGACCAGTAGACCACGGGGGTCACCACGTACATGGGCTTCCAGGCGCCGTTGACCACGCGGAAGCCTGCCTCCAGAAGCTCGGGGGCGGTCTGGTAGAAGTTCTCCCAGCTGACGATCACCGACTGCTTGGGGATGAGGTGGTTCATGCTCTTGTGGAAGCCCTCCCAGACCACGGGGGTCTTACCGCAGGAGAGGATGACCTCGCAGATATCCCCCACGAAGGTGGCGTACATCAGCTCGGTCAGCTCATGCTTGCCCTCCTCGGTGGCCAGGTAACCGTCCACGTCGATACCGCGGCCGCGGAAGGCGTTCAGGCACTTGTCGCAGTCCAGCCACTTGGCGATGGCCGCCTCGTCGCCTCCCAGATGGATATACTCGGAGTCGGCAAACATCTCGCACAGCTCACGGAAGAGGGTGGCCATCCCCGCCATGGACTCCTCGGAGAGGCAGATGATGCCGTCGGTGCCGAAGATCTCGCCGTATGCGGCGGCGAAGGAGGTGGTGTGGCCGGGGACGTCGATCTCGGGGATGAGCCGGACCCCGCGGGACTTGGCATAGGCGATCAGCCCCTTGATCTCGGCCTCGGTGTAGTGACAGCCCTCGGTGGAGAGCTTGGGAAAGGCTTTCGAGGGAAGAGTATAGCTCTGGTCGTCTGTGAAGTGGAAGTGAAGGTATTTGATCTTGTAGAAACAGCACATATCCACGTACTCGTACAGCACGGGCAGCTCGTGCCAGTCGCGGGCCAGGTCGATCATGACGGTGCGCCAGGTGCATTTCGGTTCGTCCTCGATCACGCCGGCGGGGAGGGTCAAACCGCCCTCGGTCCTCTCCATGAGCTGGATGAGGGTCACGGCGGCGTTCCGGGCGCCGAGCATATCCGAGGCCTTGACAGCGGCACCGCTCTCGGTAACGGCCAGGGTATAGGCCTCGGTGGGCAGGGTTGCGTCAACGGTGAAGGTGATACCGCCCTCCCCCTCGGTCAGGGCAATGCCGTGGGTGCGGCGGGCGTAGTCGGCCAGGGTTCTCAATGCATCGGCGAAGAGCGCGTCGGCGGTATATACGGGGGTGACAGCCACAAGGGTGTCGGTCATAGTCGTATGAGCGGGAGCGGGGATGAGTCGGAGCATGAGTCTCTTCCTTTCTGTTTATAGGATGGATTCAGTATAGCACATTTGGCGGGGGATGTCAAGGGAAATGGAGGGATTGAGCAGAGGGAAGAAAAATTTTGCCGCGGAGTGTGTAGAAAAATCAAATACCCCCTTGCTTTTTCTCTCAAAATATGGTATGATAATACTAACTTTACGAAGGGAGGCTGATACAATGAAATCAGTCACAATCAAGATTCTGGCTCTCCTTCTGGCCGCGCTGATGGTCCTGCCCATGCTGGCCGCCTGCGGCGATACCACCGAGGAGAACCCCGACACCACCGCCGGTCAGGTCACCGAGGGTGATACCGAGAGACAGCCCGCCGTAGCCAAGAAGGACTATCAGGATGCCGAGTTTGTCGCTATCTACTGCGCCGATACCTTCAACGAGGGTTACTTCTTCATTGAGGAAGAAGAGCGTCAGCCCGGTAACGATATGGACGATAAGGTCTATGAGCGCGCCCTGAACGTAGAAAGCTACCTGGGCGTGGATATCATCGCTGAGAACGGCGGTAACTTCCAGGAGTACACCACTCCTCTGAAGAATGCCATCTCCGCCGGTGATGACTCCTACCAGATGGTCATGACCCACGTGTACATGGAGGTTGCTAATCTCATCACCAGCAATTACCTCCGCGATTTCCAGGACTTCGAGAGCCTGCAGCTGGAGGAGGATTACTGGAACTACGGCCTGATGGAGGATCTGTCCATCAACGACAAGATGTTCTGCGGCTACAACGACTTCTGCCTGGCTAACTGCTACATGATCGGCTTCAACAAGGACATGGTGGCTGAGTATTCGGGCACCATCGGCAACCTGTATGATCAGGTCCGCAACAAGCAGTGGACTCTGGAGAAGATGATCGAGTACTCCTCCCTCGTCAGCCAGGACAACGGTGATGGTAAGTGGGATGACCAGGATACCTACGGTTTCTCCTGCTTCGCTTGGGTGCCCCTGGTGTCCTTCCAGCATGCATCCAACATTCCGATCGTTAAGGAGGGTGCTGACGGCGAGTTCTACATCTCCCCCATGGTAGATAACTCCGAGAAGATCATCGCCCTGGACGAGATGATCTACAACTTTGTGAATGCTGAGTACACCTATACCTACTCTCCCTTCGACGGCAAGCAGGCACTGCCCCTGAAGAGCGGCCGCGTCATGTTTGAGATCGTCAACAACTACTCCCTGGTCTCCACGAAGGAGGAGGTCATCAAGGTCGGCGTGCTTCCCTATCCTCTGTGGGATTCCAAGCAGGAGAAGTACCAGACCCTGAGCTGGAACGGCGTTCTGGGTATTCCCACCACCGTCCAGGACGAGGACATGGTCGGTGATGTCATCGAGATGCTGGCTTGGTACTCCGAGCCCGTCAACACCGCCTTCTACGAGACCCTGCTGGGCTCCAAGGTGGCCGATGCTCCCGAGGACGTTGAGATGCTGAACATTGTCTGGGCCGGTCAGGTCTCCGACATGGGTCTGGTCTTCTCCTCCTCCTCCAACCAGATGGACTGCCTGCTGTACGCTCTGGCTCACCACGCCTCCGTTGAGGGTAAGCCTGCTTATGCTACCTACCACAAGCAGAACCAGAAGGCCGCCGAGCGTCTGCTCAACAAGATGTTTGACGAGGATTGATCCTCCGTCGGAGTCCTTTTGGTCAGATCCCCTACAGATCCCGCAAGGTTTTGGGCCTTGCGGGATGCTTTTTTGGTGAAATTGCCAGCGAAAAAAGTCAAAAAACTATTGACATCAAGGGGAAATTATGTTATAATAGTTTGCCGCTTAAAAGGGGCTTCTTTAAGTGTGCCGACAAGGGTCGGCAACGCCCCCATAGCGAGTCTTAAGAAAAGAGGTGCTTTTCCATGTTTGCTGTTATTACTACAGGCGGAAAGCAGTACAAGGTCGTCGAGCAGGACATCATTTTTGTCGAGAAGCTGGACGTTGAAGAGGGCGCAGAGGTTACCTTCCCCGTAGCCGCTCTGTCCACTGACGCAGGCTTCAAGGTCGGTACCCCCGTCGTCGAGGGTGCTACCGTCACCGGCAAGGTGCTGAAGAACGGTAAGGGTAAGAAGATCTACGTTCTGAAGTACAAGGCTAAGAAGAACGAGAAGAAGAAGATCGGTCACCGTCAGCCCTTCACCAAGGTGCAGATCGTGAGCATCGTGGGTTAATTCCCGCGACCGTGTCAAGGCTTTCGAAAGGAGAAAACCTATGACCAAGATCGTATTTTACAGAAGCGACGGCATTTTCTACGGCTTCGAAGAGCAAGGCCACACGGGCTACGGCGAGGAGGGGGACGATATCCTCTGCTCGGCGATCTCGGCCATGACCATGTTCCTCATCAACACCGTAGAGGTGGCATTCTCCTCGTCCATCGACTATGAGATCGACGACGGAACCACCACCATTCGCGTCACCTGCAAGTCTGCCCTTCCCGAGTTCGAGGAGGACGACATGAAGCGGTACGCGGTGTCGGGCATCTTCCTGGGCTACTACCAGCAGCTTACGGATATGCTGGAGGAGTATGGGGATTATCTGGATGTCAAGGTCATCAACCGCCACTGGGGCGCTTGATCCGCTTTTGTTCCGTTCACCACTCATTCGCCAACCCACCTATTTTACTGAAAAATGGAGGTAATTCATGATGTTGAAGCTCAGTTTGCAGTTTTTTGCTCATAAGAAGGGTGTCGGTTCTACCAAGAACGGCCGTGATTCCGAGTCCAAGAGACTGGGTGTGAAGAAGGCTGACGGCCAGGCAGTTCTTGCCGGCAATATCATCGTCCGTCAGAGAGGTACCGCGATCCGTCCCGGCAACAACGTCGGCATCGGCTCCGATGATACCCTGTACGCTCTGATCGACGGTCGCGTCAAGTTCGAGCACGCCACCAAGAGCAAGAAGCAGGTCAGCGTCTACGCAGACTAATCCCTTCGGGATACAGTCCCAACGCCGACTCATTCATTGCTGTAAGACCATGAGATACAATCGGCACGCGAAGCGGTCATAGTCCCTTCGCGTGTCGGTGTTGATCTCAACCGCGTATCCGCGACTCTTTCGGGTCGCTTTTCATATTTTCGGCTATGACCGGGAGGAGCTTTCGGAGCCTTACCCAGAGAGAGGACGGATGGTGCGAGTCCTTGTGAGGCGGAGAGCGGGTCGCCCGTGAGCCTGCGGAGATGAAGCGGGAGTTTCCCGTTAGTTTCCCCGTTTGAGCCCGTTATCGCTTATTGAGTGCGTATTTTTCGACTTCGTCGAAAAAGCGAAATCAGGTGGTACCGCGTCTTTTCGTCCTGATACGAAAGGGCGTTTTTTGTTTTTTTGCAGTTTTTTTCAATACCTTGAAAGGAGATCATTCCAGATGAATCCCAACACCGAACTCCCCAAGACCTATGCCCCGTCCGAATTTGAGGACAGGATCTACCAAAGCTGGGTGGACAAGGGCTACTTCACCGCCCACCGCGACCCCGACAAGAAGCCCTACACCATCGTCATCCCTCCGCCCAACATCACGGGCCAGCTCCACATGGGTCACGCCCTGGACAACACCCTCCAGGATATCCTGATCCGCTACAAGCGTATGTCGGGCTACGCCACCCTGTGGCTCCCCGGCACCGACCACGCCTCCATCGCCACCGAGGCCAAGATCGTGGAGGCCATGCGCAAGGAGGGACTCACCAAGGAGGACCTTGGCCGTGAGAAGTTTTTGGAGCGCGCCTGGAAGTGGAAGGAGCAGTACGGCAACCGCATCATTTCCCAGCTGAAGAAGATGGGCTCCTCCTGCGACTGGAGCCGTGAGCGCTTCACCCTGGACGAGGGGTGCTCCAAGGCCGTCCGCAAGGTCTTCGGCCGTCTCTACGAGAAAGGCCTGATCTACCGCGGCGAGCGCATCATCAACTGGTGCCCCCACTGCGAGACCTCCATCTCCAACGCCGAGGTGGACTACGAGGAGCAGAACGGCCACTTCTGGCACATCCGTTACCCCCTGGTTGGAGGCGGCGGATACGTGGAGGTTGCCACCACCCGTCCCGAGACCCTGCTGGGCGATACCGCCGTGGCCGTCAACCCCGCCGACGAGCGCTACAAGGATCTCATCGGTAAGTACGTGGTCCTGCCTCTGGTGGGCCGCCGCATCCCCATCGTGGCCGACGAGCACGCCCAGCTGGACAAGGGTACCGGCTGCGTGAAGATCACCCCCGCCCATGACCCCAACGACTTCGAGGTGGGCCGCCGCTGCCACCTGCCCATGGAGGTGGTGCTGACCAACCGCGCCAAGATCACCGATAACTACCCCAAGTACGCCGGCATGGACCGCTACGAGGCCCGCAAGGCCATCGTCAATGACCTCCGCGAGGGCGGTTTCCTGGCCGAGATCGAGGACCTCAAGCACGAGGTGGGTACCTGCTACCGCTGCGGCACCACCATCGAGCCCATGATCTCCCTCCAGTGGTTCGTCCGCATGGAGCCTCTGGCGGGGCCCGCCATCGACGCCGTCCGCGAGGGCAAGACCCGCTTCGTCCCCGAGAGATTTGACAAGAACTACTTCCACTGGATGGAGAACAGCCAGGATTGGTGCATCTCCCGTCAGCTCTGGTGGGGTCATCGCATTCCCGCCTACTACTGCGACGTCTGCGGCCACGTGGAGGTGGCTCCCGACGGCTGTACCGCCTGCCCCAAGTGCGGCGGCTCCGTGACCCAGGATCCCGATACCCTGGACACCTGGTTCTCCTCCGCTCTCTGGCCCTTCTCTACCCTAGGCTGGCCCGACGAGACCGAGGATCTGGCTTACTTCTACCCCACCAACACCCTGGTCACGGGCTACGACATCATCACCTTCTGGGTCTCCCGCATGATCTTCTCGGCTCTGGAGTACACGGGTGAGGTGCCCTTTGATACCGTCCTGATCCACGGTCTGGTGCGCGACGCCCAGGGCCGCAAGATGTCCAAGTCTCTGGGCAACGGCATCGATCCCCTGGAGATCATTGCCAACTACGGTGCCGATGCCCTCCGCTTCGCGCTGGCTACGGGTAACTCCCCCGGAAACGATATGCGCTTCTCGGACGAGAAGATCGAGGCCGCCCGTAACTTTGCCAACAAGCTGTGGAACGCCTCCCGCTTCGTCCGCATGAACCTCACCATCGACGAGATCCACCTCCCCGAGGCTGACAAGCTGGCTCCCGAGGACAAGTGGCTCCTCAACGGCTTCAACGAGCTGGCCGCCCGCGTCAACTCCAACCTGGATAAGTACGAGCTGGGCGTGGCTCTGGGCGCTCTGTACGACTTCACCTGGGACGTCTTCTGCGACTGGTACATCGAGCTGGCCAAGTCCCGCCTCAGCGAGAAGGACACAGAGGCAAGCCTCCAGCAGAACCTGGTCTGCCAGAACGTGATTTCCTACGTCCTCAACGGCATCCTGAAGCTGCTCCATCCCTTCATGCCCTTCATCACCGAGGAGATCTTCGCCTCCCTGCCCACCCTGGCCGGTGACGCCGAGAGCATCATGATCTCCACCTATCCCACCTACGACGAGTCCCTGTCCTATCCCGCCGAGGCCGCCGAGATGGAGCGCATCATCGAGCTGATCCGCGCCATCCGCAACCGCAGAAGCGAGATGAACATTGCTCCCTCCCGTAAGGCCGCCCTGTTCATTGAGACCAAGTACGTGGACACCTTCCACGCCGGCACCGCCCCCTTCTTTGCCCGTCTGGCCTCCGCCGGTGAGATGACCGTGGCTGAGAAGTTCGACGAGTCCGTGGTCTCCGCCGACACCGCCGTGCAGGTCATCACCCCCTCTGCCACCGCCTACCTGCCTCTGGCCGATCTCATCGACTTTGAGAAGGAGAAGGCTCGCCTTGCCTCCGAGATCGCCAAGCTGGAGGGTGAGGTCAAGCGCCTGGAGGGCAAGCTGGGCAACGCGGGCTTCGTGGCCAAGGCTCCCGCCGCCGTGGTCGAGGCCGAGCGCGCCAAGCTGGCCGCCGCGCAGGAGAAGCTGGGGGCTACCCGGGCTGCGCTTTCTAAGCTGGGTTGATTTTTCATTGATACATCACGAATATTCCCCTCGCGGAGAAGGAGCACAGGCTTGAAGGCTCCCCATCCGCGGGCGGGATTTCGGGATGCCCACCCCTGAAAGGAGACACCATGAAGCATCTGATCACCGCGATCCTCTTGTGTCTGTGCGCCCTCCTTTTGACAGGGTGCGACGATCTGATAGAGCCCTCTGACCCCACTCCGAGCGATACCGCCGAGGAGTCCAAGCCCCCGCTGTTCGACTTTATCCCCACCGAGCCCGCCCCCACCATCACCGCCGAGGGCACCGGGCACACCCACGTCTTCGAGGACGATCACTACTGCACCTCCTGCAACGCCATGGTGCAGAAAAATCGGGACGGCTCCTTTTCGGTCACCGAGTGGGACACCGATACCCGCATCGAGTATGATGCCGACGGCAAGGTGACCGCGCGGATCTACTGGGTCACCAATTACTATGAAAACGGTGACGTCAGGCTGGTCAGCTACTACCGCAACGGGATGCTGACCGAGGAGCATCACTACGAGATCCACGAGGAGACCGAGCACAGCACGATCTACGTCAAAAAGGAGATCCTGTACGGTGAGGACGGCGGGCAGACGGTCCGCTACTACCATCCTCTTCACGATTACATTACCGTTGCCGAGCACTATGACGGGGCAGGGAATCTCACCATGACCGAGCGCTTCGAGTGTGAGGTCAGCGGCAAGGGACGGGTGATGAAGCGGGTCTGCTACCGCGACGGCGTGCTGTTCTGCGTGGAGGAGTATTTCTCGGATCCCAACACCTATCGCCACCAAGAGAGTGAGATCCTCTACGCTCCCGACGGCAGCATAGAGGAGGAATACGCCTTTACCTACGCATACAACAGCCTGGATCAGGTGACCCGCATGACCGTCACCCGCAACGGTGCTCTCCATCTGGAGGCCTACTACACCTGCGATGCCAAGGGGTGCTACTACTGCTACCGCGAGGTGACCTACACCAGCGACGGAAAGGTAGAGAAGGACACCTATCTGGATCTTTACGGCGCGGAGATCCGTGACTAAGATCCACCGCATTTTTGAAAATCGAAAACGCGTCTCTTGCCCTGTGGAACAAGAGGCGCGTTTTGTGCGGATTACTCGGTTTATTTCAGTCCGTAATGGGCCTTGACGGAATCGGAGCAGACGACCTTCCCTTTGACCTTGATGCTCTCCACCGTGGCGAAGAGCTTTTCCTCGTCACAGCTCTGATCCACCGTCAGAACGCCGTACCCCGCCAGTTTGATCCGCTCCCCCGCTTGGTACATGGCGTCCACCTCCTTGGCGGACAAGCCGGATACGCCGATGAACCAGCCGGTCTCCCCGTTTCGCGGGTGGGCGTTGCGCTCAATGATGCCATCGATCACCGACCGCTCCTCCCGCAGAAGCTCCCGCACCGCCTGATTGATGAAATCACTGCGGTTGGAGTAGTACCCGTTGTCCACCAGCAGGTCGATCCGGGACAGGGTGGAGGTGTTGATATTCACCGATACCTTTTCGCTGAGATTTTCGTTGGACATATTGCGTCCTCCTTGTAGCATATATATGCTCCAGATAGAGCATATATGTATTATACCATAAGCGTTCCATTTTGTCAAGTCAGAAAAAACCGTATAACAGAAAGGAAAGAACCCACCATGATGATGTACATGCTTTTCCCCGATGCCAAGCGCAAGGCCCTCACCTTCTCCTACGACGACGGCGTGGAGCAGGATATCCGCCTCATGGAGATCTTCAACAAGCACGGCCTCAAGGGCACCTTCAACCTCAACGGCGAGCCTTTGCAGACCGCCGAGTACACCTGGCCCGAGGGCACCATCCACCGCCGCATGGGCTACAAGAAGGCCCTGGAGAGCTACGGCGGCGAGCTGGGCCGTAACCACGAGATCGCCATCCACGGCTACACCCACCCCTTCCTGGACCGTGTCCCCCGTCCCATCGCCAATTACGAGGTGGCCAAGGACCGCGAGGCGCTGGAGAAGCTCTTTGACCGCCTCATCCGCGGCTGTGCCTACCCCATGGGCACCTTCAGCGACATGACGGTGGAGGTCCTCCGCGACAACGATATCGCCTACGCCCGCACCACGGTATCCACGGGTAACTTCTCCATCCCCACCGACTGGCTCCGTATGCCCGCCACCTGTCACCACAACGACCAGCGTCTCTTCGACCTGGCCGAGAGGTTCGTGAGCGGTCAGCCCAACGGGTGGGATACCCCCTGGCTCTTCTACGTCTGGGGCCACGCCTACGAGTTCGACGCCAACAACAACTGGGACCGCATCGAGAGCTTCTGCGAGAAGGTCGGCGGCCGCGACGACGTCTGGTACGCCACCAATATGGAGGTCTACGAGTACGTGGAGGCCTACCGCGCCCTGCACTTCTCGGTGGAGGGTAGGTTCGTCCGTAATCCCTCGGCCATTCCCGTGTGGTTCGAGTACGCGGGGGTGACCTGCTGTGTTCTGCCCGGGGAGACTAAGAAATTCCGTTGAATTTCGGGTTTCCGACCTCCTGCTCAGGCAGAGTGAACACTCTTCGGGATGGTTTTATATCGAGCAAGTACCCGCGCTTCAAACCAAATTTGCCCGTGATTCTCCCCGCCGGGTATCCTGATGAGCCTCAATCGCGATTATCCGCAAAAAATCCCGCAGAGCCAACGCCCTGCGGGATACTTTTTACATATTCTGATGGAACTCCGACAGCCGGAGCCCGGGGTTCTTATCCAGCGCCCAGTCGATCTCGTAGTCGCCCACGAAGACCAGGAGATTCCTTCCCTTCACGTCCTGCACCCACTTGGTGTTCTGCATGAGGCGGAGGGAGGCGGGGTTCAGCTCATTGGGATCGTTGTCGATGTAGCGGATGAGCTGGTGGGGGGTGTCCTTCTTGTAGTACTTGACGCCGTACTCGGACTCCATGCGGAACTGGAGCACGTCGAACTGGAGCACGCCGACCACGCCCACGATGACCCGCTCCATACCCGTGCCGGGCTCGAAGAAGATCTGGATGGCACCCTCCTGGGCGATCTGGGTCATGCCCTTGGCGAATTGCTTGCGCTTCATGGAGTCGATCTGCTCCACCACGGCAAAATGCTCGGGGGCGAAGGTGGGGATGCCCGCGTACTGAATTTTCGCACCCTTGGCGCAGATGGTGTCACCGATGGAGAAGATACCGGGATCGAAGACGCCGATGATGTCCCCCGCGTAGGCGGTGTCGATGATTTCTCGCTCCTGGGCCATCATCTGCTGGGGCTGGGAGAGCTTGACGGGCTTGCCCGCCTGGACGTGGAAGTACTCCTCACCGCGCTCGAACTTGCCCGAGCAGATCCGCATGAAGGCGATACGGTCGCGGTGGGCCTTGTTCATGTTGGCCTGGATCTTGAAGACGAAGGCGGAAAAGGGCTCGTCGAAGGGGGAGATCTCGGTGGGCTCCACGGCAGGGTGGACGCTCTTGTGGGACAGGGGGGCGGAGGTCATCTCCAGGAATCTCTCCAGGAAGGCCTCCACGCCGAAGTTGTTCAGGGCCGAGCCGAAGAACACGGGGGAGAGCTGACCGCAGCGCACCTTCTCCAGATCAAAGTCGAAGCAGGCACCGTCCAGAAGCTCGATCTGCTCGGTGAGGATTTCTCTGGCGCGCTCACCGATGAGGTTATCCATCTGCTCGGTATCGTTGATATCACACTCAATGCCCTTGAGTCTCTTTCTACCCGCGTGGCGCTCGTCGAAGGTGAGGATGGACTGACGGTCCCGCTCGTAGACGCCCTTGAACTCCACGCCGCAGCCGATGGGCCAGTTCATGGGGTAGGTGCCGATGCCGAACTCCTTCTCCAGCTCGTCGATGAGGTCGAAGGGGTCTCTTGCCTCGCGGTCCATCTTGTTGATGAAGGTGAAGATGGGGATATGCCGCATGGCGCAGACCTTGAAGAGCTTACGGGTCTGGGGCTCGATACCCTTGGCGCCGTCGATGACCATGACCGCGCTGTCGGCGGCCATGAGGGTACGGTAGGTATCCTCCGAGAAGTCCTGGTGGCCGGGGGTGTCCAGGATGTTGATGCAGAAGCCCTCGTACTCGAACTGCATGACCGAGGAGGTGACCGAGATACCTCTCTTCTTCTCGATCTCCATCCAGTCGGAGGTGGCGTGGCGGTCGGAGGATTTGCCCTTGACCGCGCCTGCGGACTGGATCGCGCCTCCGTAGAGGAGGAACTTCTCGGTCAGGGTGGTCTTACCCGCGTCGGGGTGGGAAATGATGGCGAACGTCCGACGACGCTCGATCTCCTGCTTGAAGTCTGCCATGTGGGTGGGTTCCTTTCTTTCTATGCCCTCTCACCCGCCTTTGGCGGGAGCTCTCCCAAAGGGAGAGCCTTGCACGAGAGTTCACTATATTCAGTATATCTCAATACAAGTATCAATCTTATTTATTATAGCCGAAAACGGGGCGGATGTCAATGGTGGGGACGATGAAATTTTTCCATGTATTGCGTTGAAAAATGGTAAAAGCGCAAAAATCCCCACCTCGCATAGAGATGGGGATTCCTCATTGGTTCTTTTACTTTTTCTTCCAGTCCTTCACGGGAGTGATACACTTAGCCACCTCGCGGAGTCTTTCAAGGATGGCTTGAAAGCGCGGTTCTTCTCGGATGACATCGTAACGGTTCTGGTGTTGCATTCTGTAATAGCAGTAGTATGCGGTATTGATGTGCTTATTGCCCCATTCTTCACCATAAACCAAGCAATTCGTAAAGGGAGACGTAAAGGGATCTCCGGGCTTTGCGGTCTCGGCGGCAACGGCGTGGTCACACATTTTTTCCAAGGCATCCAATGTCTCTTCGGTCTTGCCCTGAGCTATGAGGTAGGTAGCCATAAAGCGGTAGACCTTGGCCACATCACCGTGATAGTGATTGAGATTATCGCCAAAAACCATGTGATAGAGGTCAACGATCTGACGATAGTAGGCGATCTTTTGATCCCACTCCTCGGGATCATTGGGAATGACACCGGCAATATAGTCGGTAAGGCAGGCGCAGAGTCTGTCGGTCAACTGCTCCATATATTCCTGCTTGGGCTTTTGGTCTCCCCCGTCTCCGCTCAAAATGGCACTGCGCGTAACCTCACGGCAATTTTGCATGGACGGCAGTGTGGCCATGATACGCTCCGCACGGAGGGTATCGTGAAAGCCATTATAGTAGAGGGATGCCAAGCGAGTGATCATGTTATTCTTGAATTCATGATCCTCCGTGCGGTCGATGAGGGCAATATAGATTTTTTCGGCCTCAGTCAACTCGGCCAAATGAGTTTCGGCCTCCCCGTCCCACATATAGACGCGGCATAGGGTATTGGCCAGATGCGCCTGAATCCTTTCGTCGGAGGGGAATTCAGCCGTAAACTTTCTTGCTTCGGGAATGGCAGTTTGTTTGCTTCCCAACTCATCGTGCATAGCAATGACGTCATAGATCTCCGCGAGTCTCCTTTCCTTTTCTGTTCGGTTCAGCCCCAGCAGCTCGTCGGTGCTGACCGAGAAAAACTCCGCGATGGAGGGGAGCAGCTCGATATCGGGGTAGCTGGACTCGGACTCCCAGCGGGAGATGGCCTGGGGGGTACAGCCCAGGAAGGTGGCGAGCTGATCCTGCGTGACCTTGTGCTTGGCTCGGAGGCTTTTGATGGTGGTTCCGATCTTCAGGTTCATGTTATCTCCTTATTCTGTGTTTCGTGTATGGTGGAATGGTGTGCTGTAAGCTTACGCCTTTATCATACCACAGAAATGCGTGGAAATCAATTATCAATCAGTTGTTGCGGGGTTAAGAGTTGGTTAACATCGAGGGGTAAGAAGACCGTCCCCACGGAGAGGACGGTCGTTTTCTTATTCAACGGGCGCGGCCGTGGACTTTTCGGACTGATCCACCGTAAAGTAGTCTTTGATGAAACGATTCCACTTATCTTCGTCACAGTTCCAATTGTTCTCATCGTAATCTTCCCCCATCTCATAGAGCTGACAGGTTGGAGACAAGATGTCGTAATCCCCGTTTTGGTAAGTAATCTTGACCGTATACCCCCGATAATTATAGACGGGATCATTGGCTGCCACCAGAATGCCAAAGAAATGATTCGTAAAAGTCAGTCCCTCCAGATCGCTTACAAAGTCCGAAAATTGTTCGGCGTCCAGTGTGTCGATGGGGTCAAGTTCCTCCTCCATCTCGTCAATATCCGCAAATCTGCCAAACCGTCCACCGGACCCGTTATTGGTGAGATAATACAGCTCCACCGAGACGATCTCGGACGTATCATACCGCATGTCAACCTGTTTCCACGAGGGAATAAACACACACCCCGTCAAGCTGAATATGAGCAGAACAGCCACGAATAATGCCCTAATTTTTCGGAACATGATGATTCCTCCTTTCAAAATGGGCAGAGAGTCTCCCCTCTACCCATATAGACGCATTTATTCGCCAAATATTACACGTTTTTTTAAAATTGTGAAAAATTATTTCGCCACCACGTTCTCCTTCCCCAAAATCCCCTCCAGTCTCGTCAGCACGAAGGGGGTGGCCTTCATGCGCAGATTGCTGGCATAATACTTCCCGTCGCTCATGTCGTAGAAGATCACGGCGGTAGTCCCGTCGCAGAAGATCTCGGCGAGGTTGAGGGCTTTGCGGTACGGCTCACCCTCTCGGTCGGGGACGCGGAGGTAGAGCTTTTGCGGGGGGGCGGCAGGGGTGGACTTGGGGATAGGCTTGGGCGCGGGCATGGACTCGTAGGGATTGTATGCGGGCTTTTGAGTCTGCGCCGAGAGCATGGATTCGTATGGATTATACGCGGGTTTGGGAGTCTGTGCCGAGGGCATGGATTCGTAGGGATTATACGCGGGCTTGGGAGCCTGTGCCGAGGGCATGGACTCATAAGGGTTATACGCGGGCTTCCCCTCGGCGGCGGGCTTGGGCGCGGAGGTAGCCTGTTGGGGCTTGACCGCGGGCGCGGGAGTCGGCTTGGGTGCGGGCTTATCGGCGGGTTTTGGGGAACCGTTAAAGTGATCGTTGTCCACCAAAAGTCCCATCACAGAAACAAGGATCTTGGGAGACTCCTCCTCGCGGACCGACAGATTCCCTTCCACGAACACGGCGTTGTCGGCCTTGATGATCTCCCCGTACTGGATAAAGGTCTTGGGGAAGGCCAGACACTCGATGACGCCTCCCGAATCCTCCACCGTGAAGAAGGCCATGCGCTCCTCCTTCTTGGTGGTCTTCAGGGTCACGCCGCTCACGACACCCGCGATCTTGACCTTGGCGCGATCGGGGAGAGCGGGAGTGTCGGTCTCACCATCCTCGCTTGTGGGCGCGATCTCGGCGATCTGCATGGGGGCCAGAGCCTCCACGCACTTGGAGAAATCGTCCAGAAGCTGACCCGAGAAGAACATACCCGATGCCTCCTTCTCCAGCATGAGCATCTCCCGGAGGGTGTAGGGCCGCACCTGGGGATAGCTGAAGGATGGGGTGGTGTCCATAATGTCCTCCGCCATGGAGAACATATCCATCTGCCCCTCCAGATTGGCGCGGTTCTTGGCGGACAGAGTGTCGATCATGGTCTCAAAGACCGCCAGGAGCTGGGCGCGATGGTGGGGGAGGTTATCGAAGGCACCCGCCTTGATGAGGGCCTCCACCTGCCGTTTGTTGAGGTCGTGGCCCGACAGGCGGTCGAGAAAGTCCTCAAAGGAGGCAAAGGGCTTCCGCTTGCGCTCGTTCAGGATGGCGCGGAGGAAGGCCTCGCCCACGTTCTTGAGGGCCAGCAGACCGTAACGGATGTGACCGCCCCGCCCCGTCTTGGTGGCGTGGAAGTCCATCTGGCTCTCGTTGATGTCGGGGGGGAGCACCTGAATATCGTACTTGGCGCACTCAGCCGTGTACTCCGCCATCTTGGGCTGGTTGCCCAGCACCGAGGTGAGGAGCGCGGCAAAATAGGCCCCGGGGTGGTGGGCTTTGAGGTAGGCGGTGCGGTAGGAAATGAGGGCGTAGGCGGCGGCGTGGGACTTGTTGAAGGCGTAGTTGGCAAAGCTCCCCATATCGTCGAAGAGCTTTTCGGCCTCGGCGTGGGTCATGCCGTTCTTCTCCGCCCCCGCCACGAAGTCCGCCCGCTCGGCCTCCAGCACAGAGGCCTTCTTCTTGGACATAGCGCGGCGGACGATGTCCGCGTGGCCGTAGGTGTACCCCGCCATGACGCGGAAGATGCTCATGACCTGCTCCTGGTATACCGTCACGCCGTAGGTGGAGGACAGGACGGGCTCCAGCAGGGGAGAGGGATACTTCACAAGGGAGGGATCCTCGCGGTTGGCGATGTAGCGGGGGATGGCCTCCATGGGGCCGGGACGGTAGAGGGCGATGGCAGCCTCAATGTCCCCAATGGCGCGGGGCTTCAGCCCCGTCAGCATCTGGCGCATACCGCCCGATTCCAGCTGGAACACGCCCAGGGTCTGGCCGCGGCTGATGAGCTCGTAGGTCTCGGGATCGTCCAAGGGGACGCGGTCAAGGGCGAAGTCGGGGTCGGACTCCTTCACCTGCTCCTCGGCATCGTGCATGATGGTGAGGTAACGCAGACCCAAAAAGTCGAATTTGAGAACACCCAGCTTGGCCACGGTGTCCATATCGTACTGGGTGACGGTGGTGCCGTTGTTAACGGCCAGAGGGACGAAATCGCACACGGGGCGGTCGGTGATGACGATACCCGCGGCGTGGACCGAGGCGTTGCGGGGCATACCCTCCAGGGACATGGCGGTATCCACCAGCTTTTTCACCTCGTCGGAGCCTTCATACAGGGCTTTCAGATCGGGGAGGCGCAGAGCCTCCCCTATGGTGATACCCAGCTCCTGGGGCACAGCGCGGGCTACCACGTCCACGTCGGCGTAGCTCATGCCCATGGCGCGGCCCGAATCCCGAATGGCGGCGCGGGCGGCCAGGGTCCCGAAGGTGATGATCTGGGAGACGTGATCTCTGCCGTACTTGTCGGCCACGTAGGCGATGACCTCGTCGCGGCGGTTGTAGCAGAAATCCACGTCAATATCGGGCATGGACACCCGCTCGGGGTTGAGGAAGCGCTCAAAAAGCAGGTCAAAGGCGATGGAATCCACCTCGGTGATGCCGATGCAGTACGCCACCAAAGAACCCGCCCCCGAGCCACGGCCGGGGCCTACGGGGATATCCTTGGATTTAGCGAAGTTGACGTAGTCCTGCACAATGAGGAAGTAATCATCGTAGCCCATACTGCCGATGACGCCCAGCTCATAGGCGATGCGATCACGGTAGGCGGTCTCGGAGTGCTTGCCGTTATCATAGACGATCTGACCCGACTGCACACGGCGGACAAGACCCTCCTCGGTGAGGCGGGCCAGGTACTCCCCCGCGGTCATCCCGTCGGGGCAGGGGAACTTGGGCAGGTAGGTCTTGGTGAAGTCGAATTCCAGATCACACCGCTGGGCGATGCGGACGGTGTTCTCAATGGCTCCGGGGTAGCGGGAGAAGAGCATCTCCATCTCCCCCGTGTCCTTGTAGTAGAACTCGTCGGTGGCAAAGCCCACCTTGCCGTCCTCGCCAACGGTGCGCCCCGTCTGGATGCAGGTCAGTACCTCCTGCATATAGGCGTCCTCGCGGCGGAGGTAGTGGCAGTCGTTGGTGGCTACCAGAGGCAGGTCGCACTCTCGGGCCAGCCGCAGGAGAGCGGGGAGGATCTGCCGCTCCTCGGGGAGGTTGTGGTTCTGGATCTCGATGTAGTAGTTCCCCGCTCCGAAAATGGCGGACATGGTGAGGGCGGCGTTCTTAGCACCCTCGTAGTCCCCCGCCAGCAGCCGCTTGGGAATATCACCCGACAAACAGGCCGACAGGGCGATGAGACCCTTATGATGGCGGCGGAGCAGCTCCATATCCACGCGCGGACGGCCGTAAAAGCCCTCGGTGAAGCCCGCCGAGACCAGGGTCATGAGGTTCCGGTAGCCCTCCATATTCTCGCAGAGAAGGACGAGGTGGTTGTAAGCCCCCTCGCGTCCCTGCATCCCCGTCTTGTCGAAGCGGGAATTGGGCGCGACGTAGACCTCACATCCGATGATGGGCTTGACGCCTGCCTTCTTACAGGCCTCGTAGAAGGAGACCGCGCCGTAGAGCACGCCGTGATCCGTGATGGCCACGGCATCGTGACCGCACTCCTTCACCCGAGCGGGGAGGTCGGATATACGGCACGCGCCGTCCAGAAGGCTGTATTCGGTGTGGAGGTGAAGATGGACGAACGATCCCATGGGCGGTCTCCTTTCTTTGGTTCAAATTTGGGTTTGTCGGTGAGTTCTTGCGCCAAAGGCGCATATCGAGCCGCGAAAGCGGAATATCGAGCCGAAGGCCTATGCCGGAGGCATATCGAACACCCGAAGGGTGTATATCGACAGAAGCTCTGAGTCGATATGTCCCTTCGGGACTCGATATG
>JAZNJA010000089.1:0-11572 GCA_045577755.1 Eubacteriales bacterium
GTCCCGAAGGGACATATCGACTCAGAGTTTTTGTCGATATACACCCTTCGGGTGTTCGATATGCCTCCGGCATAGGCCTTCGGCTCGATATGCCGCTTTCGCGGCTCGATATGCGCCTTTGGCGCGAGAACTCACCGACAAACCCAAATTTGAAATCCCCCTCAGAAAGGACACCCCCATGCTCCTCACCAACCATGACCTCCACGATCTCCACGCCGTTTTTGTGATCCTCCGCGCCCATCCGTCGGATCCCGGAGGCGAGGCCGCCGTCAAAGCGGTCAAGGAGATCATCGACGCGCCGCAAACCGACAATACCGTTCCTCCCAATATCCTCCGTTCGGGGCTTTCCGCCATTTCCTCCCTTGATCGGGACGTATGGTATTTCATCGACACCCAGAACCTATACACCTACGGCACCGCCGTTATCAAGGACGAGCAGTCGTATGCCATCCTCTCGGCCTGCCTTGCCGAAATGCTGACCGCGCTGGCAGAGGGAAGCCCCGAGCAGGTGTCCGATCTGGCCGACGCGCTCCATAACGTCCCCATTATTCTGGCCGAGGGCAAGAGGAACCGTCCCCGCGCCGTAAAGCGGGATATTACCCGGGAAATCTCCTACTGCTACCGTTCCAGATGGAACAAGGATTTCCTGAAAGCCTTACTTTGAACATTACCGAAAAAAGGAACCCATATATGCAAAGATCCATCATCATCAAGGGCGCCCGCGTCCACAACCTGAAGAATATCGACGTAGAGATCCCCCGCGACAAGCTGGTGGTCATGACGGGTTTGTCGGGCTCGGGTAAGTCCTCCCTGGCCTTCGACACAATCTACGCCGAGGGACACCGAAGATTCGTGGAGTCCCTGTCCTCCTACGCCCGTATGTTTCTGGGGCAAATGGACAAGCCCGACGTAGACCTCATTGAGGGTCTATCCCCCGCCATCTCCATCGACCAGAAGACCACCTCCAAGAACCCCCGCTCCACGGTGGGCACCGTCACCGAGATCTACGATTACCTCCGTCTGCTCTACGCCCGCGTGGGCACCCCTCACTGCCCCGTGTGCGGTAAGGAGATCAAGCAGCAGACCGTGGACCAGATCATCGACAAGATCCAAACTCTGCCGGAGGGCACCCGCTTCATGGTGCTCTCCCCTGTGGTGCGCCGTCAGAAGGGTATGCACGAGAAGGTGCTGGCCGACGCCAAGAAAAAGGGCTACGTCCGCGTCCGCGTGGACGGGAGCATCTACGATCTCTCGGAGGAGATCAAGCTGGACAAGAACAAGAAGCACACCATCGAGATCGTGGTGGACCGTCTGGTCATGCGGGAGGGCATCCGCGCCCGCCTGTCCGACTCGGTGGAGAACGCTCTGGCCGCCGCTGACGGCTACCTCATGGTGCTGACGGTTCCCCGCGACGGAGAGACCGAGCAGGAGATGATCTTCTCCCAGCACTACGCCTGCGAGGAGCACGGCATCTCCTTTGGCGAGCTGGAGCCTCGGATGTTCTCCTTCAACAACCCCGTGGGCGCCTGCCCCCATTGCGCGGGTATCGGCGATATGCAGAGGATCGCGGTCAAGAAGCTGATCCCCCACCCCGAGATGACTCTGTGGGAGGGCGCGATCCAGGTCAACGGCTTCAAGACTCTGGACCCCATGAGCTGGAACGGCCCCCTCTTTGAGGCGGTGGGCAAGAAGCACGGCTTCCGCATGGATCAGCCCATCAGCACCTTCACCAAGGAGGCGTTGGATGTCCTGTACTACGGCTCGGGGGAGGACACCTACACCATCACCCGCCATTTCGGTGACCGCGCCACCCACCAGACCGTGAAGTTCGAGGGCGTGGTGGGCATCATGGAGTCCCGCATCCGTCAAGGCGGCTGGGGCACCGACAGCTACGAGGAGTTCGTGGAGGACGCCCCCTGTCCCGAGTGCCACGGCAAGCGGTTGAATCCCATGGTGCTGGCGGTGACCGTCGGCGGGCTGAACATCGACGATTTCTGCGCCATGTCGGTCAAGGAGGCTCTGGATTTCATCACGAATCTGCACCTGGAGGGCTCCGAGGCGGTCATCGCCCGCGAGATCGTCAAGGAGATCAAGGCGCGGCTGGGCTTCCTGGTCAGCGTGGGTCTGGACTACCTGACCCTCTCCCGCAAGGCGGGGACCCTCTCGGGCGGCGAGGCCCAGCGCATCCGTCTGGCCACCCAGATCGGCTCGGCTCTGGTGGGGGTGCTGTATATCCTGGACGAGCCGTCTATCGGTCTGCACCAGAGAGACAACACTAAGCTCATCGCCACCCTGAAAAAGCTCCGCGACATCGGCAACACCGTCATCGTGGTGGAGCACGACGAGGAGACCATGGAGGAGTCCGACTACATCGTGGATATCGGCCCCGGGGCGGGCATCCACGGCGGTCAGATCGTCTCGGCGGGCACCCCCGCGGAGGTGGCGGCGGATCAGAACTCCATCACGGGCGCGTATCTGTCGGGGCGCAAGAAGATCGAGGTGCCCTCAAAGCGCAGACCCGGCAACGGCTGTTGGCTGACTGTCAAGGGCGCGGCGGAGCATAACCTGAAGCACATCGACGTGGATATCCCTCTGGGCAAGTTCGTCTGCGTGACGGGCGTGTCGGGATCGGGCAAGTCCTCCCTGGTCAACGGGATTCTCTACCCCATCCTGGCCCACGATCTCAACCGCGCCGTGGCCTATCCCGGTGAGTACGATTCCATCGAGGGCATCGAGCATCTGGACAAGGTCATCGCCATTGATCAGTCCCCCATCGGGCGCACCCCCCGCTCCAATCCCGCCACCTATACCTCCCTGTTCAACGATATCCGTGATCTCTTCGCCAAGACCCAGGATGCCAACGCCAAGGGATTTGGCCCCGGGCGGTTCTCCTTCAACGTCAAGGGCGGCCGCTGTGAGGCCTGCGAGGGCGACGGCGTCAAGAAGATCGAGATGCACTTCCTCCCCGATATCTACGTCACCTGCGACGTCTGCAAGGGCAAGCGGTACAATCGGGATACCCTCGAGGTCCACTACAAGGGCAAGAGCATCTTCGACGTGCTGGACATGACCGTGGAGGAGGGCCTGACCTTCTTCGACGGCCTCCCCAAGATCAAGCGCAAGCTCCAGACCCTCTTTGACGTAGGCCTGGGCTACGTCAAGATCGGGCAGTCCTCCACCACATTGTCGGGCGGCGAGGCCCAGCGCGTCAAGCTGGCCGCAGAGCTGGCCAAGAGGGGCACGGGCAAGACCATCTATATTCTGGACGAGCCCACCACGGGTCTCCACACCGACGACGTGGCCCGACTCCTCACGGTTCTCCAGCGCCTCTGCGACGGCGGCAATACCGTCCTCGTCATCGAGCACAACCTGGACGTCATCAAATGCGCCGACCACATCATTGATCTTGGCCCCGAGGGGGGCGCGGGAGGCGGTACGGTGGTGGCCACGGGTACGCCCGAGGAGGTGGCACAGGTAACTGGATCCTATACGGGACAGTTCTTGAAAAAGAAACTGTAAATTGGGGTTTAGCGGTGCGTTTGTAACCCGATAGGCATGAGGAGATCGCTATGTTAACGGGCGGCCACACAGGGCCGCCCCTACAAGCAGATTTCTTCGGTGTATCAAGATGTTTTGGGTTGATATGTAGGGGCGACCCTATGTGGTCGCCCGCTAACGAAAATCATACCGCTTTGTACCATCAAACATCCCGACAAACCCAAATTTGAATCCCTCCATTATCAAAGGAGCAAACACCATGAACAAAACCTTCACCTACCGCGACGGTCAGTTCTACCTGAACGACAAGCCCTACACCGTCATCTCTGGTGCCATCCACTACTTCCGCACTCTTCCCGAGTGCTGGGAGGATCGCCTCACCAAGCTCAAGGCCTGCGGCTTCAACACCGTGGAAACCTACACCTGCTGGAACCTCCACGAAAGACACGAGGGTCAGTTCGACTTCTCGGGCATTCTGGATATCGAGCGGTTCATTGAGACGGCGGAGCGGCTGGATCTCAACGTCATCGTCCGTCCCGGCCCCTACATCTGCGCTGAGTGGGATTTCGGAGGGCTTCCCTCCTGGCTCCTCAAGTACCCCCACATGGCTTTGCGCTGTGACGATCCCCTCTATCTCGAAAAGGTCAAGCCTTACTACCGCGAGCTACTCTCCCGCCTCCGTCCCCATCTTTGCACCAACGGCGGAAACATCCTCATGGTCCAGGTGGAGAACGAGTACGGCAGCTACGGTGACGACAAGGTCTACCTGCAAAAGGTGGTGGACATTTACCGCGAGAACGGCATCGACTGCACCCTGTTCACCTCCGACGGCACCGCCCGCTGGATGCTCAGCGGCGGTACCCTGCCCGACGTGCTGGCGGTGGCCAACTTCGGCTCCTACGTGGATCAGCTCCTCACCCTGAAGGAGTTCCAGCAGGATCGCCCCCTCATGTGCGGAGAGTTCTGGTGCGGGTGGTTCGACCATTGGTACGAGGAGGGGCGGAGCCAGCGAAGTCCCGAGGATATTGCGGGGGAGCTGAATCGCTTCTTTGATCTGAACGCCTCCTTCAACATCTATATGTTCCACGGCGGTACCAACTTCGCCTTCCGGAACGGCGCCAACCACACGGGTGAGCAGTACCAGCCCACGGTCACCAGCTACGACTACGCCGCTTTCCTCACCGAGGCGGGGGACACCACCCCTCTCTATGAGACCGCCAAGCGGGTCATCGAGGAGCGGACGGGAGTCAAGGCACCCGATATTGCGGTGAAAAACTCCACCAAAAAGGCCTACGGCAAGGTCAGGCTCACCGAGTCCGCGCCTCTGTTCGGCAATCTCCCTTCCCTGTCCACCCCCGTCTTTGCCGCCTTCCCCAAGACCATGGAGGAGCTGGATCAAGACTTCGGCTACGTCCTCTACCGCACTCAGCTGAAGGGTCCCTTTGAGGAGCTGGAGCTGTTCTGCGGGGATATCCACGACCGCGCCATCTTCTATATCAACGGCAAGCAGGTGGGCATCAAGGAGCGGAGCCGCCGTAACGATCCCATTCGTATGAGTCTGGGCTTCGGGGAGACTGCTACTCTGGATATTCTGGTGGAGAACATGGGCCGCGTGAATTATGGCATCAAGCTCATGGACCGCAAGGGCATCCTGGGCGGCGTGCGCCTGGGTCAGCGGTTCCATTACGGCTGGGAGATGTACCCCATGACCATGGATGATCTGGGCGGGCTGACCTACGGTAAGGCACAGCCGAGCGGTACGGTTCCCGCCTTCCTGCGCGGCACTCTGACCGTTGAGGGTACTCCCTGCGACACCTACGTCAAGCTCGACGGCTTCACCAAGGGCTTTGTGACCGTCAACGGCTTCAATATCGGCCGCTACTTCAACCCCGCGGGGCCTCAGAAGACCCTGTACGTGCCCGTGCCTCTCCTCCGCGAGGGCGAGAACGAGATCGTGGTGTTTGAGAGCGATGGGTATGAGGAGGCTGAGGTGGAGCTTACGGATACGGCGGTTTTGCGTGGATGACCGCTCCCGCGTATCTTTTCCGCCCTCCGCAGAATATGAACACAGCACCCCTTGGCTCAGGTCGCGGGGTGCTGTTCCCTTTGTCGTATATGTTCGGTCTTCACAAACGAGGGGCTACCGCCGAAGCGGTAGCCCCTTTTCAGGTTCATTCAGTTCCCTGCCTGCTCAGCGAGAGTGGCCTCGATGATGTTACCGAGGGCGATGCGCAGGTCGGTGAAGTTGTCGGTGTCGGTGTTGTAGTTGGACAGGGAGGTGGTCAGACGGTGGATGATGGCGTCGGTGACGTCCTTGCCGTACAGCTCGGTGATCATGGTGAGGTACTCGAAGTCCTCAATACCGTCGCGGACGGTCTCCAGACGGATGGACTCCACGCCGCCGTAGACGTCGAAGTCCTGGCCGCAGTAGAGCAGCACGCCGTTGCCGTAGCAGTCGAAGGCATCCATACCCGCGGTATGCTCGTACTTCTTGTTCAGGCCGTTGTTCTCGCCCATCTCATACCAGTCGTTGGCCAGATAGTAGAGGAAGCTGTCCACGTTGTAGAGCTTCTGCTGCCAGAACAGGATGCGGTGACGGACGGCCTCAGTCTCCATGAGCAGGGTGATCTCGGGGGACTCGGGACGGCGGGTGACGTACCACCACAGCTCGTCGCCCTCGGCCTGCTCGGCCTGCATACGCTCAGCGAAGGTGCCCAGATTGGCCTCCAGTTTGGGGGTCATCCAGTAGGTCAGGCGGCGGTCAAACTTATACTGCTCGTAGGTGGTGAAGAAGTAGGGCTTGAAGCACCAGACGTTGATGGAATCCTTGACGTAAGAGAAGTTATCCACGGTAGAGTCTGCATCCCAGACGTAGTTGACGTGCTCGGGGGCCATCATCTTGTAGCCGGGGAAATGCTCCTTCAGAAGAGTGCCGTACTGGTTGATCTGATCCAGCTGGACCTTGTTGCCGGGCTCGTCCACCAGGTAGAAGTAGGACTTATCCAGCCACTCCTGCTTCTGGGACAGGAAGGCGTAGGCGGCGGGGACGCGGGACTCCAGATTCTCGCGGACACCCCAGCCCAGAGGATTGAAGGCGGTGACGCGGGGATTATCCAGATACTCCACGATACGGGAGTCTGTGAAGTAGCCGTCCTTGTTGTAGGGCAGGGTGTAGGCGCAGACACGGTTGTTCAGGAGGAGGTCGTAGTAGTTCTTGTACAGCTGGCTGTCGTCGCCGTCCCAGCACTCGTGGGAGTAGTAGATGTTATACCAGGACAGATCCATCTGGGTCTTGCAGGATGTCTCCTCGGGGAGGGCGAAGTTCCAGACGTAGGCCGAAACAGTGGCCTTCTTGATCTCGTTACCACCCGCGTCCTTGACGGTAACAGTGGCGGTATAGACACCCGCGGGGGAGTCAAGATAGGAGGTAGCCTTGATGATGTACATATAGCTGCGGCCCGCGGCGAGATCAAAGGTCTGGCCATCCTTGACCCACGGGATAGGATCCACCAGGGTCTTGCCGTCCACGTCGTCGAAGTAGTAGCCGTACATCAGCTCGGTGCCCAGCTCCGCGCCGTCGGCGTTCTTGAAGGGAGTGACCGAAACGGTCAGACCGCTGTGGCCCTCCTTGGAGAGAAGGAACATATGGGTTCCCTCGGACTCGTTCTTGGCCAGGCGGAGCTGGTAGGCGTTCCAGCCCGTGGAGGTGATATCCTCGGCGGGGTTATTGATATAGGCGTGGTTGAACCACAGATCCAGGCTCGCGTCCTCGTTTGCGGCATTGAGCTTGGTGTTGTCCTGAGCGGGAGCGGAATCGGGGGTAGCCAGCAGCTCCTCTACCTTCAGCTCCACGGCGGGATCGGTCACCACCTCGAAGGGATCCTTGAGGCCCTTCTGGGTGACCTTCTTCATCTCCTCCTCATCCTTGGCGAAGTACATATGGGACACGTACATATTCTCGTCGGCACCGGAGGTGGAGAGCTGGTAGTCGAAGCGGAAGCCGTGAATAACGCCCGTCCACTTTGCGGCGCCATTCATGTCGAAGACGATGTACTGCCACTCCTCAGAGGCGTTGTCGAAGGAGGACTGCAGCACGCACTCACCCGTAGCGCCCGTAACCGAACCGGCGCAGTAGAACAGCTCGAACTTGGCGGAGGAGCAGTTCTCGACCTTGACGCGGAGGATGACGTAGCGGTAATCGTCGGCCTTCAGCTTGGCAATCTTCTTGGCGGTGCAGTAATTCCCTGCGTTGAAGAAAATGAAGGGATCGTTGGAGGCACCCTTGGAGGTAAGCTTGATGACGTAGCCCTCGCCCTCCAGCTCCACGCGGTTCGCGGCCATGGCGTTGGCACCGCTGAACTGACGCTCGATGCGCTCGTGATCCATGCGGAAGCCGTCGGCCTCCAGAACCTCCTCGGTCTCGGGAGGATCGGTCTCGATGATCTCACCGGGCTCGACGGTGGTCTCCTCGGAGGAGGGTTGAGTTTCCTTGACGTCGGTCTCGGCGGGGTCGGTCTCGGCGGGGGTGTCGGGGACTTCGGTGGGCTGCTCCGTCACGGAATCAGCCGCGGTCGTATCGAGGGAGTCTGTTTCGGGAGATTTCACCGTACAGGCCACCAGGATCGCAACGACTGAAAGCAAGGCCAACAGCCATATCAGATGCTTTTTCATGGTTCGCTCCTTTTTTCTTTCCGCGCATGGCGGAAACGTTACCCGCTTATTATATCATATATGTAGCGTTCTGTCAAGAGAATTCGGCACTCATCCGATAGATTTGGCTGAGTTATACAAAAATCCCCCTCCGAGCCGGTCGGAGAGGGATTGTGCAACGTGGGTCAATTGGTCTTTTCGCTCCACGCCGTGATGACGCGGATCCTTGCGTGCTCGGTCTCGGCATACTCCACGGTGAGAGCCATGCCCTCAGTAACCAGGATCAGGGACTCGTCGGAGGCCAGGGCGCCGCGGTAGACGGTGCCGTCCTCGGCGGTGATATAGACCACGGTCTCTCCGCCCACGGTGGCGAGGCGGACGGCGGTGACGGTGATCTCGGCGGTCTTGGTCTCGGGAGCGGGCAGCTCCTCCTCGGTGATGACGCCGCGCTTGAAGAGCTCCTCCAGGTAGGCCTGCTTGGCGGAGGCCTGGGTGTCACCTGTGGCCACGATGCTGTAGTTCTCCACGTTGACCAGGGCGTAGAGCTTGACCAGACCGTTCTCATCCTTCAGCACCATGATATAGGTAGCCTGGCCCTCCACGTTGATGAGAGAGGGGAAAGAGGCCACGTAGCCCTTCTCCTGCACCTCACCCTGGGCCGCGCCCATGGCGGAGTACTCCTCGGCGCCAATGATGGGGTAGTACTTGTACTCACCCGTGCGAGCGTTGGTCAGGATAAAGCCGATGTTGGACTCGTCGGAGGTGACCGAGGTGACGCCGGTGTAGTACCAGACGTCGTCCCCGCGGACCACGTAGCCGTAGCCCTCGGTGGTCGTCTTGCAGTCACGCTTGCCGATGACGGAATTCCAGAAGCCTCTGGACAGAGTACCGTACCAATTGTACTTCTGGCTGGCCAGATTACCATCGTAGACGTTGTCGATCCAGGAAGGGGCATCAGCCACGGCAAAAAGCTCGGAGGTACCGTCACAGGGGTTGAAGATGATGACCTCGTTTACGTCCATAGCCCCGAAGAGGCCCACGTGGGGCTTCATGCAGGAGACGATGTAGTAGGGGTTGCCCGCCTCGTCGATCTCGAAGTTGACCGAGGAGAAGATCTTGGTGGGATAGGAGAAGCGGAGCTTACGCATGAGGTCCTCCTCCAGGTAAGCGCTGTCCACGTAGATCATGGGCTTTTCAAACTTGACGTAGTCGGCATCGTTCCCTACGGGGTCCACCATGACGTAGCCGGGGACACCGTTTGCCGAGTTATTCAGCCAGCGGAAGAAGTCCACGTACTCCAGGTTGGCCACCTTCTTGGGGGTGCCCTTGTAGTTGATCTGATTGTAGTCCAGGCTGACGTTGTACTGGGAGACCACGTCGGAGAGGGCGCCCAGCTCGCGGTTACCCAGGATGGAAGCCGAGGCGGTGTCCATCAGGGAGATGTTGGTGACCACATCGGCCTCGGGCATATCCTCCGAGAAATCCGACTGCTGGACCTCGATGACCGAGGCGTACTTCTGGGCGTTGAAGAAGGTGGAGGAGAAGATCCCGCCCAGCACCAGAACGGCCACGGGGATGGCGGCGATGAGGATGAAGATCTTACTCACCTTGACCTTGGAGGTGCCGCGGGACACTCCGGACAGACCGCTCACCACGCCCAGGGGCAGACCGTAGAAGAAGGTCACCATGATGAGGAAGATCCAGAAGCCATTGCTGAAGATGTTGATGGGGGGCAGCATGAGATAGTAAGCCAGAGCCGTCAGGACCGTGCCGATGACCACGGCCAGGATGATGCGGAGAGCTTTGCTTGTGTTTTTCATAGGAATAGGGGACTCCTTTCTGTGATGGCTCTATTATAGCATAATTTTGTCAAGTTGTCAAGTGATTGGATGAAAATTTCCAAAGAATTTTTCAATATTTTTCGCACAAAAGAGGGTTGACCGCAAAGGCCGCGGTCAACCCGGTATGTCACTTGAAAATTATTGGAAAGAGATCGGCTCCCCGATGAACTCTCGGATCAGGTCGGTGGTGATGGCCGCCTTATGCTCGTCAAACGCGGGGATGTAGGCGCTGTAATCCGCCATCAGCTTCTCCAGCTCCGCCTCATCCACGCCAAGGGAAACGTTGATTCCGTTGGCCGATTTGATGTCCTTGGACAGAGAATCCAGATGCTCCTCCTGCACGAAGAGCATAGGCATCTGTACGCTCACCACCTTGTAGGCATCGTTTTCCGCGTCGTATACGTGACAGTAACGGGTGCGGAACTCAATGTCGAAGCGGCGGGAGGGGTTGAACAGGCTAACCTTTTCACTTTCCCAAGGCTTCTTGGAGTTGTTGACGTAGAAGGCGGCGTCGGTCTCGTCGGTAGCCTCAGCGTAGCGGATGGAGGTAAAGCCCGTGAAAGCGGACAGATCAAACCACAGGGTATCGAACTCGATCCCCAACAGAGATTCAGTCTCCTTGACCTCGTATCCCACGAGGCGGCCGTCCTCCACGCGGTACAGCTCGCAGATGCGTCCCTCAAAGAGGAGCATACCGTCGGCCTTGTTACCCACCACTGTCACATAGTCCTCGGTGATGTAGAAATCGGCGGCACTTTGAATTTGTATATCCTTTACCGTCAAAAACTCGTTGATATGACCGTATACGTTTCCGTCCTCATCCTGATTGACCGTAAAGAAAGCGTGACGCACGCCGACCAGCTCCAGAGCGAAGGTATACGATGCCTCTGTGTAGGTGTAGGCTAACGCGTTCCCGTTCCCCAGTTGGATGCGCGCCGCTTTTTCTCGGGTCTGCCGATCCAGAGACAGAGCGATCTGCACCTTCTGCTCGCCCAGAACGGGGATGTTCGCGGTGTAGTCAAGCGCGTAAGCAACGGTGTCATCGTCATAATGAATGGTAACCGAATAGATGCTTTCCTCAAAGGTATGGATGGCGGTCTCCTCGGGATTCCTGTCGAAGAAGGTTTCAAAGGTCTGAACCGAGACCGTGGTCAGGGTATCCACCACAGCCAGCAGATCAAAGAACAGGGCGGACTGCTCCAGATTATCCAGCACCATGTGCCACTGCTCGCCGCTACCGGCGACGGGAATGTCCGATACCGACACGTTCGACCCATAGTCAATCAACAATTTGGACGGATCCACAAGGTTCTGACGGTAATCCACCAGCATGGTCTCGGGGATCACCGAAGCGGGATCAACGGTACAGCCTGTCAACAGCTCTCGCAGAGCGGCGACCAGATCAGCCTTGAGCCGATCCTTGTCCGCGGGATCAACGGGCTTATCGGTTTCATCCGCTGGTTTGTCGGTATCGGGAGCGGGAGTCTCGGGCTCGTCAGTACCGGGAGCGGGAGTCTCGGGCTCGTCGGTGCCGGGAGCGGGGGTGTCAGGCTCGTCGGGAGCCTCGGTGGGAGTCCCTGCGG
>JAZNJA010000090.1:0-67139 GCA_045577755.1 Eubacteriales bacterium
CCTCAGTGGGTGCTTCGGTGGGAGCCTCAGTAGGGGCCTCGGTGGGGGCTTCGGTAGGCGCGTCGGTAGCCTCCTCGGTGGGAGCCTCGGTAGCCGCGTCGGTGGGGGCCTCGGTGGTGGGCTCGTCGGGGGTCTTATCGCAAGCGGCCACGCACAGGGCGAGGGTCAGGATCAGGGCGAAGAGCAACAGTTTTTTCATGGTATTATCTCCTTACTGTATACTGTATGGGGGATGGATCACATGGAGCCGACGGTTCTGGGGTACATCAGCACGTCGCGGATATTCTGCACGCCCGTGATATACATGAGCATACGCTCAAAGCCCAGGCCGAAGCCGCTGTGGGGGACGGAACCGTACTTACGGGTATCCAAGTAGGCCTCGTAGCTCTCCAGAGGCATATTGCGGGCGGTCATGGCGGCCACCAGCTTATCGTAGTCAGCCTCACGCTCGGAGCAGCCGATGATCTCGCCGATGCCGGGCACCAAGAGGTCGGTGGCGGCCACGGTCTTGCCGTCGGGGTTCTGCTTCATGTAGAAGGACTTGATGGCGGCGGGGTAGTTGACCACGAAGACGGGACGGCCGAAGTGCTCGTCGGTGAGGTACTTCTCATGCTCGGTCTGGAGGTCACAGCCCCACTCCACGGGGTACTTGAAGTCCTTCCCTGCGGCGGCGGCGGCCTTGAGGATCTCGATGGCGTCGGTGTAGTCCAGCTTGACGAAATCGTTCGCGAGCATCCTGTTCAGCTTGTCGATGACGCCCTTCTCCACCCACTGGTTGAAGAACTCCATCTCCTCGGGGCAATGATCCATAACGTCCTTGACGATGTACTTGATGAAGTCCTCGGCGATCTCGATGATATCGTGGATATCGCAGAAGCAGACCTCGGGCTCCACGTGCCAGAACTCGGCTACGTGGCGGGTGGTGTTGGAGTTCTCGGCGCGGAAGGTGGGGCCGAAGGTGTAGATACGGCCCAGACCCATAGCGGCCATCTCACCCTCCAGCTGGGCGGAGACGGTCAGGCCTGCCTTGCGGCCGAAGAAATCGTTTGCATAGTATTCGGCCTCGCTCTCGGCGGTGGCGTTCCAGGGGAGGGTGGTGACGCGGAACATCTCACCTGCGCCCTCGCAGTCGGAGCCGGTGATGATGGGGGGATGGACGTAGCGGTAGCCGTTCTTGTGGAAGTACTGATGGATGGACTGGGCCAGCTGATCGCGGACGGCGAAGACCGCCTCGAAGTAGCGGGCGCGGACACGGAGGTGGGGGATGGTACGGAGATACTCCAGAGTATGGCGCTTCTTCTGGAGAGGATAGTCGGAGGGACACTTACCCAGGACGGTCAGGGTCTCCACGTTCATCTCGATCCCGTTGCGGTCGGAGGCGACGATGGTACCCGTAGCGGTGAGGGACGCGCCCACGGCCATGGCGTCGCGGTAGACGCTCTCGTCCATCTTCTCCTTGTCGATGACCAGCTGAAGGCTGCGGAAGCAGGAGCCGTCGTTGACCTCCAGGAAGGAGACGTTCTTGGAATCTCTGGCGGTACGCACCCAACCGCAGATGACGGGGGAGGTACCCACGAAGGACTCGGACTCGGCAAACAGCTTTTTGATGTCGGTGTGTTTCATGGTATGTTACTCCAATCTTGGATTTTTGCAAATTATCACCTTTTATTATAGCACAGAATCTCTGTATTTACAAGGGGTTTGGGAATATTTTTTTGAAATATGGAAAAATACCCCCATCCTCGGCGGGATAGGGGTATGGGGTTATGCGGAGGTGTCGGATACCTCTATCCGACCCTCCATGATCTATGATTATTCAGCTTGCTGTTCGATAGGAATAATATACCACAAATTCGTGAGATTATTATATTCCTTTCCCACATCACTCTGGAACGTGTATTCTGCTTCAATGCAAAAATATACGCACTCCACACCGTTCTGCTCGATAATTTCTTTCTCACTTATTTCCCCCAATTGAACAGGACCGAACGCAGCTATTTCCGTATTTTGAACATCTTCAGCAACCAAAGCTCGAATCTCGTCATCCGTAGGCAGATCCGATTCAGCTGCCGTGATTGCGTGGGGAACATCCTTATACCAATTACAAAGGCTACCATCAGGCATAATACCGAGAGATATGGAATCGGGGAGCTGATAATCTCCCAATTTATTGTACCACGTGATCGTACGGTAGCCTTCGTATTTTATTACAGAAAACTCATAGGAATCGAAATCGGCAAAATCAGCCATGGCTTGTTCAACAAGTTGGATCAATTCTGCATCATTATTGGCCGCAGTCACATCTACATGAGCCATGTAGAAAAAGCCTGTTCGGAAAAGAGTTCCGTCATCCGTCAGCAAAACATACGGAGAGTCACTTTTACTCCACCCTTCTATATCGAGGTAATACTCGTGTACCAAAGCATCCTGTCTTGGGTAGAAATAGGATTGATTATAGGTCAACGGATATTCCACCCCATTCAGAACAAACACCTGCCCCTCGGGATGCTCGGCCCAGTCCACCGCCTGTACGTACATATTGGTGGCTCCATCGGGCCCCCACGCCTCGTCGGAATAGTGGGATTTATACACCCGTTGCAGAGAAAAGCGAGAGGTCTCGGCGGGCGCGGCCGGCTCCTTCATCAGCATGGGTGCCACTACAGCCCCCACCGCCACCACCACAGCCAGAGCGGCCGCAACGGCAGCCAACCGCAGGAATTTTGTCCTTCGTCCCACCGCGACCGGCGCAGCCGCATCAGGCGCGGCCTCCAGAATATACCGAGGGTCGATGCCCTCCATAGCATTGAATGCGGTCTTTCCTTTCATAACTTGTAACCCCTTTCTTCCAAAAATTTTCGGAGCTTATTTCTTGTCTTGTAGAGCTTCACCGTGACGGCGTTGACGGTCATGCCCTCCGCTTTCGCCAGCTCGGCGGGCATCATGGCGTACCAGTAGCGGCGGACGAAGAGACGGCGGTCGGTGTCCTTCAGCCCCGCCAGGAACTCGTTGAGCAGCTCGGGCAGCTCCTCCGCCGCCTCCTCGGGGGCGGGGATGCAGGCCTCCAGCTCCTCGAAGGCCACCTCCAGCTCCCGGTTGCGCTTGGCGGCGCGGCTCTCGTGGTAGCGGTTGATGGACAGGCGGCGGGTCAGGACGGCGACGTAGGCCTTGAGGGAGGACGGCTCGTCGGGCGGGATGCTGTTCCACGCCTTGAGGTAGACGTCGCTGACGCACTCCTCGGCGTCCTGCTCGCTGTCCAGGATGTCCCGAGCGATGGTCATGCAGTATCTGCCGTACCGCTCCGCCGTCTCGGCGATAGCCCGCTCGTCACGGGCGAAAAACAGGCGGATGATGTCGCTGTCGGTCATGGTCTCTCCTTTCTCGGGGCGTCCCCCGAAAAATTGATTTGTATACGGTCGGGAGGGTTTCAAATTGCAGTTTATCGGTCTGTCTTTCGCCCACTTTTGGGCTGTCATCCTGAGCGGAGCCGCTTGCGGCGGAGTCGAAGGATCTCCTTTGCCGACAAGAGATCCTTCGACTCCGGGCTTCGCCCTCCGCTCAGGATGACAGCCCCAAAAAACAGTTCGACAAACCCAAATTTGACCTCCCACAAGACCGATACACTCTGAATGAACGCGTTCACCGTGAACGGCTCTTTATCAGCCGTCCATCTACAAGGACAGGAAAAATTTCGGATTCTGTCCGTTTTCTCAAAACTTTTTTCAAAAAACTTGGGACGGCATTTCTGCCGTCCCGGGGGGGTAGGGGTGTTGGATCAATTCAACTGCTGGATGGTGATAGACCCGATGAGATACTCCACGGTGGTCAGGCCGTAGAACAAGAGATCGTCGGTGCCGCCGGGGGTGTTGGTATCGAAGGTGACGGTCAGCAGTCGGCTGTTGTCGGGATCCGCCTCGATCTTGTAGCTGACCTCGGCGGAGTTCTGGACGCCGCCCTGCATATGGAGCAGGACGAAGGCGCCGCGAGGCAGGGTGGTGGCCAGGTTGCCCAGCACGTCGTAGACCTGCATGGTGATGCGGAACTTGCGGCCGCCCGTCAGGTTGTTGGGAAGCGAGCCGAAGGTGAGGTTCTCGCCCGCGTAGTAGAAGGTATCGCCGAAGCCGTTTTTGCGGAGGAGCTCGGCGGTCTTCTCGGGCAGGAGGGCGGTGGAGGCGTAGGCACCCACGCCCGTATTCATGAGATTGCCCTCGGTGAAATCGAAGGTGTAGCCTGCCTTCAGCTCCTCCTGGGTCAGGGTATGGAAATCGTTGCGGGAGAGGAAGACGTCGGGCTTGAGGGAGCGCGCCATGGTGATGGTGAAGTCACCGATGTAGAGATCGGCATAGGCAGTGGGGTTGTTGTTCAGGAAGAACTTCAAGGACTTCTCCCCGGTGTCGCCCACGGTCCAGTCCATCTCGAAGTGGTAGAAGCCCTCGCCCGTGAAGAGGCCCTCGGCGAGCACGCGGTTACCGGGGGTGCTGTCCATGGCCAGGAGGTAGATCTTGGTGCCGTCCTTGGGCACCATGGGGGAGGCGATGTAGGCGTCGATGGAGATGTGGTAGGTCTTGCCCTGGACGTAGTAGCCCTTATCGGTGAATGCGGTGAAGTCGCCCATGTCACCCTTGACGTGGAGCACCGTACCCGAGGTAAAGCCGCTCTCGGCGTTCAGGATGGCGTTCTTGACCGTCTCGTCGGGGATGGCGTCGTAGGTCAGAGCCTCGCCATTCTTGCCGATGGTGATCTCCTTGTTCCAGGGGAAGGTATGGCCGTTGTAGAGCTGGTCCGTCGAGGGGTTCGCCCAGGAGGTGGCGGTGACGTTCACCATACCGATGTACACCGTAGCCCCCGCGGGGATATCAATGTAGAAGCCGGTGTTGCCATCCTCGGAATCGTACAGGCAGGCGGCACTTGCGATGGCGTTGGCCTGCTCGAAGAGGGTACCGTTCACAGGAGTGGCGGTGTCTCCCGTGAGGAAGCCGGCGGCGCCGCCCGCGGCGGTGGCGTAGTAGTTGATGGAGAACATATAGGACTTGCCCGGGGTATGGAAGTGGTAGAGGAAATCAGCGGACAGGCCGTTCAGGATATAGCGGGTGCCGCTCTCACCGCCCGTCAGCACCAGCACGCGGTCCATGAAGCCCGCGTTGGCGGCCAGGGCGTCGCGGATGGCGGTATCCTCCAGCTTGGAGAGGGGCAGGATCCGACCGCCCTCCACCTGCATCATGATATAGGTCCAGTCGTAGGTGACGGTATTGACGAAGTCCACCTCGGTAGGCTCAATGACTACGGGGACGCGGGTCATCTTGCGGTTTTGGTAGGTGAACAGGCCCTCCTCGGTCCAGGTCTCGGACTCGGTGACCTCCACGTTACGGCCCTTGGAGATCTTGGCGCCGTCGTTGAAGGTACAGCCCCAGAAGCCAATATCCTTGATGGCGCCGCGTATGGAAGCGCCGGCCGCGCCGATGTCCAGGCTGCCGCCGTTGAAGGTGCAGCCCACGTAGTCGATGTTACCGGGGATGGGACCCTCCACGCTGCCGTCCTCGCGGATCCAGGTGATGAGCATATCGAAAACGCAGTTCTCGATGCGGATCTCACGGCGGAAGCGGAAGGTACCCGTGAAGCGGGAGTTGGTGACGGTGGAGCCGGGGGCGCAGGTGTCACGGTTGCCCACGAGCCAGCCCTCCTCCATCTTGCGGAGGCTCTCGCCGTAGTCCAGCACGATATCCGTGGTGCCGTTGGGGTTCTGGACCACGCGGCGGACGGTGGCCTTGCCCGCGTACACGCCCTTGGAGCTGAACACCTCGATGACGTCGCCCTCGCGGCAGTTGAAGGGATGGTAGGAGCCGTGGGTGTACATCTCGTACTGGGTGACGGTGAACTGGTTGCCGTTCTTGACCGAGGTGATGTAGCCCAGGGTATTGCTGACGTTGAAGACGTCGTCGAACAGAACCCCCACGTCGCACTCGTTCCAATGGATGGGACGGCGGTTGTCCTTGACGTGGTAGCCGTCGCGCCAGGAGACCATCTTGATCTCGCGGTCGTTCTCCTCGCCGGGGATGTAGTCCACGTTCTCGAAGTAGATCTCGGCGTCGTTGTCGCGGACGTTGGCGATGAAGCTGGGGGCCGCCCAGACCTCGATGTTCTCAAAGACCATACAGCCCGTATTGGAGGCGATGTACATGATCTCGCTCAGGGCGTTACCGATACCGGGGTTGGGCAAAAATACCTTGTCCCCCACCGCGTAGCCGTGGCTATCGGTCTGGTACTCCACCTTGACCTCCTTGGAGGCGGTTTTGGTCATGGTATTGATGAACCGGTGAGGTCTCTCCTGCTTGCCCTCGTTGTACTCGATGGAGAAATTGGTATAGCCGCGGCTGTCGTTGAATCCCTGGTTGGGCTCGATGTCGGTGGTGTAGGTGACGTGCGCGCCGTTCACCGCCTTGACGGTACCCACCAGGTAGGGGGAGACTGCCAGATCCAGCTTCATGTTGCAGATGCGGATATCATTACAGTTCAGCATGGCATAGTAGCTGATACCGGGGGCGAAGCGGAAGACGGATCCGCCGCCGTCAACGGTGACACCGTCGGCACCGGTCATGGCGAAGGGAGAGCCAAAGGGGCCTGTGCTGCGGTCGGTGGTGCCGATGTAGTAGACCTTGCCCGACTCGAACTGCAGGGTGGCCTGCTGCTCCATGGCCGCCACGATGGCGCGGCCAATGGCGGGGCCGTCGTCGGTCTTACCGTCGCCCTTGACACCGAAGTCGGCGGCCTTCAGGACCACCTCGGACTTGGCGCCCGCCTGCTCCTTAGGGTACTCGGAGCGGTTGATGGGCTCGGGGACGGGATCGGTCTCGGGCTCGGTGGGAGCCTCGGTGGGCATCTCGGTGCCTTCGTCTGTGGGTGCTTCCCCACTCTCGTCGGGGGTGTCGGGAGCCACGGTGGATCCGTCGGTGGTGTCGGTGGTGGGATCGTCACCTCTACAGGCGACAAAGCCCAGGCAAAGGGCGAGGGTCAAAAGCGCGATCAGGAACAAGATGCTTTTGCGCTTCATAGGCGGTCTCCTTTCTCATGCCCCGCGGCGGGGGTATGGACAGAGGACAGTCCGGGGGAAAATACCCCTCGGAGCAGGTCTTCCTTCCGTCGATATAGCACTATTATAGCATAACCCCTCGCAAAATGCAAGATTTTTTTATGAAATATATATAAAGGTAAGCAGGCTTTTCCGCCCTCTCTTGAAAATCATCACCTTGCACAAAATCAGTGCGCTCTTTTCGTGCAAACCGCCTCTTCTTTGGGGCTTGACAAATCCGCCGTTTTGTATTATAATGGTGCAATAGTTTTTACTACACTAAAGTGATAAAGGAGACCGAACGTCCCATGAAGCCTCTTCATAATCCCGACGTGGACGCCCTTTTCGAAGCTATCCTGGCCATGAAGACCGTGGAGGAGTGCTACGCCTTCTTCGAGGACGCCTGCACCATCAAGGAGATCCTCGACGTGTCCCAAAGACTCAAGGCCGCCAAGATGCTCTCCTCGGGGGCCAACTACGCCGACATCAGCCGTGAGACCGGCATGAGCACCGCCACCATCAGCCGCGTGTCCAAGTGCCTGGAGTACGGCGCGGGGGGCTACCGACTCGCCATCGAGCGGGTGGGAGCGTTCCCTTCGTCCGATTCGGAATAACTACTGTCAAATAAGGATATTTACCATGAACGTCACCTATCTCAAGCCGGAGGAGCGAGCCGTATTCGCTCTGCGGGAGCTCTACCGCGGCTATGGCTATCTGCCCTTCAAGATGAGCAAATTTGAGGAGTATGACCTCTACGTCCGCAACAAGGATTTTCTGGTCAGCGACCGTGTCATCACCTTCACCGACATGGGCGGTAAGCTCCTGGCCCTCAAGCCCGACGTCACCCTCTCCATCATCAAGAACGGCGAGGACCGACCCGGGGAGAAGCAGAAGGTCTGCTACAACGAGAACGTCTACCGCGTGTCGGGGAGCACCCACCACTTCAAGGAGATCCTGCAAACGGGCCTGGAGTGCATCGGGGACCTGGATGCCTACGATATCTGCGAGGTGGTGACCCTGGCCGCCGCTTCCCTTTCCACCGTCTCCCCGGATTTCGTGCTGGATATCTCCCACATGGGTATTCTGTCGGCCCTGCTGGACGACGTCACCGCCGAGAAGTCGGTGCGCCGTGAGATCGCCCGCTGTATCGCCGAGAAGAACACCCACGACCTCACCCGCATCTGCGCCGAGGCCGGCATCGGGGAGGAGGACACCGCCACCCTGAAGGAGTTCGTAGGCATCTACGGCGACATGGACACGGTGCTGGATCGCCTCACCCCCCTCTGCCGCCGCTACGAAGCGGTGGCCATCGCCCACAGTGAGCTGACGGGCCTGCGGGATCACCTGAAAAAGACCCCCTACGCCGACCGCGTGCGGTTCGATTTCTCCATCATCAACGATATGTCCTACTACAACGGCGTGGTCTTCTGTGGTTTTTTGGACGGCATCTGCGAGTGCGTGTTGTCGGGCGGCCAGTACAACAAGCTCATGAAGCGCATGGGACGCAAGTCGGGGGCCATCGGCTTTGCCCTGTACCTGGACCTTCTGGAAGGGCTTCCCCGTACCGCTCCCGCTTGCGACGTGGACGTCCTGGTGCTGTACGACAGCCGTACCCCCGCCGAGACCGTCACCGACACGGTGGAATCCCTCCGCAACCAGGGCAAGACCGTATCCGCCCAGCGAAGCGTCCCCGAAAAGCTCCGCTACGCCGCCCTCTGTGACCTGAGAAAGGAGGCGACCAAATGATCAACGTTGCGCTTCCCAAGGGCAGACTGGGAGAAAAGGTTTACGCCATGTTCGCCGAGGCGGGCTATGAGTGTCCCGCCCTGCTGGAGCCCTCCCGCAAGCTCATCTTTGAAAACCCCGAGGCAGGGGTCCGCTACTTCTGGGTCAAGCCCTCCGACGTGGCCATCTACGTGGAGCGAGGCGCCGCCGATATCGGCGTGGCGGGCAAGGATATCCTCCTCGAATACGAGCCCGACGTCTTCGAGCTTCTGGACCTGGATCTCGGTAAATGCCGTATGGCGGTGGCCGCCAAGTCCGATTTCTTCGACGACGGCACCCGCACCCTCCGCGTAGCCACCAAATTCACCAATATCGCTGCCCGCTATTACGCGTCCAAGTGCCGCGAGATCGACATCATCAAGCTCAACGGCTCCATCGAGATCGCCCCCATCCTGGGGTTGTCCGACGTCATCGTGGACATCGTGGAGACGGGCAAGACCCTGGTGGAGAACGATCTGGAGGTCAAGGAGACCATCCTCCCCATCTCGGCCCGCCTCATCTGCAACAAGGCCGCCTTCCGCTTCAAGACCGCGGAGATCGAGAAAATCACATCCTATATGAAAGCCCAGGTAGAAACCCATGATTAAGATCTACAAGTACGGCGAGGTATCCAACGACGAGATCTTCGCCCGTGACAATATCGCATCCAACGTCGAAGGCGTCGTGACCGGCATCATCGCCGACGTCATCGCAAACGGCGACAAGGCTCTGTACGCCTACGCCAAGAAGTTCGACAAGGCCGACCTGACCTCCCTGGAGGTCACCCCCGAGGAGATCGAGGAGGCCGTGGCATCCGTATCCCCCGAATTCCTGGATATCCTCCGCGAGGCCGCCGTCAACATCCGCGCCTTCCACGAAAAGCAGGTCAGAAACAGCTTCATCATCAGCGAGTGTGACGGCGTGGTGGTGGGCCAGAAGGTGACCCCCATCGAGAAGGTGGGCCTCTACGTTCCCGGCGGCACCGCCGCTTACCCCTCCACCGTCCTCATGGACGCCATCCCCGCCAAGATCGCGGGCTGCTCTGAGATCGTCATGGTGACGCCTCCTTCCGCATCGGGCAAGGTCAACCCCGTCATCCTCGCCGCCGCCAAGGTAGCGGGCGTGACCCGCATCTTCAAGATGGGTGGCGCCCAGGCCATTGCCGCCCTGGCCTACGGCACCGAGAGCGTCCCCCGCGTGGACAAGATCGTAGGTCCCGGGAACGCCTACGTGGCCGAGGCCAAGAAGCAGGTCTTCGGCAGAGTCTCCATCGACATGATCGCCGGCCCCAGCGAGATCCTGGTGGTGGCCGACGCTACCTGTAACCCCAAGTTCGTGGCCGCGGATCTTCTGTCCCAGGCCGAGCACGACCGCATGGCAAGCGCGGTGCTGGTCACCGACACCTATGAGCTGGCCGAGGCCGTCTCCGCCGAGCTGGAGCGCCAGATCCCCCTGCTCCCCCGCGCCGACATCGCCCGCGAGTCCATCGACAAGAACGGCAAGATCATCGTGGCCGAGGGCAACCTCATGCTGGCCATCGACATCGCCAACGAGATCGCTCCCGAGCATCTGGAGCTGTCCATGGACAACCCCTTCGACTATCTGGACAAGGTCAAGCACGCCGGTTCCATCTTCATGGGCAAGTACTGCCCCGAGGCCCTGGGCGACTACTTCGCCGGCCCCAACCACACCCTGCCCACCAGCGGCACCGCCCGCTTCTCCTCCCCCCTGTCGGTGGATGACTTCGTCAAGAAGTCCCAGTTCACCTACTACACCCGCGACGCCCTCGCCAAGGTGGCCTACAAGGTGGCCTACTTTGCCGAGCGGGAAGGCCTCTCCGCCCACGCCAGAAGCGCCACGGTGCGCTTTGAGGGGGACGCCGAATGAGCCGCTTCTTCACCAAACGGCTTGATAAGCTGACCCCCTACACCCCCGGCGAGCAGCCTCGGGATATGCAGTACATCAAGCTCAACACCAACGAGTCTCCCTTCCCTCCCTCCCCCGCTGTCATCGAGGCGGCCAAGACCGAGGCGGGACGGCTCCGGCTCTACTCCGACCCCACCTGCCGCGAGCTGACCGACAAACTGGCCTCCCTCTACGGCGTTTCCCCCGATCAGGTCATCCTCACCAACGGCTCCGACGAGGTGCTGAACTTCGCCTTCATGGCCTTTGCTGACGAGGATCACCCCCTGGTCTTCCCCGCCATCACCTACGGCTTCTACCCCGTCTTCGCCGAGTTGAACCGTATCCCCTACGAGGATATCCCCCTGAAGGAGGACTTCTCGGTGGACTACCGCGACTATCTGAATTTGGGTGGAAAAACCATCGTCATCGCCAACCCCAACGCCCCCACGGGACTCTGCCTGACCCTCGGCGAGATCGAGGAGATCGTGAGATCCAACCCCGACGGCGTGGTGGTGATTGACGAGGCCTACGTGGATTTCGGCGCCGAGAGCGCGGTGAAGTTGGTGGATCAGTATGATAATCTTCTGGTCACCCAGACCTTCTCCAAGTCCCGCTCCCTGGCGGGTGCAAGATTGGGATTCGGCATCGGTAACAAGGCACTGATCGCCGACCTCCACACGGTGCGCTACTCCACCAATCCCTACAACGTCAACCGCATGACCGCCGCCGCGGGCTACGCCGCCCTCTGCGACAACGATTACTATATGCTAAACTGCCGTACCATCATGGAGAATCGGGCATACACCACCGAGGCTCTCCGCGATCTGGGCTTTGAGGTACTTCCCTCTCTGACCAACTTCGTCTTCGCCAAGACCGATAAGATCGGCGGTGAGGCCCTCTACCTGGAGCTGAAGCGCAGGGGCATCCTGGTGCGCCATTTCGGCAAGGCAGAGATCACTGACTACAACCGCATCACCATCGGCACAAGAGAGCAGATGGAGGCGTTCATTTCTACCGTTAAAACCATTCTGGAGGAGCTGTCATGAGAACCTCAACCATCAACCGCAAGACCGCCGAGACCGATATTTCCCTGACCCTGAATCTGGACGGGTCGGGTGTATCCACCATTGATTCGGGCTGCGGCTTCCTCGACCATATGCTCACCCTGTTCGCCCGTCACGGCGGCTTCGACCTGACCCTCACCTGCAAGGGCGACACCTATGTGGACGACCACCACACGGTGGAGGACATCGGTATCTGCCTGGGCAAGGCCCTGACCGAGGCCCTGGGGGACAAGCGGGGCATCAAGCGCTACGGCGACCGCATCCTCCCCATGGACGAAACCCTCATCCTCTCGGCCGTGGATATCTCGGGCCGCGGCGGGTGCTTCATGGATATGAGCATCCCCACCGAGAAGGTAGGCACCTTCGACACCCAGCTCTGCGAGGAGTTCTTCATCGCCCTGGCCCAGAACGGCGGGCTGACCCTCCACGTCCGCCAGCTGGCGGGCCGCAACAGCCACCACATTATCGAGGGCACCTTCAAGTCAGTGGCCAGGAGCCTCGGCGAGGCTGTTTCGATCGACGAAAAGAACGCCGACTCCATCCCCTCCACGAAAGGACTGCTGGAATGATCGCTATTATCGACTACGGAGTGGGCAATCTCTTCTCCCTTTGCTCCTCCCTGAAAAGCATCGGCGCCGAGGCGGTGGTGACCCCCGATCCCGCTGTCATCCGCGCCGCCGACCGCATCATTCTCCCCGGTGTAGGTGCCTTCGCCGACGCCGCCGAAAAGCTCCGCGCCACGGGGCTGGATCAGGTCCTTCTGGAGGAGGCCGCCAACGGCAAGAAGATCATGGGTATCTGCCTCGGTATGCAGATGCTCTTTGAGGAGAGCCATGAGTACGGCATTCACAAGGGACTGGGCCTCATCCCCGGGCGGGTGGTCCCCATGGCGGGATACATCCCCGAAGGCCTGAAGATTCCCCACATCGGCTGGAATCCCCTGATTCTCAAGGGGGAGAGCAAGCACCCCCTGCTCAAATACGTGAACGAGGGAGACTGCGTGTATTTCGTCCATTCCTATTTCGCTGCCGACTGTCAAGAGTCGGTGATCGCTACCGCCGAGTACGGTAAGGAGCTGACCGCCGCCGTGGCAAAGAGTAACGTCATGGGTTGCCAGTTCCATCCCGAGAAGAGCGGGGGCGTCGGGTTGTCTATTCTGAAAGCATTCTGCGAGCTGTAAATTGCGGTTTAACGGTCTGTTTATTTGTGCTGACCCTTGGATGTTGCCCTCTCACCCGCCTTCGGCGGGAGCTGTCTCGCTTCGGCTCGGTCACGACACGGCTCTGACTGCCACCGGCAGTCATTCACTACCGTGTCGCCGCTTCGCTACCCAGAGGGGGAGCCTTTCGTGCCTCGTTTATGAGTTTCCCTTATCCGACAAGACTTATAGGCTCCCCCTCCGGGGGAGCTCCGCGAAGCGGTGAGAGGGCAAATAACGCACGCAAACCACGACCGCCCCCATTTCAAACAGTTCGCCAAACCCAAATCTGAAAACCAAGGAGGTTCCCATCATGAAGCCCATCAAATCCAAGCGTTTCGTCTGCACCGAGATCTCCGGCGGTGGCTTTGACGGCACCCAGAGCCGTGTCCTGGTGGACCGCAAGACCGGCGTCAACTACCTGTGGACCGCAAGCGGCTACGCGGGCGGTCTGACCGTCCTGGTGGACGCCGAGGGCAAGCCCATCGTTACCCCCGTCCCCGCCGATGACGAGGACGAAGACTAAACCAAGAGGTTCCATTCCTATGTATATTTTCCCCGCAATCGATCTGTACGACGGCAAGGCCGTCCGCCTCTTCAAGGGGGACTACCAACAGATGACCGTCTACAGCGAAAACCCCATTGAGATCGCCCGTGACTTTGAAGCCAAGGGGGCGAGATTCATCCACATGGTGGATCTGGAGGGTGCCCGCGACGGCTCCACCCCCAATCTCTCCACCGTGGCCGACGTGGCGCAAAATACCTCCCTGTTCGTAGAGATCGGGGGCGGCATCCGCGACATGGAGACGGTTGAGAAGTACCTGTCCGCGGGCGTGTCCCGTGTCATTCTGGGCACCGCCGCCGTCAATAACGAGGCATTTCTCCGCGAGGCCGTGGAGAGGTACGGCGACAAGATCGCCGTGGGTGCTGACGTCAAGGACGGCTACATCGCCATCAAGGGGTGGCTTGTGCAGTCGGCCTACACCCCGGAGGCCTTCATGGAGAAGATGCAGAGTATCGGTGTCAAGACCGTCATCTGCACCGACATCTCCAAGGATGGTGCCATGAAGGGCACCAACCGCGAGCTGTACCGTGAGTTGTCCGCCAAGTTCCACATGGATATCGTGGCCTCGGGGGGCGTCTCCGACATGGAGGACATCCGCGCCCTGACCGCCATGGACCTCTACGGTGCCATCATCGGCAAGGCCTACTACACGGGCGCCATCGATCTGGCAGAGGCCATCAAGGAGGCAAGCAAATGATCACGAAGAGAATCATCCCCTGTCTGGACGTCCGAAACGGACGGGTGGTCAAGGGCGTCAACTTTGAGGGAGTCCGCGACGTGTCCTCCCCCGTGGAGTTGGGCAAATTCTACTCCGACAGCGGAGCCGACGAGCTGGTGTTCTACGACATCACCGCCTCGGTGGAGGGCCGCGCCCTGTTCACCGATATTCTCCGCGAGGTGGCCTCCACCATCTTCATCCCCCTGACCGTGGGCGGCGGCATCAATACCCTGGAGGACTTTGATCGGGTGCTGAAGTGCGGCGCCGACAAGGTGTCGGTCAACTCGGGCGCCATCCGCAACCCCAACCTGGTCTACGAGGCCGCCCAGCGCTACGGCGACCAGTGCGTAGTCCTCTCCGCCGATATCAAGCGGGTGAACGGTGAGTTCCGCGTGTTCGCCAAGGGCGGCCGCGAGGACACGGGCATGGAGGCCATTGAGTGGATCAAGCGCTGCGTCGGCAACGGCGCGGGCGAGGTGGTGGTGAACTCCATCGACACCGACGGCGTCAAGAAGGGCTTTGATATCGAGATGCTCCGCGCGGTCTGCGACGCGGTGAACGTCCCCGTCATCGCCTCGGGCGGCGCGGGATGTGTACAGGACTTCATCGACCTGTTCCACAAGGTCCCCGATATCGACGCGGGCCTGGCCGCCTCGGTGTTCCACTTCGGTGAGATCGCCATTCCCGACCTGAAGCGGACGTTGTCTGCCGAGGGAATCAACATGAGACTGATCTAAGGAGCTAAAACTATGCTGAACATTGATGAACTGAAATTCGACGAAAAGGGTCTCATCCCCGCCGTGGTGGTGGACTCCATCACCAAAAAGGTGCTGACCGTGGCCTACATGAACCGCGAAAGCCTCGCCATCTCCATGGAGAAGGGCAAGACCTGCTTCTGGAGCCGCTCCCGTCAGGAGCTGTGGCTCAAGGGGGAGACCAGCGGTAACTACCAGCACATCGTCTCCATCACCGCCGACTGCGACAACGACGCCCTGGTGGTCGTGGTGGAAAAGGACGGCCCCGCCTGCCATCTGGGTACCGATTCCTGCTTTACCAAGCCCGTATATCAGAGCGAGGAGCTTCACGAGTTCACTCTCCAGGGTCTGGCCGATCTGCTCCAGGGCCGCATGGAGGAGCGCCCCGAGGGCTCCTACACCACCTACCTCTTCGACAAGGGTCTGGACAAGATCCTCAAGAAGGTAGGCGAGGAATGCACCGAGGTCATCATCGGCGCCAAGAACGGCGACAAGAAGGAAACCGTCTACGAGATCGCAGATCTGGCCTACCACGTCATGGTGCTGATGACCCAGATGGGCATCTCGGTGGAGGACGTCCACCGCGAGCTGGCCTCCCGCCACGTCATCGACCACAAGGTCAAGCAGGAGAAGATGGTCTGAGCCGTCCTTCCCAAGAAAGGAGTAGACATGGATCACACCGCAAGCTCCCTCCCCTTCGCCGTGGGGGATTGGGTCACCCAATACAGCGCGGGATACTGGAAGGTCGTAGCCATCTATGACAAGTACGCCGACGAGGACGATTGGCGGAATCCGCCGACCTACCGTAAGGGGGATCACATCAGCTACTGGGTGGTCCTCAAAAAAGGCTTTACCCCCAAGATGAAGTGGAGCAACGCCTGCGAGTGCGTGGACGGATACTGGTGCGCCCCCGTCTCCCCCGAGGAAAAGGCCGCCATTGAGCAAGCCTTCGAGGCCGAGCCCGCCAAGGCGGGGAAATTCGAGGCCGCCACGAGTGAGCCCCGCCCCGGTATCCAGAACTGCTGGATCACCCTCCCCGAGGAGCGCATTCCCCAACTGAAGGAGGAACTGGCCACCCTGCCCCCTCGGTTCACAGGAGAACAGTTGGAAGAGGTCCTTGGCCGAGTCCCCGAGCTGGCCGTGGGCGTTCCCCCCTCCACCGTTCTGTTGAATCTGTTGCTCCATCCCTACGAATTGGATGAGAGTCTGGAGTTCATCTACTGCGGGTATTCGCTGGAACCACTTGATTGACACACCCCAAAGGCATCCCGCGCGGATGCCTTTTGTATTTTCCACAAATTCTCTTGACAAATTTTCCCCAATAAGATATAATGTATACAATCCAACCAAGAAAGGAACGCACCATGAAAACCAAACGCTTCCTCTCCGCTCTGCTGGCCGCCCTGATGCTGGCCGCCACTCTGCTCTCGGGCGTCATCCTCCCCGCCGCCGAGGAGAGCGCTCCCGAAGATGCCGCCCCCGCCACCTACGTCACCGACGGCCTGGTCTCCCTCTACAAGGGCGAGGGCAACTCCCCCGACGCCACCGTCTGGGAGGACTCGGTGGGTGACAACGATCTTCCCATCGCCAAAGACGACAAGAACTACTTCACCGACACAGGTCTCGCCGCCGAGGGCGCCCAGCACTACTTCCCCCGGGCCGTCGTGGATCTGGTCAACGGCAAGGCCTTCACCGTGGAGATCGCCTTCGGGGACTTCACCTCCATCGGCGGGGACTTCAACACCTTCATGAACTCCGCAAACGATAACTTTGCCCTGTTCCGCCGCAACTCCAACGATAACCTGGAGTTCAAGTGGGCGGGCAAGCCCGGCACCAGCCGTCCCATGGTGGGCGACGGCCTTGAGCTGATCGACAACGGTGTCATTTCCGTCACCTTTGAGGTGGGCGGCTCCTGCTGTATCTACGTGGACGGCACCATTGTGGCCAAGGTGTCCTGCGACACCGCCATGGGCGCCGACAACCTCTTCATCGGTCACGCCGCGGCCAACAAGAAGTATTCCACCACCTACAAGTCCATCCGCTTCTATGACCGCGCCCTCACCCCCGAGGAGGTGGCCAACAACGCAAAGGTGGACGGCGCTACCGTCGTCGCCCCCGCCGACAAGCCCAAGAGCAATATCACCGTAGCCCAGCCCCAAACCAACATCGTGGGTGATATCTCCATGATCCGCGAGGTGAACTCAAAGGCCGAAATGGAGTCCATGATTGCGGCTGAGAATCTTCCCGCCACTGCCCTCTACACCATCAACGAGAAGCTGGAAGCGCTGGACGGCGAGGGCACGGCCTTTGCCACCGTCGACGAGATCTTTGCCGCCCACGACTGCAAGATCATCTCCGCCTTCCGTGTTTCCGACAAGGCGGCTGCCGATGCCCTTCTGAAGCACCTCAAGGATATCCGTTTTTACGATTGCTTCGTGGTCTCGAAGGATCCTGCCATCGTGAAGGATTTCCGCACCGTCCTGCCCCAGGTATCGGGTGTCATCGACTACACCGAGGTCTACGAAAACGCCCTTGAACTTCCCTGCACGGACATTCGCCGTTCCATGAAGGAAAATAACGGTACCGTCGCCCTCCTTCCCGATGCCGGGCATGTCAGCCACACCCAGGTACAGTACCTCTACGACCGCCAGGTCAACGTGTGGATCCTGTCCTCGGACGGTCCCGGCGAGCTCATGCAATACCGTAACCTGCTCTCGGGCGCCATTGGCGTGGTGTCGGATCAAACCGAGGCCCTTCTGGATATCGCCTGCAACAAGCTCCCGAAAAACACCCTGACCCGCGTTCCCCTGAATATCGGTCACCGCGGCATTCCCGCCAACGCCCCCGAAAATACCGTGGAAGGGTCCCTGTTCGCCTACGAGCAGGGGGCGACCGTCATTGAGCTGGACGTCTACCTCACCACCGATGGCGAGGTAGTGGTCATGCACGATGGCACCACAGGACGCACCTGCAACCAGGATCTGAACGTAGAGGCCTCCACCCTGGCCCAGCTCAAGGAGCTCTACGTCAATAAGGGCTACGAGAATCACGCCAAGTATAAGAACTGCCGCATTCCCACCCTAAAGGAGTATCTGGAGGCCTTCAAGGGCAAGGACTGCCAACTCTTTATCGAGATCAAGTCGGGCAAGACCGCTATTGTCAAGGCCGTGAAGGAATGTGTGGACGAGTACGATATGTACGACCAGTGCTCGGTCATCACTTTCAACGAGCCCATCATGGCCGCCATGCGCCGCGACTACCCCGAGATGAGCGTGGGCGCTCTCTGCGGCGGCTACATGAACGGTCTGGATCCCGAGGCGGATCTCCGCTCGGCCATGACCTTCATCGGCAAGTACAACGCCACCCTGAACCCCTCCTACGGTGGGTATGAAGCGAATGACCTCCGCGCCGCCCTCATGCGGGGCATCAGCATCTATCCCTGGACCTTCCGCGGGGATCTGAACACCTACAAGAATCACTTCCTGTGGGGCTACTCGGGTTTGACCGGAGACAACGCCAACGTATTCAAGCGGCTAGTCAAGAGTATACAGTACCATACCGCCGAGGAGGCCAATCCCATCCTCATAGACGTGACCTACTACAATCACACCGTCAAAACCGAGAATCCCTCGGTCGTCATTTCCCTGTCCGGCGACGACAAGATCCGGGAGGAAAACGGCGTGTTCACGGCTCTGGGCGGCTCCGGCAACCTGCTGATCATTCCCGGTCTGGAAGTCAAGATCGGCGCCGAGACTTACACGCTGTTCGGAGACGTGGTCAGCCTGGAGCCCATGGGCGGCATTCCCGAGCCCGAAACCGAGACGACTGCGCCCGATACCGAGCCTGTGACTGACGAGCCTACCACCGAGGCACCAACTGCCACCGAAACCACCCCCGATACCGACAAACCCGCCGAGGGCGACGGCACCGCCGCCGACTCCGAGACCGAGGCCCCCAAGGGCGGCTGTAAGTCGGCTCTGGGCGGCATGGCACTGTTGCTGGTCGCAGGCGCGGCTTTGGTGCTGGGGAAGAAGAAGGATCGATGATTTGATTCCCTGTCACAAAACCGAGTGATCTGTTACTCACGGAGGTCTGTATGTCCTCCGTGAGTTTTTGATTCATTTCAATTGGGTAAAATGTACGGTATAGGCTTGAAATTTACGCACTCTTGTGCTATAATGAAACAGTAGTATCCATACAATGAAATCAAAAACGGAGGGCATTTAAATTGCTGAAAGAATTCTTGCATCCCCGGGATACGGACGATTCCTCGGGTTTCTTCATACATATTCGGGTACAACACAGGCGGTACAACCTGCGGTCGAGCATCGCCTTCGGTGGCACCGCAATCATGCTCTTGCTTCTTGCTTTTCTCATTGGCTTCTCTTTCGACTCGAATATCGTCTTAATAGGGTTCATCCCCGTGGCGGACATTACTCTTTCCTGCACAACGTTAGCCTTTTTCGGAATAAGTGCCTGGGGGTGCTGCACGAGTCTGAAGGCTATCTTCGACGAAACGGAATACCATCAAATGATGCGCGCCATAAAGAAGCTGGGCGACCCCGGAGTCATTGGCAAGGAACTGCAAGCCATATGCCCGAGTCCATATGTATTAAAGGGGGAGCTTCGCTTCAACGAGCGTATCCTGTTTTTCAGCAGTAATGATTTCACCAGGGTAATCGATCCTGTTACCATTCGAAATATTGAATCATCGACATCGGTCAACACATACCGTCGCACCGTATCCCACTGTATCACGATCCACTATGAACTGCAATCCAGCAGACTGTTGGATAGAATCTATATTTCTGTGGATAAGGAGGGGATTCTGCCTTTAATGGAGGAGCTGAACCGCCTGTATCCAACTCATAAAGAATAATCAGGATTCCCCACGGAGGGTGGTAGAGCTTTCCGTGGGGAATTTCATAATTCTCCATTTTTTTTGCAACCAATCCCCCCTTCCCCACACTATATGACCGAAAGGAGTGAGGAACATGACCGACAACCGCCGCCTCGCCGAGACCTACGGCCAGGAATACATGGGCAAGATCTTTTACTACTGCCTCCGCAAAACGGGGGATTCCCATGAGGCCGAGGAGCTGGCGTCCGACATTACGCTTCAGATCCTGACCGCCCTTCACGAGGGCGTGGAGATCCTGAGCTTCCCCGCCTGGGTATGGCAGATCGCGCGCAACCGCTATGCCCTGTGGGCCAAGACCAACCGCCGCCGCGGGGAAAACGAGTCCTTCATTGACCCCGACGATCCCGAGACCGAAAACATCCTCACCGCGGGGGGCTATAACACCACCCCATCCGTGGCTGAGGCATACGCCCGCGACGAGGAGATGGCCGTCCTGCGCCGTGAGCTGGCCTTTCTGGGTCGTGACTATCGTGAGATCGTGGTATCCTACTATATCGAGGACAGATCGGTGGGGGATATCGCCCGCGCCCTGGGTCAACCCGAGGGCACGGTGAAATCCCGTCTGTTCCGCTCCCGTAATCTTCTCAAGGAGGGAATGAAAATGGCAAGAGAATTTGGACCCAAGAGTTATAAGCCCGAGGAGGTGCGCTTCGTATCCAGCGGAGGCCAGATCAGCGGTCTGCCCTGGTCGGCTGTTCAGCGTATGCTCCCCAAGAATATCCTGCTGGAAGCAGGCAACAACCCGTCTACCGCAGAGGAGCTTTCGGTGGCCGTAGGCGTGGCGATGCCCTACATGGAGGAGGAGATCGCCGCCCTTGTGGACGCGGGGCTTCTCAAGGAGGTGGGCAACCGCTACGTCACCAACTTCTTCATCGAGAGCCGCGACTTGCAGGTAGCCATCCGCAACGAGCTACTGCTCATGACCCGTGACTGGGCGGAGCGGTACAATGCCCTGATGGACAAAGCCATCCCCATCTACCGCAAGGGATGCTTCATCCCCGAGGCCATGACCGACAGGGACTTGAAGTGGCACCTGGCCCTGGAGCTGCTGGATCAGCTGGTCCATAACTGTAAGGGCCACACCCACGATTTCCCCGTGAAGCACAAGCACCCCGAAGACAGCTGGGGCTTCATCGGCTACGAGGGAGAGGGCATCGAGGAAGAGTGGTTCGTGGGACAGACCGGCTCCATGATGGAGACCGGCACCCAGTTCTGGAGCTACCAGATCGGCAAGTGGGATATGTGGAACCGCGCCGCCACTTGGAACTCCCCCGCCATCAAGCTCATCGGCGACATGATCCGCGAGGGCAGACGGGCGGACACCCTGACCCCCACCGAGCAGGAGATCTTCGACCGCCGCAACCCCTACACCTTCTCCATCAGCGAGGAAGGCCGTGTGATCCCCAACATCATCACCTTCCGCGGCGAGGAAAAGGAGGCCATCCGCCGAGAGATCGCCGCCCTGCCCGAGTATGCTTCCCTCCAGGAGGCCGTCCAAGCCGTCTTTGACCGCGTGGTGGCTATGCTCCGCCGCGAGGGCCACGCCGTTCTGGAGGATCAGCTCCCCTACTGCGCCTCCTCCACCATGTGGAAGATCCGCGGTATCCTGCTGGATTCCATGGTGGACAAGGGTATTCTCGAGATCCCCGCCGAGCCCGCCATCAGTACGGTGGCCATGGCGCTGACCGTCCGGTAAAGGAGGACAAATATGGAAGAGACCAAGCTGACCGCCCAAGAGATCTTCACCCAGATCGCCGTCCTGCAAAAGCACCTGACCGAGGAGGACGGAAGCTCCCTCCGTCACCTGACCAACGCCCTCGCCATGCTGGACGGGGAGGAGGACGAGAAAGACCGAAGCGAGTCCCGTAAAGCGCAGGTAGAGGCCGTGTGCGATGTCTTCAAGACCCGCGAGCTGAACTTCATGGAGATGCTGGAGCTGTATAAGAGGATGTACGACGATCTGTCCAAGGATGAGGATAACTGACCCATTCCCATAGCAAAACCCACCCGCCATGCAGACGGGTGGGTCATTTTCATGCCATTTTCTTCTTTTCGCGGATATACCTGACCCCCATCTGCCCGAGGTACACCGTCTCGTAAATGACAAAGGAAATCAAAAACACCGCCAGCGATTGTAGGTAGAGATTCTCCATCTCCACGAACCGCGAAAGCGTCACCGCTACCGCCATGTGGAGTATGTAGACGTAGAAGGGCGCGGATTTGCCGATCCACTTGTAGTAGAAGCCGCACTCGGCGCGGCGGATGCAGAGGAAGAATTGGAGCAGGCACACGGCGGCAAGGACACCGCTGACGTACATCTCGATCTTGCAGTTGGGGGTGCGCCACAGGGAGTCCTCCACCATCTGCAAGGCGAAAAATCCCACGCCCAGCACGCCGTAGATGATCTGTGCCAAACGGCTACGGGGCCACTTGATCCCCGCCAGCAGATACCCCAGACCGAAGCAGGGCAGGCCGAAGAACCAGGCGTTGCGCATGTACCGCATCTGCACCGAGGTCTCGGGCTGGAAGAAGTAGACCCCCGCCGTAAAGAAGAAGTAGCAGACGAAGCACACGGGAACCATCCACTTGTACCACCACAGCTTCCCGCTCTTCGCCAGCAGGTAGTGAACCAGGGACACGGTGAACAGGGCGATGAGGAACCACATCTGCGCGCCCACGGTGTAGTAGGGAATGGGGGCGTTCTCAAAGAAGAAGCGGAACCAGAACAGGGAGGGGTCGTCGTAGAACAGGGTGGTCAGCAGCCAGCCCACGCTGGTGCCGTCTACAAGGTAGGCGATGACCTCATACACCGAATGGATGGCGATGCCCACCGCCATGTAGGTGGCGCACCGACGGATGAAGCCGGGGGCGCGGCCCTTGGCCTTGTCGGGATCGGGGGTGTAGAGGAAATACCCGCTGATCAGAAAGAACATGGGCACCGACAGGCGGTACAGGGGGTAGATGGGGTAGTCCATCTGCACCAGATGGATGCAGATAACCATGTAGCAGAGGAAGAATTTGAAGAGATCGAGGTATACGTTGCGCCCCGAGGGCTTGGCTTGAGCGACGGTCATGTCGTCGTTCCTCCTTGTGCAAATATCCGCCGCTCGGATCACGCGGGTGGGGGGCGATTCGGGCGGCGGTATGGATCTGCTATGGAATTGCGGGGGGATCTGCGGGGATGCGCGTGGATGTGCGGTGGATTCAGCGGATGGAAAACACCTTTTCGGCGTTCTCCGAAAGAATCATGCGGTTTTCTGCGTCGGTCAGCCCCATCTCAAAGAAGACGGCCAGATCGTCGGCCTGGGACCACATGGGGTAGTCGGTGCCGAACAGCACCTTCTCCGCGCCCCATCGGCGGATGAGAGCGGCGGTATGGGCAGGGGTCAGGGAGGTGACGTGAGGCTCAATGCCGTAGTCCTTCACCGCCGTGGCCATGCTGGAGGAGGTGTCCACATAGAGGTTTTTGAAGTCGGAGAGCCTGTCGCAAGCGTAGTCCCAGTTGGCCCAGCCTCCCATGTGGGCGCCCACCACCGTAAGGGTGGGGAAGTCGGTCAGTACGCGGTAGAGGCGGTCGGGATGGGAGTAGTCGAAGCGGGGATCCCCCATGTGCATGAGGATGGGGAGGCCATGCTCCGCGCAGAGCGTATAAATGAGGTAGGCGCGCTCATCGTCGATATGGAACTTCTGCATATCGGGATGGAGCTTGACCCCGTGGAGGCCGTGGGAGACAATATCCTCCACCGCCCCCTTCAAGTCGGGATGATCGGGGTGGAGAGTCCCCAGCCCCGTCAGCTTGCCGCTGTTTCCTTGGCTCTCGGCCTCGGATATGTCCGCGGCAATAGCTGCAGCGATGAAGCGGTTGATGGACTCCACGTGATGGGGGGTGGAGGCCACCGACTGGATCACGTAGCCGTCAACTCCTGCCGCTCCGCCAACCATCAGCAGGTCGGGTACGGTTCCCTGCCCGTGGGCGTGGGTATTGTAGAAATGATCGGTAGACTCCACCGCACGGGCCGCGATCTTCTCGGGGTACACGTGGCAATGGGAGTCGATAACGGAATATTGACGTATCATAGTGCTTGGTTAAGATACAAAGATACAAGATACGAGATACAAGATAGAGGCGGTTCTCCGGCCATTTTCTATCTTGTATCTTGTATCTGCCGAGCCCTGCTCGGCGTGTATCTTGTATCTCTTTTTGTCCTATTTTATTTTTTCAGCCCCAGTCTCTCGGCGGCCTCTTCCCTCATCTTGTACTTGAGGATCTTACCCGCGGCGTTCATGGGGAACTTCTCCACGAAGTCGATATAGCGGGGCACCTTGTGGCGGGCCATGTGGTCCAGGATGTACTGCTTCATCTCCTCCACGGTCATGGTCTCACCCTCACGGAGGATGATGCAGGCCATGATCTCCTCGCCGTACTGCTTATCGGGCACGCCGATGACCTGGACGTCCCGCACCTTGGGATGGGTGTAGATGAACTCCTCGATCTCCTTGGGGTAGATGTTCTCACCGCCACGGATGATCATGTCCTTCAGGCGGCCCGTGATGAGGTAGTTCCCGTCGGGACGGCGGCAGGCCAGGTCACCCGTGTGGAGCCAGCCGTCGTCGTCGATGGTCTCGGCGGTGGCGGCGGGCATCTTGTAGTAGCCCTTCATGATGTTGTAGCCGCGGGCCACGAACTCACCGTTGACCCCGTCGGGGCAGTCCAGACCCGTCTCGGGGTCGATGATCTTGCACTCCACGTTGGCAAAGGCGGAGCCCACGGTCTCGGTGCGGACCTCCAGGCTGTCGTAGTAGCTGGACATGGTACAGCCGGGGGCGGCCTCGGTCTGACCGTAGACCGACACGATCTCCCGCATATTCATGACCTCGGGCTGTGCGGCCTTCTTCATCAGATCCGCGGGGCAGTTGGCGCCCGCCATGATGCCGATTCTCATGTAGGAGAAGTCGGTCTTGGCAAAGTCCTCGTGCTGCATCATAGCGATGAACATGGTGGGCACGCCGTTGAAGGCGGTGATGTGCTCGTTGTGGACGCAGGCCAGAGCGGGCTTGGGGGAGAAGTAGGGCAGGGGGTACATGGTGGTACCGTGGGTCATGGAGGCGGTCATGGACAGCACCATGCCGAAGCAATGGAACATGGGGACTTGGATCATCATGCGATCGGCGGTGGACAGCTCCATGTGGTCGCCGATGTACTTACCGTTGTTGACCACGTTGTAGTGGGTCAGCATGACGCCCTTGGGGAAGCCCGTGGTGCCCGAGGTGTACTGCATATTGCAGACGTCGTCCTTGTGAACGGCGGCGGCCATGCGGTGGACCTCCTCCACAGGGACCTGGACTGAACGAGCCACAGCCTCGTGCCACTCCATACAGCCCTTCTGGCGGTAGCCTACGGTGATGACGTTGCGCAAGAAGGGCAGACGGCGGGCGTGGAGGGGGGTGCCGGGGCGGAGGGTCTCCAGCTCGGGGCAAAGCTCGGCCACGATCTTACCGTAATGGCAGTCCTTGGCTCCCTCGGTCATGATGAGGGTATGGGTATCCGACTGGCGGAGCAGGTACTCCACCTCGTGGATCTTGTAGGCGGTATTGACGGTGACCAGCACCGCGCCCAGCTTGACGGTAGCCCAGAAGGCGATGTACCACTGGGGGACGTTGGAGGCCCAGACCGCCACGTGGGTACCGGCCTTCACACCCATGGAGATCAGGGCGCGGGCGAAGGTGTCCACGTCGTCGCGGAACTCGGAATAGGTGCGGGTGTAGTCCAGGGTGGTATACTTGAAGGCGTACTGATCGGGGAACTCCTCCACCATGCGGTCCAGCACCTGGGAGAAGGTGAGATCAATGAGCTGATCCTTTTCCCAGACGTACTCGCCCGTGTGAGCGCGGTTGAAGTAGAGGGTGCGGCGCTTCTTGGAGGGATCGTCAAACTGCTTCATGAAGCTGCCGAACTGGGAGAGGATGATCTCCATATCATCCAGCTCCTCGCACCACCGGGGATCCCAGACCAGGGAGATGTAGCCGTCGTAGTTCACCGAGCGCAGAGCCAGCATGATCTCGGAGATGGGCAATTCACCCTCGCCCGCCAGGCAGAACTCCAGGCCGTCCTCGGTTCTGCGGGTGTCGCAGAAGTGGACGTGACGGACGTAGGCACCCAGATTCTTGATGATCTCCTCGGGAGTCTCACCGCCACCGAAGTTGGCGGCGGACAGCTGCCACAGAGCGCCGAAGCTGTCGCTGGCAAAGCGGTCCAAGAGGTCGCGGAGGGCCACCGACTTGCAGAACAGACCCGAGGTCTCCATGAGGAGACACACCCCGCCTGCCTCGGCCTCGGGGAGGACACGGGCAATCAGAGCGGCCACGTTCTCGATGGCGGCCTCCACCTCTCCCTCGGGAGCGGCGGCGGTGCGGAGACGGATATTGGGGATATGGAGGCTCTCCGCCACGTCCATGCAATGGAGGATCTCGGCCTCGGCCTCGGCAGCGGTGGCAGCGTCCGAGGGATCAATGAGGCAGTCAATACAGGGGACGGTCAGCTTCTTCTCATAGAGACGGCGGAGGGTAGCGGCGGCGGCATAGTCGTAAAACGCGCCGTCACGGCTGACGAACATGGGGCCGTGGATGTTGTGGATCTCCACGCCGGCATAGCCCAGAGAGGAGGCCATGTCGCAGAACTCGTCGAAGGTATGATTATGCCACCCTTTGGTGGAAAAAGAGAGTTTCATGGTAATTTCCTGCTTTCAGAAAGGATCAGACGGACTGCTCGAAGACAATCTTGTTGACGGCGCTGAGGTAGGCGCGAATGGAAGCACCGATGATGTCGGTGGAGATACCCGTACCGGCGTAGAGCTTGCCCTCGGCGCGAAGCTTCACCAGAGCCGAGCCCATGGCCTCCTTGCCCTCGGTGACGGCCTGGATCTGGAAATCGTCCAGCTCAAAGTGACATCCCATGATCTGCTCCAGCGCCTTGATCGCGGCGTCGATGGGGCCGTCTCCCATGGAGATGCCCTGGAGCTGCTCTCCCTTCTTGTCCAGCACGATCTGGGCAGAGGCGGCGAGAGCGTTTCCGCCCGAGCTGTTGACCATGTAGCTGACCAGCGTGTAGGTGGGAGGCACCTGCATAGCCACGCCCGAGACAATGGCCTCCAGCTCCTTGGCCCCCACGGTCTTCTTGGCGGCCACGCGGACGAACTCGTTGTACACGGCCTCCACGTCCTCCTCGGACAGGTCGTAGCCCAGCTTGGCCACGGCGGCGGATACGGCATCCTTGTCATCCTGAGCGTCCAGAGTAAAGCCGCTCTCGGAGGGGGAGGCGATATTGACCGAAGCGGCGCGGTCGATGCCCTTCCCCGCTACCACGCGGGAGATCTGGCGGAGGATGCGGTGGTACTCGGTGAGCTGGAGCCCTGCGGTGAAGCCGTAGTGGTTGCCGCAGTTGCGGATGATGCCGCAGAAGTCCTCCAGAGACACGCAGGCGCCCTCCACGGCGGTCTTGACGGTGTCGGCACCCATGCGGACGGCCAGGATGGCGGCGGCGGCGGCCATGGCGTTCTTGTCATCGCAGGAGACCCCCACGGGGACGGTCACGGTGTCCATGACCCCCTTCACGAAGGCGGCGAACTCATCGGGCATCTTCTCCCCCGTGCTGTCGCAGACGGTAACGGCGGTAGCCCCCGCCTCCACGGCGGCGGTGAGGACGGCGGTCAGGAAGGCGGGCTCGGCGCGGGTGGCATCCACGGCGCAGAACTCCACGTCGGCGCAGACCGCCTTGGCTTTCGCCACGGTAGCGGAGACCCACTCGATCATCTTGGGAGGCTTCTTATGGGCGCTATACTCCATGCCCACGGGGGACACGGGCACCTCCACGCGGAGGCGGGGGTGCTTGGCGGCGGAGATCGCCTGTACAGCGTGGTCGAAGCTCTCGGCGGTCATGCCCACGCAGACCGACAAGACACCGGCCCCCGCGAAGGAGGAGGCGGTGCGGACGAAGAGGATATCGGTCTTGGGGTTATCAATGGCGGGCAGCTCGATGACGTCTACCTTCAGCTTTTCCAGCTGGCGGCAGATCTCGATCTTTTCCTTGAAGCTGAAGGCGCAGTTTTCACGGCACAGGGTACGGTCGGCGATTCTCATGGGAAGTCTCCTTATTCAAATTATATTGGGGCTCTGCCCCAAGCCCCGCACGAAACCCTTTTTGAAAAAAGTGTTTCGTGGCTTCCCAAAAACTTTTGGAAAAGGCTCTTGCAGAGTTATGAAACGTATGACCAAAACAAAAACCCCGAATGTACAAACGTACATCCGAGGACGAAATTCATTCGCGGTACCACCTCGGTTATCTCAAAGCGAGATCACCTTATCGGAGCCCATCAGCTCCTCTGTCTTGTAACGGGACAAACCGGAGAGACTTACTTCTTTCGGTTGGGTCTCTCTGCTCGGGAATGAGACTTACTTCACCCTCTCTATCGGCTCGCACCAACCGCCGACTCTCTGAAAGCAGGACAGGCAAAGAATAATTCCTTCATTGCATTTCTGTGATGTGGTGTATTATAGCACACTTTTCCCTCTTTGTCAAGGGGTTTCGCGATATTTTCGGCAACTTTTTATCCAAGTAAAATGTATTTGATGGAGAAAGGAAAACCGCGCCACAAGGCGCGGTTTTCGCGTAGAAAATTGATCAGTCGATAGCCAGAGTCCAACCGAACTTGTCCTCGATCTTGCCCCACTGGATACCCGTCAGAGTATCGTACAGGTGCTGGGTGACCTCGCCGATCTTGCCACCGTTTACGGTGTACTTCTTATCCTTGTAGCACAGCTCGCCGATGGGAGAGACCACGGCGGCGGTACCGGTGCCCCAGGCCTCCTCCAGGGTGCCGTTCTCCATGGCCTCGGCCAGCTCGTCCACGCTGATGAGACGCTCGCTGACCTTGTAGCCCTCGGAGCGCAGGACCTCCAGGCAGGACATACGGGTGATACCGGGCAGGATGGAGCCCGAGAGCATGGGGGTCACGATCTCGCCACCTATTTTGAACATGACGTTCATGGCGCCCACCTCCTCGATGTACTTGCGGTGGACACCGTCCAGCCACAGCACCTGGGCATAGCCCTTCTTCTCGGCGCGTGCACCGGCACGGTTGGAGGCGGCGTAGTTACCGCCGCACTTGGTGTAGCCCGTACCGCCCTTGACGGCTCGGACGTCCTCGTCCTCGATCATGATACCAACGGGGTTGATGCCCTCCTTGTAGTAGCTGCCCACAGGAGAGGCGATGATCATGAAGGTGGTGTGATGGACGGCGTGCACACCCAGGGTCTCGTCGTTACCGAACATCAGGGGACGGAGGTAAAGAGAGGTACCGGGGGCGGAGGGAGTCCAATCCTGCTCCATGTTCACGAAGGCGGTCAGCACCTCCATGCCCAGCTCCTCGGGGATCTCGGGCAGGCACAGACGCTCGGCGGAGCGGTTCAGACGGCGGATGTTCTCAATGGGGCGGAAGAGCTGGACCTTACCGTCGGTGCGGCGGTAGGCCTTCAGACCCTCGAAGATCTCGGAGCCGTAGTGCAGGACCGTAGCGGCGGGATGGAGGGACAGGTTGCCGAAGGGGACGATGCGGGCGTCGTACCAGCCACGCTCGGGCTCGTACTCCATGAGGAACATATGGTCGGTAAAGATCTTACCGAAGCCCAGGGTGGAAGCGTCGGGCTTCTCCTTGGGGCAGGCGGTCTTGGTGATGGAAATATTCATGACGGTGATTCCCTTTCATGTATGATTACCGAATGGGGCAGGGGCCCCATGGGGGTTGCCAATATCCTTACGGGTATCGACTTTTTCCCAAGTACTTTTTTGAAAGTTTTGGGGATCCTTAAGGGACTTTTCTCAAAAGTCCCTTAAGCGGGTCAAGGGCAGAGCCCTTGTGGGGGGCAGGGGCAAAGCCCCTCGTTCTCCCGTTCTCCTCAGTAGTTCGCACCCAGCTCCAGAGCCTTGTAGTTCAGCTCCAGCATATCGGCGCGCTTGGCGGAGATGACCTTGGCGAGGGCGGCGTTGACGCCCTCCTCGTTGTACTCGCCCAGAGCGGCCAGAATCTTGCCCACCAGGATCATATTGCCCAGGGTGGGGATACCGTTCTCACCGGCCATGCGGGTGGCGGGGATGGCGTAGGCCTTGACGTCGGTGCGCTTCAGGGGGCGCTCGATGAGGGAGGAATCGTAGAAGATCATGCCGCCCTTCTTGACGGCGGCCTCGTAGCGATCCAGAGAAGGCAGATTCATGGCCACCAGCACGTCGGGCTTAGCCACGATGGGAGAGCCCACCGCGCCGTCGGAGATGATGATGCCGCAGCTGGCGGTACCGCCGCGCATCTCGGGGCCGTAGGAGGGGAGCCAGCTCACGTTCTTGCCCTCGGTCAGGCCCTTGTAGGCTATGAACTTACCTGCGAACAGGATGCCCTGTCCGCCGAAGCCGGAAAAGAGAAATTCCTTGGTACTCATTTAGTTTTCCTCCTTCTTGGCTGCCTCGGCAGCGGCGGTTCTGTCCTTGTACACGCCCAGAGGGTAGTAGGGGATCATCTTGTCGTCGATCCACTTCAACGCCGCCTGGGGAGTCATGCCCCAGTTGGTGGGGCAGGTAGAAAGGACCTCGATCAGCGAGAAGCCCTTGCCCTCCACCTGATTCCGGAAGGCTTTCTTGATGGCCTTCTTGGCGTTGCGGATCTGCTTGACGTTATTCACGGTGACGCGCTCCAGATACTCGGGGCCGTCCAGGGTGGCCAGCATCTCGCAGACGCGGATGGGGAAACCGCACTGCTTGACGTCACGGCCGTAGGGGGAGGTCTGGGTCACCTGACCGGGCAGGGAGGTGGGGGCCATCTGACCGCCGGTCATGCCGTAAATGGCGTTGTTGACGAAGATGACGGTGATGTTCTCGTTACGGGCGGCGGCGTGGACCGTCTCGGCCATACCGATGGAGGCCAGGTCGCCGTCACCCTGGTAGGTGAAGACGATGCTGTCGGGCAGGGCGCGCTTGACACCCGTAGCGATGGCGGGAGCGCGGCCGTGGGCGGCCTCGATCATATCGCAGTTGAAGTAGTTGTAGGCCATGACCGAGCATCCCACAGGGGCGATGCCGATGGCGTTACCTTCGATCCCCAGCTCGTCCATGACCTCGGCCACCAGACGGTGGATGATACCGTGGGTACAGCCGGGGCAGTAGTGGAAGGGGATATCGTTCAGGGCATGAGGTTTATCGAAAACGACCATTAGTTGTTACCTCCGATTCTGGCGGCGGTCTCCTTGATGCTCTCCAGCACCTGCTCGGGGGAGGGGATCATACCGCCGACGCGGTTGCAAAGGGTGACGGGGGCCTTGCCCTCGGTGGCCAGCATCACGTCCTCGATCATCTGACCCATGGACAGCTCCACCGAAATGTAGGCCTTACAGGTAGCCAAAGAATCCTTGAACGCCTTCTTGGGGAAGGGCCACAGGGTGATGGGACGGATCATGCCCACCTTGATGCCCATCTCGCGGGCGGCGTCCACGGCGTTGCGGGAGACGCGGGAGGCGATGCCGAAGGCGGCGATGCAGATCTCGGCATCCTCCATGCGGTAGGTCTCGTACATGACCTCGTTCTCTTCAATCACCTTGTAGCGCTCGTAGCGGGCAAAGTTCAGCTCCTCCAGCTCCTCGGGAACCAGGGACAGGGAGTTGACGATGTTGTGGACGCGCTCCAGCTTGGTGCCGGTGGTAGCCCAGGGCTTCTCGATCTTCTCGCCCACCTTCAGGGCGTCCAGAGCCACAGGCTCCATCATCTGACCCATGGTACCGTCGGCAAGGATCATGGAGGTCATGCGGTACTTGTCGGCCAGATCGAAGCCGTGGACGGTGAGCTCGGCCATCTCCTGCACAGAGGAGGGGGCCAGGACGATCATGTGGAAGTCACCGTGACCGCCGCCCTTGGTGGCCTGGAAGTAGTCGGCCTGGGAGGGCTGGATACCGCCGAGACCGGGGCCGCCGCGCTGGACGTTGACCACCAGAGAAGGCAGATCAGCGCCCGCCAGGTAGGACAGACCCTCGCTCTTGAGGGAGATTCCGGGGGAGGAGGAGGATGTCATGACACGGGTGCCGGTGGAGGCCACGCCGTAGACCATGTTGATGGCCGCGACCTCGGACTCTGCCTGGAGGAACACGCCGCCGATCTTGGGCAGCCGCTTGGCCATGTAGGCCGCGATCTCGGTCTGGGGGGTGATGGGGTAACCGAAGTAGTGGCGGCAGCCCGCGATGATGGCGGCCTCCGCGATGGCCTCGTTACCCTTCATAAGTACCTTATCTGCCATGTCGGTCACTCTCCTTTCTCTACCTTGATGATGCAGTCGGGGCACATGGTGGCGCAGAAGGCGCAACCAATGCAGGCCTCGATGTTCTCTGCCACCACGGGGTGGTGACCCTTCTTGTTGATCTGATCCTCAGCCAGTGCCAGCACGTGCTTGGGGCAGACGTCCACGCAAAGGCCGCAGCCCTTGCAGTTGTCGGTTTTGAAGGTCAATTTACATTTTGCCATATGTTTACTCCTTGTTTCATTGAGCAAATTACACGGAATTATTGGGACGGCACCCGCCTTCACGGATCCGTCATCCTGAGCGGAACGGAGCGCAGCGGAGTGCAGTCGAAGGATCTCTTCTTCCCCACAAGAGATCCTTCGGCTACGCGCGCGTCACGCGCTTTGCTCAGGATGACTCTTACCGGATCGGGGCATGATTTGAAGAGAATCAAAGATACTTGTTTTTCTGCAGGCCCAGGGGGAACGCATTCGGCACCTTCCCTGCCACGGCGGGGTACAGCTCCTGTCTCACGGTGGTCATGACCACGGGAAGACCCGAAAGGCCGCTGACCTCCTCGGCGTAGGCCCCGGAGGCGAGGATATCCTCGGCGGTGGTCATGGCACCCAAGTTGGAGTTGTTGATCAACCCCGTGAAGCGGATGCCCCCCGCGAACTCGATCTCCCGCAGGACCTCCATGGTGGAGGCGGCGTCGCGGGTGAGAGGGCGGTAGCAGTTGATGACCATGAGCATCTCATAGTCGTTCTCCAAAAGGATCTTGGGAGCCAGACGGCCCAGCACCAAAGCTCCGCGGTCATCGCCGCCGATATCCAGGACGGCGGTCATGGAGCGGTCGTCGGTGAGGGCGTACATCTCCTGGGGAAGGGCGGGGATATCCACGTTACTGTTGGCGTAGGCCGAGCAGATGAGGCGGATGCCCTGCTGTTCAAAGAAGGCCGCGCTGTCCTTGGTGCGGAAGTAGGGGTTGACGATATCCAGATCCGCCACGGTGACGGTGTCGCGGGACTTCTTCAGCTCGGCGGCGATGTTCACCGCCACGTTGGTCTTGCCGCTGCCGTAGTGGCCGCAGAGGATGGTCAAGCGTTTGAGGGGATACATGAGGTTGCCTCCCATCACAGCTTATTGCGCTGGATCTTACCGCTGGTGGTCTTGGGCAGCTCGTCGCGGAAGACCACGATACGGGGATACTTGTAGGGGGCGGTGCGCTCCTTGACGTAGCGCTGGATCTCGCGCTTCAGCTCCTCGGTAGGCTCGGTTCCCTTCACCAGCACGATGGAGGCCTTGACCACCTGGCCGCGGACCTCGTCGGGCTCGGCGGAAACGCCGCACTCCAGGACGAAGGGCAGCTCCATGATGACAGACTCGATCTCAAAGGGCCCGATGCGGTAGCCCGAGGACTTGATGACGTCGTCCACGCGGCCAACGAACCAGTAGAAGCCGTCCTCGTCCTTCCAGGCGGTATCACCGGTATGGTAGTAGCCGTCGTGCCAGACCTCGGCGGTCTTGTCGGGAGCGTTGTAGTAGCCGGTGAACAGACCGCAGGGGGCGCCGTCAGCCACGCGGATGCAGATCTCGCCCGTCTCACCCACGGGAACGGGCTTACCGTCGGCATCCTGCAGTTCCACCTCGTAGATGGGGGCAGGCTTACCCATGGAGCCGATCTTGTGGGGGGCGCCGGTGAGGTTACCGATGATCATGGTGGACTCGGACTGACCGAAGCCCTCCAGGATCTGGAGTCCCGTGGCCTTCTCGAACTGGCGGTAGACCTCGGGGTTGAGGGCCTCGCCCGCGGTGGTCATGTGGCGCACCGAGGAGAGGTCGTACTTGGAGATATCCTCCTTCACCATCATGCGGAGCATGGTGGGAGGGGCGCAGAAGGTGGTGATCTGGTGCTTGGCGAACATAGGAAGAATATCCGCCGCGTCGAAGCGGTCGAAATCGTAGACGAAGGTGGCCGCCTCGCAAAGCCACTGTCCGTAGAGCTTACCCCACATGGACTTGGCCCAGCCCGTGTCGGAGATGGTCAAATGGAGACCGTCGGGATGGACGTTGTGCCAGTAGCGGGCGGTATGGAAGTGACCCAGGGGGTACTTGTGGTTGTGAGCCGCGATCTTGGGGTAGCCCGAGGTGCCCGAGGTGAAGAACATGAGGAGCAGATCGTCGCCGCAGGGGGAGTCCTCGGTGCGGTTGAAGTGGGAGGAGAACAGGGTGTACTCCTCGTCAAAGGTACGCCAGCCCTCTCGCTCGCCGTTCACAATGATCTTGTGCTTGAGGGTAGGACAATGCTCGGCGGCCAGATCCACCTGATGGGCGGTGTCGCCGTCGGCGGTGCAGAGGATAGCCGAGACACCCGCGGAGTTGAAGCGGTACTCGAAGTCATGCTCCTGGAGCTGGTTGGTAGCGGGGATGGCGATGGCACCCAGCTTATTCAGACCCAGCATGGCGAACCAGAACTGGTAGTGGCGCTTCAGCACCAGCATGACGCGGTCGCCCTTCTTGATGCCCAGGGACTTGAAGTAGTTAGCGCACTGGGCGGAGGCCCGCTTCATGTCCTTGAAGGTGAAGCGACGCTCGGTGTGATCGCGGGAGACGTGGAGCATGGCCAGTTTCTCAGGATCCTTCTCGGCCACGGCGTCCACCAGGTCGAAGGCGAAGTTGAACTTATCGGTGTTCTTGAAGGTAATGGAGGTAGGCGTACCAAGAGCGTTCTCGGTGACGTCGATGAACTTACGCCAGACGCGGTCGCTCTGCTGGTCGCGGTGGACCGTGGTCTCCTTCTTGGTGGCGGGGACCGCCTCGGTGGGAGCCAACTCGGGAATAGGCTCGCCCGTGGGGTTGAGGACGATGGCGTAGAACACGCAGTCCTGACCGCCCACGGCGATCATACCGTGAGGGGTATCGGAATCGTAGTAGATGGTATCGCCCGCGCTGAGCACCTCGGTATGCTCGCCCACCTGGACCATGAGCTTACCCTCGATGACGATATCCAGCTCCTGCCCCGCGTGGGTGGTCAGCTCGATGTCGCGGTGCTGGGCCTCCTCGGAGTAGGCGGAGCGCACGAACAGAGGCTCGGCAATACGGTTCTGGAAGGCGTAGGCCATGTTGTAGTACACCATGCCGTGGGCCTTGGCGATCTCCTGCCCCGCACCCGCGCGGGTGACGGTGTAGGACTTCAGCTTGGGGCTGTAGCCTTCAATAATTTCGGTGACGTTGACGTTCAGCGCCAGGGCGCAACGGTAGATGAACGCGAAGTTGAGGTCGCTCTGACCGCTCTCGCAGAGGAGGTACTCCTCCACCGACACGCCGGTCTTGGCGGCCATCTGCTGGGGCTCCAGCCCCTCGATCTCACGGAGGGCGCGGATTCGACCCGCCATCTCCTTGATCTTAAAATCCAATCCGGACATGGAGGAGGGCTCCATCGTTTTGGTTATCTGATCCATGTTTGATCCTTTCTCGGGTGTCGCGAGGCGCACCAAAAGCAAAGCAAGCGCACCCGTCCCAAAGTTTCGTTACTTTGAGACGAGTGCGCATAAATCATTTATACAGCACCCGCGGTACCACTCAAATTGCGGAAAGCTCCGCCACTCAGTCGGGTCCATCAACCCGTAGACACTAACGCGGTCTGACTCGGAGCGGGTCTACTCTCACGGGATTTTTCCCACGGTGATTTCTTCCGCTCGGCTCGGGAGCTACAAATACCGCGACCGTGTCGGTAGCTTACACCAACCGCTACCTCTCTTTGGACCGTGCCGTGGCATCCTCTCCGTCAATGCCTTTGATACAGATAATTATAACACAACTTTGTTTGTTTGTCAATTATTTTATTTGGGTAAAACCACGCAAAATTTCCTGTCATGACAAGTAATTTTTTGTAGTATTTCACACCTTCCCGCGGCTTACAGCTTGTTGCGCTGGATCTTGCCGCTGATGGTCTTGGGCAGCTCGTCGCGGAAGACCACGATACGGGGGTACTTGTAGGGAGCGGTGTTCTTCTTGACGTAGTTCTGGATCTCCTTCTTCAGCTCCTCGGTGGGCTCGGTACCCTTCACCAGGACGACGGAGGCCTTGACCACCTGGCCGCGGACCTCGTCGGGCTCGGCGGACACACCGCACTCCAGGACGTAGGGCAGCTCCATGATGACAGACTCGATCTCGAAGGGCCCGATGCGGTAGCCCGAGGACTTGATCACGTCGCCCACGCGGCCCACGTACCAGTAGAAGCCGTCCTCATCGCACCAAGCGGTGTCGCCGGTATGGTAGTAGCCGTCGTGGAGGACCTCGTCGGTCTTCTCCTGGTTGCGGTAGTAACCCAGGAAGAGGCCGCAGGGAGCCTTGTCGCCCACCTTGATGACGATCTCGCCCGTCTCGCCGTCGGGGACGGGGTTGCCGTCGGGATCCACCAGCATCATGTCGTACAGGGGCGAGGGCTTACCCATGGAGCCTACCTTGTGGGGATTGCCCATGAGGTTGGCGATGGACAGGGTAGTCTCGGTCTGGCCGAAGCCCTCCTTGATCTGGAGGCCCGTAGCCTTCTCGAACTGGCGGTAGACCTCGGGGTTGAGGGCCTCGCCCGCGGTGGTCATGTGGCGGACAGAGGAGAAATCGTACTTGGAGATGTCCTCCTTGATCATCATGCGGAGCATGGTGGGAGGCGCGCAGAAGGTGGTGATCTGGTACTTGGCAAACATGGGGAGGATCACCGAGGCGTCGAAGCGGTCGAAGTCGTAGGTGAAGACCGCGCCCTCGGCCAGCCACTGACCGTAGAGCTTGCCCCACAGAGCCTTGCCCCAGCCCGTATCCGAGATGGTGAAGTGGAGGCCGTCCTCGCTCACACCGTGCCAGTACTTGGCGGTGATGTAGTGGCCCAGAGCGTACTTGTAGCTGTGGGCGGCGATCTTGGGATAGCCCGTGGTGCCCGAGGTGAAGAACATGATCATGGGATCGTCACCGCAGGGGGTGTCGTCGCCGCGGTAGAAGTGAGCGGAATAGAGGGGGAACTCCTTGTCGAAGTTGCGCCAGCCCTCGCGGTCGCCGCCCACCAGGATCTTGGTCTTGAGGGAGGGAGACTCGACCTCGGCCAGCTCCACCTGACGGGCTACGTCACCGTCGGCGGTACAGACGATGGCAGACACCTCGGCGGCGTTGAAGCGGTACTCCAGATCGTGCTTGACCAGCTGGTTGGTGGCGGGGATGGCGATGGCGCCCAGCTTATGGAGGCCCAGGATGGCGAACCAGAACTGGTAGTGGCGCTTGAGCACCAGCATGACGCGGTCGCCCTTTTGGATGCCCAGAGACTTGAAGTAGTTGGCGGCCTGGTTGGAGGCGCGCTTCATATCGTTGAAGGTAAAGCGGCGCTCCACCATGTCGCGGGAGATGTGGAGCATGGCCAGCTTGTTGGGATCCCGCTTGGCGAGGGCGTCCACCACGTCGAAGGCGAAGTTGAACCGATCCTCGTTCTTGAAGGTGATCTTCTGCAAAGCCCCGTTCTCGTCCACCACGGTGTCGATGAAGGGGGTGGTGACCGTCTCGGTGGCGGGGAGCGCCTCGGTATGGACCTGGCGCAGAGTCTCCTGCACCAGCTCGGCAGACAGGGCGCTCTCACCGGGGAGGACCACCGCCATGAAAAGGCAATCCTGGCCGTCCACGGCGATCATACCGTGGGGGGTGGAGGAATTGTAGTAGATGCTGTCGCCGGCCTCCAGGTACTCCACGTTGGAGCCGACCTGGACCTTCAGCTTGCCCTCCAGCACGAAGTCGAACTCCTGACCCGCGTGCTTGACGAGATGGATGGGCTTGTTCTGCAGCTCGGGGTCGTACTCGTAGCGGACGCGGTAGGGCTCGGCGATCTTCTTGCGGAAGAGGGGGGCCACCGACATGATGCTGATGCCCGCCTCCTTGGCGGTCTCCTGGCCCTCGCCCTTGCGGGTGACGGTGTAGGAGGACAGATGGGCGGAGCGACCCTCCAAGAGATCGGTAATACCAATGCCGAAGGCCTGGGCGCACTTGTGGATGAATGTGAAGGGGAAGTCCAGCTCTCCCGCCTCGTAGGCCACGTAAGCGGCGTTGCTGACCTCGGTCTTCTCGGCCATCTCGGCTACGGTGAAGCCGCAGATATCACGCATCTCGCGGATACGGATCGCGACCTCCTGGAGCTTCGCCCGGTCGTTCGCTCGGGCATTGGCCGAAGCGGCGACCGTATCTACGGCATTCGTTCTTGTTTCTTTTGCCATGGTAGTGTCCTCCTTGGGATCGTTTACGAATAAAAAAACACACCTGCCTCAAAACACTTTGAGACGGGTGCATAACACTCGCGGTACCACTCAAATTGCGGAAAAGCTTCCGCCACTCTTCGGAATCCAATAATTCCTATGCTCTCACGCGGCATCCACGGGAGTCTCTACTTTCATCCATGGGACGGGTTCAAGTCCTCCGGCTCGGAAGGGATGGGTCTCTCAGGGGAATACCGTCTGCTCGCACCAACCGCCGACTCTCTGTACGCATCCGACCTTGACCGTCTTCGTCATAGCCTTTGTCTTTTTATTCGATTGCGCGTATTATAGCACAATTTCGTTGACTTGTCAATAGGTTTGCGGAAATTTTCACGGCAAATTCCCGCATTTTTTGAGGTTTTTCCCTTCCCTCCCGCCTCAAGGAAGAGCGCACCCCGCAAAAGCAGGGCGCGCGTGAGATCGTATGGGAAAAGAGACTCAATCCTTCCGCTTCCCGCAGGCCACGGCGGCGGCGATGGCGGTCAGCAGGACGCCCGCGGAGACGGTCACGGCCGAGCCGCAGCCGCTCTTGGGCGCCTCAGTCTCGGGAGCCTCGGTCTCGGGGGCCTCGGTGGGCATCTCGGTGGGAGCCTCGGTAGGCTCCTCCGTAGGCTCTTCGGTAGGCTCCTCGGTGGGACCCTCGGTAGGCTCCTCGGTAGGCTCCTCGGTGGGGGCCTCGGTCTCCTCTGTGTAGCGGGTCACCTTCTCGATAGTCAGGTAGTGGAGCAGCTTCTCGGCGTTGCCCGCGGCGGCCACGGCCACGTAGACGGTGAAGCTGTCGCCCTCCTCCTTGGAGAGGTCAACGGTCAAGCCCTCAAAGCGGCCCTTCTCGGCGGTGGGGAGCTTCATGTTGCCCTCATTGGTGGCCTTGTCCAGGATGGCCTGCTCGGCATCGGTGAAGGTGCCGTCAGTACATTCGTACCAATGGAGCCTGTCAATAGACCAGTAGTGCTTGCTCTGACCGCCGTTGACCTGGGCCCAGCCCTTCAGGACCAGCTTGCCGTCCTCGGTGAGCATCAGCTCGGACAGAGTGGCGGGCCGGATGGCGGCGGCCTTCTGCTCGGCGGACCAGGAGGAGGTGTAGGCGGGATCGCGGCGGCCGATGAGGTCGGTGTAGTCCACGCCGTTGACGTTCTCCACCTGAGCCATATAGCCATAGGCGTAGGAGGGCTCCACCTTGAGGTCAGCGCCGTCGGTGTCGGGAGGCTCGGGAGCCGAGAGGCCGATGCCGGGGAGGGTATAGGTGGCGGCGGTCTCCAGGTTCTTGGGCTCGATGTCAACCCCCTTGTAGACGATTCCCATGCCATGGATAACGGCGCGGACGCTGTTGTTTCCGTCCACAGCCGAGGAGCGGCGGACGTAGTTACTGCCCGACAGGGTCACCATGGTGGTGGATCCGCCTCCGTCCATGAGGATGGCGGTGTACAGCCCCAGCTCCTTGCAGAGGGAGGGGAGGTCGGTCATCTTGCAGGCGTTGCGGGTGCCGTCCACGGTGGCGGTGGTGGCGATCATGACCACGGTGCCGTCCTTCTTCATGCCCAGGATGGTGCAGGGATAGTGGGTGTTGTTGCCGGGCTGGCCCGTGGCGTTGCCCTTCTGCATGAGGGTGAAGAAGCCCGCCATGGCCTCGGTGACGCCCGCCCAATCCGCCTTCTGGGAGGAGGTCATCATATCCGAGAGAACGTTGGGGGTCATGGTAACGGTGTCGCCCACCTTGAACTTGTCGGTGACGCGGTTGACGGCGCTGCCGCGGGCGGAGATGACCACGGTCTTTTCGGTGATGGCGGGGCGCTCGGCCTTGTCACCGCTCTTGAAGACGGCGACCACCTTACCCCGGGTCTCCTTGCCGATGCGGAAGGCGGAGTCGGAGCACTCCAGATACACCTCGTAGGCGTCCTCAAAGGCGAAGGACTCGGTGCCGCAGCGCTGATTGTAGAGGATCACCGAATTGGGGGCGGGGAGGCGGTTGATGCCGTTGGCCGTCACCGAGGTGTTGGTGGTGACGTTCTTCATGGCGATGGTGATGGTGGGCTGACCGATCATGGCGGTGCCGTCGGCCTTGATGGCGAAGACGGGACCGCGGGAGGCGCCGGTGCCTCGCTCCACGTTGTCGTTGCGGGCCAGGTTGTTCTCGTCGTCGATCTGGTGGGAGGCCCACAGCTCGCCCCCGATGATCATGGTACCGCGGGAGACGCTGACGTGCTTGACCGAGGGGCCGGTGGCCTTGACGCCGTCGCCGTCGTAGTCGGTGTGGTGGACGATCCAGGGATCGCCGTTGATGGCGGCGATGACGGTGCCGTCGCTGTGGGCCTTGTTGTAGGCCACGGCGTTACTACCCATGGTACCCTTGGTCCAGGTGTATTCACCGCCGTTGAGCACGGCCATAGTGAGCTTATCCGAGGGGATGAACTCGATGACGTTCAGAAGGCCGTCGGCGGCGGAGCTGTACTTGGAGCCCTTGCTGAGCAGGTACTGGGTCAGGGCGATACCCGTGTCGGTGCCGTCGATCTGGATGGCCTGGGTGTCGGTCTTGACTGCCCCCGTCACGGCGGGCGCGGCGGAAACCGTCACGGCGCAAAGCCCCGCCAGCATGGAGAGGCAGAGGAAGAGAGAGAGGATCCTGACTGAAAGCTTCATGAGCGTATCCTTTCTTGGTTGGGATGGTGAGACCGCGCAAGTCGGAAAAGGGCTTGCGCGGTAACGATTTTTGGAATGAGTGAATGCTTTACGCGAAGAATCCGAGAATGACCCAGATGAGGAAGAAGACCACCGACATTCCCCCCAGAAAGATCAGCATGGGGCCGATCATGGAGCGGACGGCGGAGACGTAGGTCTGCCAGATGCTTCCCGCTCGGGTAGTGGGCTGACGCTTTTGCTTCTTGTAGGAGGGCTGTACAGGACGGCGCAGGGGGGTATTCCCCCGCACCCCCGACATATCGGCCACGGTGGAGCCGTCGTCGATATACGTGATCTTTTCCTTCTTCTTCTTGGGCTGCTTGCCGTCCTTTCCCATAGCAGATCAGACCTTGTGGCAGGCCACGAAATGGCCCGGCTCCACCTCGCGGTAGACGGGAGCCTCGGCGCCGCACGCATCACAGGCCTCGGGGCAACGGGTATGGAAGCGGCACCCCGCGGGAGGATTGGCGGGAGAGGGGATATCCCCCTTCAGCACGATTCGCTCCATCTTCTTATCGGGATCGGGGTTGGGAATGGCCGAGAAGAGGGCGCGGGTGTAGGGGTGGAGGGGATTGCCGAAGATGTCCTTCTTGGCGCCGAACTCCACCATGTTGCCCAGATACATGACGCCGATCTTGTCCGAAATGAACTTGACCACCGACAGGTCGTGGGAGATGAAAAGGTAGGTGAGGCCTCGCTCCTTCTGGAGCTTTTTCAGAAGGTTGATGATCTGAGCCTGAATGGACACGTCCAGTGCCGACACAGGCTCGTCGCAGACCACCAGCTTGGGGTTGACCGACAGAGCGCGGGCGATACAGATACGCTGGCGCTGGCCGCCCGAGAATTCATGGGGGTAGCGCTCGTAGTAGTAGTCCCGGAGACCGCACTGCTCCATGAGGTCGATGACGTAGTCCTTGACCTGGGAAGGAGGCACGATCTTGTGGACCTTCACAGGCTCCGAGAGGATGTCGCCCACGGTAGCGCGGGGCGGCAGGGAGGAGTAGGGGTCCTGGAAGATGATCTGCATCTCGGTACGGAGGGAGCGCATCTGGGTCTTGGAGTAGTTCGTAATATCGTTGCCGTCGTAGATGATCTGTCCGCCGTTTGAGGGGTGGAGCTTGAGGATGGTACGGCCCAGGGTGGTCTTGCCGCAGCCCGACTCGCCCACGATACCCAGGGTCTCGCCGGGGTAGAGGTCGAAGGAGACGTTGTCCACGGCGATCAGCTCCTGCTGGACCTTGCCCGTCAACGACTTCTTGATGGGGAAGGCCTTGCGGAGATCCTTCACCGAAAGGAGGGGCTTGCGCTCATCGGCGGTCTCAGCGGCCTCTGCCGTCATATTCTTGGTATCAGCCATGGCTCTCCTCCTCTCCGTACAGGTGACAGGACACGAAATGGGTGGGGCTGACCTGCACCATGCAGGGGTAGTCCCCGCCGCACTTCTCGATGCAACGGTCGCAACGCTCCTTGAAGTAGCAGTGGTTGGGCATATTCACAGGGTTGGGGACGTTGCCGGGGATGTTGAACAGGGTATCGCTGTCGGAGTCCATGGTGGGCTTGGACTTCTGCAGGCCGATGGTGTAGGGATGGCGGGGATCGTGGAAGATCTCGGCCACGGTGCCCATCTCGATGACGCGGCCCGCGTACATGACCACCACGAAGTCGGCCATCTCGGCGATGACGCCCAGGTCGTGGGTGATCAGCAGGATGGAGCCGTCCATCTTGTCCTTCAGGTCGCGGAGCAGATCCAGGATCTGAGCCTGGATGGTCACGTCCAGAGCCGTGGTGGGCTCGTCGGCGATGATGAGGCGGGGGTTGCAGGCCAGGGCCATGGAGATCATGACGCGCTGACGCATACCGCCCGACAGCTCGTGGGGGAATGCCTTGTATACCCGCTCGGGGGCGGCGATACCCACCAGGGAGAGCATCTCCATGGAGCGGGCCCGGGCCATCTCCTTGGTGGCCCCGGGGACGTGGATGAAGGTCACCTCGTCCAGCTGCTCACCGATGGTGAACACGGGGTTGAGGGAGGTCATAGGCTCCTGGAAGATCATGGCGATCTGACGGCCGCGGATGCGGTGGATCTCATGGATGGGCATGGAGGCGATGTCGAAGACCTTGTCCTCCATCTCAAAGAGAGGAGTGCCGTTGTGGTCCGCCTCACCCGTGGGGATGAGGTTGCCGTGGCTGTCCCGCTTGAAGTCGTGGGAATTGAAGCGGATAGCGCCCGAGACGATCTGTCCCTGGGGGCCCTGGAGCAGCTGCATGACCGACATGGAGGTCACGCTCTTGCCGCAGCCCGACTCGCCCACGACGCCAACGGTGGCGTTCTTGGGGACGTTGAAGGACACGCCGTTTACGGCCTTGACCACGCCCTGATCCGTGAAGAAGTAGGTGTGCAGATCCTCGATCTCCAGGATGTTGGCGGGATCCTTCATCTCGGTGGTGAACTCGGATTCGTCGGCCCGTCTGTGCTTGCGCTTCTCCAGGGCGTTCATGATCTTGCGATTCTCCTTGGCGATGGCGCGGACCTCTTTACCCGAGAGGTAATGGGAGCTTTTCTTTTCTGCCATGGTATCACCTCCTCATCTTGGGGTCGAGGGCGTCACGCAGGCCGTCGCCTACGAAGTTGAAGCCCAGCACCGCCAGTATGATGCAGAGGCCGGGAGGGCCCCAGACGTTGAAGAAGTTCTCCAGGATGTACTGGTCCTCGGCCACGATGTTGATCATGGTACCCCACGCGGCGTAGGGAGCGCGGACGCCCATGTTCAGGTAGGACAGGGAGGCCTCGTAGAGGATCATGCTGCCCAGGGACAGGGTCATGGAGACGATGAGCTGGGGCATGACGTTGGGGACCAGATGCTTGAAGATCTTGCGGGGGGTGGAGTAGCCCATGGCCTCGGCGGCCACCATGTACTCCTGCTCGCGGAGGGACAGGATCTGACCGCGGACCAGTCGCGCCGTTCCCGGCCAGGAGAACAGGGTCAGGTAGGCCATCAGATAGTAGATACGAAGCTGGGACGGGACTCCCATGGAATCCAGGAGAGTACCGATGATCAGCAGAATGGGGAAGCCGGGCAGACACATGAGAATGTCGCAGATTCTCATGATGACACCGTCCACAGCCCCGCCGAAGTAGCCCGAGATACCGCCCAGCACCACGCCGAAGATTGTGATGGCGAAGACGGCGATGAAGCTGACGGTCAGGGAGATGCGGCCGCCGTACATGAGACGGGTGAAGACGTCACGGCCGTCCTTGTCGGTGCCCAGGATGTGGTTTTTGTCAGGCTTGGCCAGGGAGTTGATGGTCTTGTTGGTCTCCACCACCTGGTAGACCGTCACTTCCTTGCCGTCCACCATCATGGTGATGGGCTGCCGGGTGTACTCTACCTTGCCCGACTTATCCTGGGTGGTCTCTCCCCACTGGGTGTAGACCACGGGGCCCAGCCAGCAGAAGAGGAACAGGGCCACGATCATGACAAGACCCGCCACGCTCAGCTTGGAGCGGAAGAAGCGGCGCATGACCATGCGGGTGGGGGACATGAGGCGGACGTTCTTGTCCAAAGGCTCGTCGGTGTCGGCGGTGTCGGCGGCCTTGACCTCGGTCTCCTCGGCTACGGTCTCAAGGGATTGATTCTTATTTTCTTCCATAGTATCAGACCTCCTTGCCGTATCAGGTGAGCTTGACGCGGGGATCCACCACCGCGTACATCAGGTCGGCCAGCAGCACGCCCAGGACACTCAAAAGCGCCAGGAACATATTGTAGCCCATGATGAAGGGAATGTCAGCCACGATCATGGCTTTGTAAGCCACGTTACCGATACCGGGGAGGTCGAAGACCTGCTCGGTGATGATGGCACCCGAGAACAGGGAGGGCAGAAGCCCCGCCAGAGAGGTGACCAGAGGGATCATGGTATTGCGGAAGGCGTGCTTGTAGACCACGACACGCTCCGAAAGGCCCTTGGCGCGGGCGGTACGGATGTAGTCGGAGCTCAGGACCTCCAGCATATTGGTACGGGTCATTCTCATGCGTCCGCCGATGGACAAAATGACCACGGTCAGGACGGGGATGAACATATGCTTCAGGTAGTCCAGAAGCAGGTAGATGCCCGTGTAGGACTGGGAGGCGTCGGTCATGCCCGACGGCGGGAACCAGCCCAGCTTGTTGGCGAACAGGTCCTTGAGCACCTGTCCGAAGAAGAAGGCGGGGAGGGAGATACCGATCATGACCAGAACGGTGACGATATAGTCTCTGGCCGAATACTGGTGGGTGGCGGCGGTAATACCCAGAGGAATGGCGATGAGGAACTCCAATATCACCGCCACAAAGGCGATGGCAAAGGACACGCCCATGTGATCGCGGATGACGTCGATGACGGGGGCGCCGTACTTGAAGCTGGTACCGAAGTCGAACTGCACCAGCTTGCCCAGCCAGTTGACGTAGCCCTTCAGGATACCCACAAAGCTGTCGTCCTCCAGACCGTAGAGCTTTTTCATGCTCTCCACCGTCTCCTCGGGGATGGTGGCGCCGCCCTGGTTCATCTCGGCGATCTTGCCCTCGATGAAGCTGACGGGCATACATCTGACCAGAACGTAAATGATGAGAGATACGCCCAGAAGGATCAGCACCGCCAGACCGAGACGTTTCAAAATATACTTTAACATAATGACACCTTATCTTATCATTTAGTTAGCAAATTCGATCTCCCAGATCTTGTCCAGGGGAGAGGTGTAGGGGTTGATCTCCTCGGGGAGGGAGGAGGACTTGATGACGCCCGCGTTGTAGGCGTACAGCACGTCACGCTGGTAGACGGGCATCTCCACGGCCAGATCCAGGACGTAGCCCATGGCCTCCTTGTACAGCTCGGAGCGGATCTCCTGGTCGTCGGTCTCGCGGGCCTCGTCGATGACGGCGGAGAGATCGTTCAGGACGGCGTTCTCGTACTGGTACAGAGCGGGGGAGGCCAGGATCTCACGGTAGCCCCAGGCCAGGGTAGAGGTGGCGGTGGAGTTCTTGTGGTAGACCTGGTACATATCGGGGTCGATGGTGGAGCCCCAGGCGGCGGCCCAGACGGCCAGGGAGCCGGTGGACAGCTTGGTCAGTGCCTGGGTGTCAGGCACCACCTCGATGTCCCAGCCGCACTCGTTGAGGAGGTCGGCGGCGTTCTGGAAGGTCTGGTAGGTGGGGTGGTCGGTGAGGTTGGAGCCTGCGATGGTGAACTTGATGGACAGGGCAGCGTCACCTGCGGAGACACCTGCCATCTCCATGAAGGACTTGATGGAGGCCATGGCGTCCTCGCGGTTCCAGTTGATGGCGATGTAGTCGCTGTGGAGGTTGTCACGGCTGTTGTTACCGCTCTCGTCCTTGGGGTATGCCCAGGAGACGGTGGACATGGGCCAGTAGATGGTCTCGGCGGTACCCGTGGAGTAGTAGGACAGCGCCAGGCTGGTATCCATGGCGCACATGATGGCCTTGCGGATGTTGATATCCGGCACCTTGCCCGCGTTGATACCGATGTAACCGTAGCCCAGCTGACGGGTAGAGGTCTTCTCGATGCCCTTGGCGGCCATGCCGTTGAGCTTGTCGATGTTGTTCTGGGTGAACTGGGGGGTGACGAAGTGGACCGAACCGCTCTCCAGCACGTTCAGGGCGTTGGAGGAGGAGACCACCTGGTAGCGGAGCTTCTCGATCTTGGGGGCTCCCATGAGGAAGTTATGGTTGGCCTTGAAGTAGACCACGTTGTTGCTGAAGAAGGCGGTACCCTCGGGGTTGTCGCCGTTGTTCGCGTCGGTGGCCTTGTAGGCGCCCGCGCCCATGGGGACCTTGACGTTGCGGGGAGACTGGATGACGGTGGTCATGAACTCGTAGGAGGCGTACTCCACACCGAACTGATTGTTGGGAATGTCCACGGTGTAGCCCTCGGCGTAGTAGTGCTGGGGCGCCACCGAGAAGGCGAAGTTCCAGATGGCCTTGGGGTCGGTGCCCTTGACCGTGATCTGGAGCACGTCGTACTCGTCGGGGTTCACGGGGGTGCCGTCGGCGTTATGGTCGTGAGCCACGGTGTAGCTGCCGTTCTTGGCGTAGGCGACGGTCTCGTCGGTGGTGTGGCCCAGGGAGACGATACCCGCGATGTTGGGCACGGCCAGCTGACCGTCCTTCACACCCGCGTGGAGGATGACCTCCTTGGCGGCGGCGGTGTAGCCGGTGGAGAGCTTCTGAGCGGTGGCCCAGTACATGAGGATCATGTGCAGCTCCTGCTCCACCTTGGAATCGTAGACGTACTGGATGGCGGAATCCTTATCCACCACCACGTCGGCGTTGTAGTTGCGGATGACCTTCTTGATCCGGGACTTGATGTCCTTGTTGTTCTCGTCCTTCTCGTACTCGATGGTGACGTAGCCCTCGGCGTACATGAAGGAGGTGACCTCGTCGAACTCACCCGTGGACTTGTAGGGCTCCTCCAGGTAAGCCTCCTTGGCGGAGACGTAGTCGGTGTTCAGCTCTTCTCGGAAGTACTTCAGGGTCAGCTCATAGTCGGCCAGCAGGTTGTCCACGGTGACCTCGGAGGGATCGTTGGAAATAGCCTCTCTGTAGCCGCTGGACAGGCTGTGGCTCTGGATGGCGGCCACCATCTGGTCGTAGGTGGCGGAGTAGGTACCCTGGGTAGCGGTCTGACCCACCTGCTTGTAGAGGTTGATCAGCTCGTTGATGCGGTTCTTGGCTCTGTCGCCTGCCTGCTGGGTGATCCGGTCGTCGGCGCCGTTGTCCCCCGAGCTGACGGTCTGGGTGCGGTAGTCCTTCAGACCCAGGATGTCGGTGGAGTACATGGTAGAGGAGCCGGTGTAGACGGGATCCAGGTACACGTACAGGTTGAACAGCACGTCGTTTATGGTCAGGGGCTTGCCATCCGAGAAGGTGATGCCGTTCTTGATGATAAAGGTGTAGACGGTATTGTCGGCGGCGCTGTCGTAGACCACGTCGTAGTCCTTGACCACCACGGCGTGCTCGTCGCCGCAGGCCACGATGACCTCACCGTTCACGTAGTCGGTGCCCAGCATACCGATCTGGGTCATGGACACGATGGTACCGTCGGCGGCGGTGGTGGAGAAGAAGGGGTTGAAGAGACCGTCCAGCTCCTCGGTCATGATGACCAGGGCGTCGGGTCTTCCTCCCCCGCCCCCGCAGGAAGCGAACACGGCGACCGTGCTGAAGCACATCAGAGCGGCCAGCACGACCGAAAGGATTTTCTTACTCATTTTCTGTATTCCTCCTAATTATATACGCGGCCCGATCACTCGGCGAAGGTCAGAGTGACCTCGCCGGTTTCGGGGTTCACCTCCACGCGGGCGGTGTTGTTGTCGGGATCCTCGACCGTGACGGTGATGCCGCTCATGTCGATGCCCTCGACCTTGCCGCTTCCGCAGAGCAGGCCGATGTTGTAATCGTTGGGACGGTAGCAATCCTTACCGATCTCAATGGTACCCGTGACGGTGACGTTCTGAAGAGTCGCGCCCTCCTGAACGGTACCCGCCAGCAGACCGTAGTTGGTTCCCTGCATACGGGAGCCCGCCACGACGCGGAAGGTGATGTTCTCCAGGCGGAGATCGGTGACGGAGGAGGAAGCCCCCAGCACGCCGAAGAGACCGCCGTTGATCTTGGAATTATCGCCCTGCAGGACGGTCACATTGGAGATGGTGTGGCCGTTACCCACGATGGAGCCGGTGAACTCACCCGTGGACATGACCGTAGGCCACAGGAAATTTGAGAAGTCCAGATCTGCCTCGATGAGGTAGCTGCCGCCCAGGCGGGCATTGTCGTAGAACTGCTTGGGGGTGGAGATGCGGAACCAGGTTCCCTCCATCCAGGTGGTGTAGAGGCGGATGGTACCGTCGCTCTCCACCGTACCCGTGGCATAGTCCACGGCGCCGCTGACCTTGCCCTCGGCGGGGATGGTCATGGCCTCATCCAGGAAAGCGGACTCGAAGGTCATGCCCTCTACGGAGGGGAAGTCCTTCATATCCAGCTTACCGGTGCGCTGGTTCCACACGGGCAGGTCGATGGTGACCAGCTGCTTGGTCTCGATCAGGGAGAAGGAGCCGTCAGCCTCTGCGGCGTAGAACTCGAAGTTGAAGTAGGGGACCCAGGCGGCGTAGAGGGTGATCTCATTCTCCGCGGAGCCCTTTGTGCCGTTGGGGTCAACGGCGAGACGGTCGGTCTTGAAATCCCACTTGCCGCTGTAGGTGTAGCCCTGAGGACGGCCGCTCACGGCGGTGGGCTGACCGTACTCGTCCAGAGGCTGGCCGTTTTCGTCCACGCGGAGGGTGCGCTCGGTGTACCAGCCCGCCAGGAAGTGGCCGGTGTTGGACACGGGGAAGGCGCTGTCCTTGCGGATAGGATCGTCGGGGGCGATCAAGGCGATCTGAGCCTTGCCCTCAGCGTCGGTCTTGTAGTCGGCGGGGTTGAAAACGTCCACGATGTAGACCTCGTTGGGGGATCCCGCGAAGGAGCCGCCGCCTGCGTCAAAGCGGACGCTGACGGTGTAGCCCTCCTCGTCCATGCCGGTGTAGGGGGTATCCCACAGGGACATACCGCCCACGATGGCCAGCACGCCGAAGACCAGGGCGGCCACGGCCAGGACAATGACGATGGCCAGGGTCACGGCGGGAGGCAGACTGAAGTGGATGGGCGCGCGGGTCTTACCGAAGGACTTCAGATTGGTCTTGGGACGGCTCTTGCGGGCCTTCTTGGGCTTCTTGGCCTTGACAGGGGCTACCGCAGGAGCCTCAGCGGGAGCCTCGGCAGGAGCCTCCTCGGAGGACTTGGCGGGAGTCTCGGCGGGAGCCTCGGCAGCCGTCTCCTCGGTGGGAGCGGCATCCGCGCCGGGCGCGGGAGCGGCCACAGCACCATTGGCACCAGCGGCGGCCAGAGCCTTGCGCTTGCTCAGATACAGGCAGGCAAAGACGATGGCGGCGGTCAGGAACAGGATGGACAGCACACCAAGAGCGATGGCGGAGGCGGGGATCCCCTCAAAGAATCCGCCGTTCTCCACAGGCTCGGTATCGGTCTCGGTCCCGTCGCCGTTCTCCAGATACTCCAGATCCTTGATACGCTTCTCGGCCTGCTCCAGCTTGGAGTAGTTGGTGACCAGAGCGCGCTGCTCGATGGTGGAGATCCTGTCGTAGGCCTCGCGGGCGGCGATGACCAGGGGCTTGTCCGCCAGGGAGACCTTGTCGGGCAGAGCGTTGATGGCGGCGATGGCGGCCAGGGTCACCTCGTCGGCGGCGGCGGCGCCGTCCACCACGGTGGCAAAATACCGGCCCCAGATGAAGGAATCGTACTGACGGCCGTTGACGGGACGGACGATGACCAGGTCTCCGTCATAGAGACCCACGTAGTCCACGAAGTTCGCGCCATAGTAGACATTGGAGGGGGTATCGGCAGCGTTCCACATGAAGTAAGGCACGATGCCGAGACCGTCGTGGTAGATCTCCTCGCCGTCGGTGTTGGTGAAGGAATACTGACCCGTAGCCGGAATGTGATCCTTGCTGTTGAACAGCTCGGCGTCATAGGCCTCCTCCAGGGCGGGAGCGACGTAGGAAGCGAAGGACAGCATGGACAGCTTCTCACAGCCGTAGAAGGCCTTGTGGCCCACCGACTTCAGGGTGTAGGGCGTCACCACCTGGCGAACAGGGGCACCCGCGAAGGCCATGTCGGCGATGCGGACGGTGCCGTCGGCCACGGTGACCACGGAAGCGTCACCCGCATAGGCGATCAGCTCCAGACCCGTGGGAACCACGCGGTAGAGGTGGCCGTCGATGACGCGGACGGTATCGCTGATGGCGAAGGTCAGGGTCTCGGTGCCGTACTCGGAGCCGTTGAAGGTCTCGGTCTCGGTGGACTTGAAGGCCTCCAGACGGCAGTTGGCGAAGGGATTGTCACCCAGATCGGCCAGAGCCGAGCCGAGGGTCACGGTGAAGTCGGTCATCTCCTCCTTCAGGAACGCGTGGGTACCCAGGTAGGAGGCAGACTCCAGATCAGCCGAGGTGATGGCGGTGTAAGCGAAGGCGTAATCCCCCACGGAGGTGACCTTGTTCAGGTTCTCCGCGGATGCCAGGGCGTTACAGTAGGAGAAGGCGCCCTCACCCAGGGTGGAGCCGTTGGGATTCAGGATCACGGCGGTCAGACCCTCGTTGTAGACGAAGGCGTAGGTGCCGATATCCGCGGCGGCGGAGAGATCGACAGCGGTCAGGGCGGTGCTGTTGAAGGCGTTGGTGCCGATGGACTCCACGCCCCTCAGGTTGATATCGGACAGGGCCTCGCAGTAGAAGAAGGCCTGGGCGGGGATGGCGGTAATGCTGCTGCCCAGCTTGACCGAGGTCAGCTCCTTACAGTAGGCGAAGGCGGACTCGCCCATGGATGCGGCGGCGGAGAGATCCACCGACCGGAGATCCGCGGCGTAGTACAGGTAGACGTACATACCCTCGCCGTCGATGACGGGGATGGTCAGGCCGCTGTTGGAGAAGAGGTAGAGCATATCGCCCGAGAAGGCGGACTCACCCACCGACAGGGCGGCGGAGAGGTCGATGCTCTCCAGCTCGGCGGCGTTGTAGAAGGCGAAATCGCCGATGACAGCATTCTTGCCCAGGGTCACGGTCTCCAGCTTGGAGGCGCCGTAGAAGGCGGAGTTACCGATCTGCACGTTCTCGCCGATCGTAAGCTCCAGTAGGGGAGAGGTGAGGACGTAGTGGTAGAAGCGGATATCGTTCTCCTCGTAGAAGGTGGCCTCGTAGTTGCTGTCGATGTCCAGACGGAAGGCGGAATCACCGATACCGGCGTTGTTTCCGATCTTCACAGACTTGAGAGCCTTGCACTCGCGGAAGGCGGAGGCCCCCACGGTCACGCCGTCGGGGATGACCACGCTCTCAACAGAGGAGCGGGCGAAGGCGTAGTCACCGATCACAGCCACGCCCGACAGGTCGGGGGTCGCCTTGATGGCGGTGCGGTAGAAGGAATGGTCGGCGATGGTAGTGAGCTTACCCAGCTTGATCGTCTCCAGACGGGAGCAATCAGCGAAGGCATAGGCTCCCACAACGGTGACCTGGGGCATAGTGACCGTGGTCAGCTGCTTGTTGCCCGAGAAGGCGCCCGTACCGATGGCGGTCACCTTGGAGTCAGAGAGCTCGAAGGAGCCCTTGACACCGGGAGCCACCAGGATCAGGGTGTTTCCTTCTTTGTTGAGCAGGTAAGGCTTCCCTGCCTGGACGGTGAAGGCGGTGTTGCTCTCGGCCACGGTGAAGGCGTTCAGGGCGGTACCGCGGAAGGCGTACTCGCCGATGACCGCCACGTCCTTGCCCAGGGTCACGGAGGTCAGAGCCGCACAGCCGTCGAAGGCGCCTGCGGGCACGACGGAGGCGTTGACGGAGATCGTGGGCAGAGCCTTACAACCGCTGAATGCGTAACGGCCCAGCTTGATCTTCTCGGCGGGGATGCTCACCGAGGTCAGGGATTCACAGCCCGCGAAGGCGTATGCACCCACCGACTGGGTAGAGGCAGAGAGGGTCACGCCCTTCAGAGGGGCGTTGCCGAAGAAGGCGTAGTCAGCCAGAGCCACCACGCTGTCCAGCTTGATGGAACCCTCCAGAGCGCAGTCGGCGAAGGCGTTCTGGTTGATGAACTTGACACTGCCCAGGCCCTCCACGGTCTTAAGGGCGGTACAGCCGTAGAAGGCGCCCTGGTCGATGCGCTCCAGGGTGGAGGGCAGGACCACACGCTTCAGGGCGGTCAGGTTGGCGAAGGCGAAGGGACCGATGGTCTTGACGCCCTCGGGGATGATGACCTCCTCGATGGTATCGTCACCGATGAACCAGATCTTGGTGGTCTCGGGGAGGTCCTCCGAGATCTCGTCCTCGGGGCCCTTGGGGATATAATCGAAGTTGGAGAAGGCGTACTGTCCGATCTCGGTGATGGACAGGGAGGCGGGGATGTTGACCACGCCGCCCAGACCGAAGTAGTGGGTCAGGGAGGGGCCGGTGGTCACGTAGGGATCCTTGACGCTGATGCTGATGGACTTAGAGAAGTAGGTGGCCTGGTCGTCCATGAAGACCTTGACGGCGATGGAGGCGAAGCCCTCGGCCACGGCGGTGATGGCGCCGTTTTCATCCACGGTGACGATGTTCTCGTTGGAGGATTCGAACACCACCTTGGTATCCTCGGGGAAGTAGGCGTCCAGGCGGTAGCGCAGGGTCACCGACTCGGAGGGGAACATGGAGAGGGAGTAGTTCTCGCCCACGAACTTCATCTCGTCCCCGGTCACACCCAGGTCTCGCTCCTCGGAGGAGAGGAAGTAGTAGGCCTTGTCGACGCGGTAGCCCGTCAGGGTGAAGTTCTCGGCCACGGGCTTGTCGTAGCGCACGTAGCCCTCGTCCCCCTCGCCCCGCACCGTCAGGGTGAAGGAGGCGGTCTTCTTGGTCACGGGGTCGCGGGCCACGATGCGGGACACACCGGGAGCGATGGCCACCAGCTTATCGCCCACCACAGTAGCCACGTCCATGTTGGCGGAGTAGTACTCCAGAAGCTCGGGCCACTCGGTGGCGGGATACACCAGAGGCTTGAGATCGTAGACCTCGTTGGGAGACAGGGTCAGCTCGGACTCGGTGAAGTAGAAGTCGGTGTAGTCATCGGGCAGGGGGATCTCGTAGGCGGCCTGGTTCAAGGCGTAGTCGTAGGTGACCACGGTGATGCAGTTGCCGTTAGCGGAGTTCATGCGGATCTCGTCCACGTAGTCGGTCAGCTCGTAGATGACGGTAGTGGTGGAGTTCTCCTCGGAGTAGACGGGGGTCATGTACTTGTCAAAGGCCTTGACCATGTAGCCGTCCTGCTCCAGGGCCACGTAGCCCAGCTGCATACACATGGCGTAGTGGTTGTCGTAGACCGACATCTTGGCGAAGAGGCGGGTCTTCTTAGCCGACTTATCGTACTCGGTGTAGAACTCGCAGTCGGTGACGGCGGGAGCCTGGAAGTCGGTGACTACGGGGAAGGTGAAGGTGTCGTTGTCATTGACAACGAGGTTGTCGTTGGTCTCGGCGCCGTCGCGGTCGTAGTCCATGTAGGTCTTGACGGTGACGGTGTAGGAGGAGTTGTTCTTCAGGGCCCGGTCAATGGCCGAGAACTTCACGTCGATGTTGGCGGGGAAAATCGTCGCGCCGTTACTGTAGGACTTGCGGATATCCCGATCCACGGTCTCGTACACCACCTCGCCCGTGGCGTCGTCGGTGACGGTGATGACCGCCTCCTTGACGTTACGGAGCAGGCCTGCCCAAACGTACTGGACGGCGTTGACCGCGCCCTCCTGGTTGGAGATGGAGATGTACTTGCGGTCGGCGGCGATCTTCTTGTCGGCGGGGTTCTGGACGAAGTAGTAAGCGCCCATGAAGCTGACGTAGTCCCCTTCCACGCGGCCCACGGGGCGGGTGGCGTAGGCATCGGGCAGGGTCTTGTCCAGAAGGTCGATGGAATCGTCCAGCTCATCCTTGTTGGTCTGGAAGAAGTCCAGGTCCATGATGGGGGCCTCGGTCCAGTCGCCGTAGAAGGCGAGGTAGGGAGCGCCCAGACTGACGGTGCCCTCGGCGGCGGTGAGGGTCACGAAGCCCTCCACGTACATACCGTTCTCGAAGGACTCGTCCATGTACTTCTTGTCCTCATCGCTGAGGGTGATGGTGACGGTGAGCTCGGCTACCTTGCCGCCATCCACAGTGACGGTGCTGCCCGACAGGGAGCCGCCCTTGCAGTCGGAGACGACTACCGAGGCACCGCTCAGGATGTAGCCCTGCTCGGTGACGGTGGTCTCGCCCTGGTTGGTCTTGGTATCGCTGACGCCCTCGGTCATGACGATAGCCGAGACGTCGTAGGTCAGAGCGGAGGAACCGAAGTTGTTGATGGCGAACTTCAGGGTGTACACGCCGGTGCGGTTGGGATCGTCCCCCAGCTCGATCTTGGACTTATCCATGATCTCGCCGGTCTTGCGGTCGTAGGTCCGGATGAAGGCCTTGGTGGAGGCGGCGCTGACCAGGTTGGCCAGGCCTGCGCCCTGCTTACGGGGGGAGTAGGGCAGGCCGTTGGTGTTGTAGACCACGTCGGCGGTGGACATGAGGAGCTGATTAACAAAGGCGGTGACCGCCACGGGGTCGTCGGCCTTGTCGGGGAAGTTCTGCTTGACGTACTGGCGGAGCAGCGCGGTCACGCCCGACATATTGGGGGTCGCCATGGAGGTACCCGAGATGCGGTCGTAGGACTGACCGGGGACAGCCGACAGGATGGAGCCGCCATGGGCGGTGATCTCGGGCTTCAGCTGGAGATCGGGGGTGGGGCCCCAGGAGGAGAAGTCGGACATGAAGGGACCCGAGGTCTGGGAGCGCTTCACCGACAGAACACCCTTGCCGGCGGCGGCCAGCATCTCACCGTCGTCCTGGCGGATGGAGGCCACGGCGATGGTGGTGTCGCCCACGTTCATCTTGATATCACCCGATACGTTGTTGTAGATGATGATACCCGCCGCGCCCTTCTGCTGGGCCACGTTGGCCTTCTCCTCGAAGGTGGTGGAGCCACGGGCCACCAGGGCGATCTTGCCCTTGACGTCAATACCCGTGTAGTCGGCGGAGCGGCCCGCGCCGGGGATGGTGATGAATTCGATCTCCAGCTCGTCCACACCGTCGGGGAGCAGATCGTCGTAGAAATTCTTCTCCTCGGACACACGGTCGGAGGACTCCAGGAAATAGATGATGGTCTCGCCGTAGAGCAGGTAAGGAGTCTTGGTACCGCTGATGGACGCCACGGACAGGGCGCCCTTGTAGGTAGAGGGAGAGCCGACGGTAGCCGAGTCGGGGTTGGAGGTCAGGCCCAGGTTACCGTTCTTCTCGGAAGAATATGTAGAGTTATAGCTGTTGGAGGCGGCGGCCACGATGGAGATACCCGCGGCGCGGATGCGGTCGTACACGCCCGAGATGGCTTCCTTGTCCATCTCGCGGGAGAAGCCGCAATCGGTACCCAGGGACATATTGATGACGTCCACGCCGATGACCACGCAGTCGTCCAGAGCCGCCAGGATCCAGGCAGAGCGGGCGGAGGTCTCCACGTCCGAGAAGGTCTTCATGATGCAGAGCTGGGCGTTGGGGGCCACACCCGTGATGGTGTCGTCCTTGCCCGCGATGATGCCCGCCACGTGGGTACCGTGGTCCGAGGCGATGGGGTAGACGTCGGAGTCCCCGTCGGCGTAGTCGAAGCTGAAGGGCACCTTCTCGTTGATGTACACGTCGGAGGCGGTCAGGTTCGACTGCATCCCCGAGGCGCGGGTGTCGCTAATGAGGGCGGCGACCTCGTCGAAGGTCAGGCCCAGCTTGCTGCGGTCGGCGGTGAAGTTATCCAGGGAGAAGGCGGAGTGGTAGTAGTCCAGACCCGTGTCCAGGACCGCCACCACGGTGCCGGTGCCGTCGTACGCAAAGCCCGAGCTGTTGAAGATACCCGTGGGGTAGACGTTGACGGTGTTCTCCACCAGCTGAGTTCCCTCGGACTTGGTCTCCTCGGGCTTGTAGACCTCACCGATGATGGTGGTGCCTCGGTCGCCCACGGTCTTGACGAAGGACTCAAAATCCCCCGCCTTGATGAGGATCTCAAAGCCGCTCATGACGTTGGTGTAGCTCTTACCCGTCGCGTACTTGAGCTCAGCCTTGTTGAAGTCGGAGAGCAGAGCGTCCTTCTCGGCGGCGATGCGGCCGCGGATGGCGGCGGCCTCGTCGGAGAGGGCGTACTCAGTGAAGCTCATACCCGAGGAGGCCCCGGGGTACTGCTCCAGAAGGGACTTCTCCTTGACCTCAATGATGACCGAGATCTCGTCGGTCTCCTTGATGGTCTCGGGAAGCTTGTAGATCACCGAGCTGTCGTAGTAGTTCTCCTTGTTGGTGATGAGATCCTTGTCAAGGAGATGGATCCCGCCCCCGCCCGGAGAGCTGTCGGGGATCAGCCAACCGATGACGGCGGCGGCCGCGGACAGGATCATCACGGCGGCCAGTACCACCGTCAGGACGCGGATCGTAGTCTTTTGCTTTGCGGAATTTGCGAACATGTTCCTTACCTTTCTGACGCTTTTCGGCGTATTTTCGACACAAATAAAAAAGTCCATGCGTAAACAGTATTTTATCACATCGAGATGGATAATTCAAGAGCAAATTGTAAACATATATCATTAATAATAAAAAATCCGGAAACCCCCTTGATTTTTTCCGAAGTTTGTGGTATGCTATACGATGTTGTTCTATGCTCCTTTGTAGCCCATCACATACATAGCGAACAAAATCCCTGATAGGAGAAAAAACATGAAGAATCTGCGCAAGTCCCTCGCCCTCATCCTGGCGTTGCTCATGCTGCTGGCGTCCTTTGCCGCCTGCAATCCGAACAACGGACCCGATGAGACCACCGGCGAGACCACCCAGCCCAACACCCCCTCCGAGACCAAGCCCGGCAGCTCCGAGGCCAAGGCCGAGTACTCCATCACGGTCAAATCTGCGGGCGGTCTGGCTCTTTCGGGCGTCAACGTCTATATCTACACCGACGACACCCTGGAGGATCTGGTCAACTACACCACCACCGATGCCGCGGGTGTGGCCAAGATCACCCTGAAGAAGAGCGACAAGTACGTGGCGGTCCTCTCGGGCATGCCCGAGGGCTACAAGACCGAGGCCTGCTATCCCCTGTCCGGCACGGCTACCGAGATCGCCCTCACCTCCGCCGTCATCGACAACACCGACCACAGCGGTAAGTCCTACCAGCTGGGCGACGTCATGCGGGACTTCTCGGTGGTGGACACCGACGGCAACACCCAGAAGCTCTCCGAGCTCCTGAAGACCAAGAAGATGGTGCTGATCAACTTCTGGTATACCACCTGCTCCTGGTGCGTCAAGGAGTTCCCCTATATGGACGCCGTGTATCAGCAGTTCAAGGACGACATTGAGATCGTAGCCCTGAACCACTCCACCCTCAGCGGCGACTCTGAGGAGGGCATCAAGAAATTCAAGGATAACTTCTACACCGACTACGTGGGCGAGGGCGCCGAGGGCGGCCTGTCCTTCCCCATGGCCAAGGATTACACCAACATGGGCCCCGCCTTCAACATCCAGGGCTACCCCACCTCGGTGCTGGTGGACCGCTACGGCGTCATCTGCATGATCGAGGCGGGCGGCATCGTCAGCGACGCTCCCTTCGTGGCCATGTTCGAGCATTTCACCGCCGAAAGCTACGAGCAGAAGCTCTTCCACAGCCTGGACGAGCTCATGCCCGCCGAGAAGCCCAACGTCTCCATGCCCTCCTCCGACGAGATCGCGGGGGTCTTCAACCAGGGTGAGATCACCGTCACCTACCGCCCCGAGACCGAGGACGAGAACGCCGAGATGTACTGGCCCTTCATCATCAAGGAGAAGGACGGCGAAAAGGTCATCGTCCCCGCCAACTCCGGCAAGGACGGCAGCTTCTCCATCATGTACGCCGACGTCACCATGAAGGCGGGCGAGGCCCTGGCCTTCGACTACTGGGCATCCAGCGAGCAGGGCGCCGATATCCTCTATATGCTGGTGGACGCCAAGGATATCTACCAGATCTCGGGCGAGTCTGACAAGTGGAACACCTGCTTCACCTACGTCGCCCAGAAGGACGGCACCTACGAGGTGGCCTTCTGCTACTCCAAGGACTCCTCCGACACCGTGGGAGACGATACCGTCTACCTGAAAAACCTCCGCGTGGTCAAGGAAAGTGAGATCAACGTCCCCACCTACATTCCCCGCTACGCCGCCACCGACCGCGCCGCCGACGGCTTCGGCTACGAGACCTATATCACCCCCGTCTACAACGAGGAGGACGGCTACTATCACGTGGGCGACAAGAACGGTCCCCTCCTGCTGGTGGATCTCATGAAGGCCACCCAGTTCAGTAACCTCCCCATCTACACCCACGCCTACAACGGTCAGATCGAGATCGACGGCGTCAACTACTACGACGCCATCGTCCAGTACTGCAACTACGCCTCCAACTCCGCCATCTACGGCCTCTGCTCGGTCAACGCCGAGCTGAAGGGTCTTCTGGAGAAGGTAGCCCAGGCCATCGGTCTGGAAAGCGACAATCCCAATCAGTGGCTCCAGATGTGCTCCTACTACGACGCCTACGGCACGGGAGGCGTCCACCTGGACGACCCCATCCGCGGTCTGGCGGCCTACTCCGCCTACACCGCCACCGAGGGCGACGACAACCACGTCTACTACGACCGCGTCATCATGCCCCGAGGCCTGCTCTATAAGTTCGTTCCCGAGCGCTCGGGCGCCTACCGCATCACCTCCCACAGCGACTGGCAGGTGGACGGCTGGATCTTCAACGCCGACCGCACCGAGTACTACGTCCACGAGGGCGGCGAGCGTATGTACTACGATCCCGTCAACCTCTCCATGGTGGTCTACTTCGAGGCCGGTAAGGATTACTACATCGACATCGCCTTCTACGACGTCTACCAGGTGGGCGGCTTCACCTTCAGCGTGGAGTTCCTGGGCGCTTCCTACGACCACTTCACGGTCTGCGCCCCCGGCTACTTCACCTTCCCCGACGGTGAGATCGTGGACGACGGTATGAGCGACCTGGCCGAGATCCTCTCGGGCGGTATCAAGATCGCCATGGGCGACGACGGCTACTACCACGAGCTCCGCGCGGACGGCTCCCTGGGCTCGGTCATCTACGCTGACTTCATCGGCCTGACCGCCGTGTTCTCCCACTCCGTGGAGGAAATGATCGGACGCGGTGCCTTCAACTTCGCCGTCACCGAGTCGGACCAGGAGATCCTCAACTACATGGCTCTCTACGGCGACGGTACCCGCGAGAAGCTCAAGGAGATCTGGGGCGAGGAGTTCGAGGAGCTGGCTGAGATCTACAAGCTGGACGAGGTGCTGGAGGGCAAGACCCACGGCCGCGGCCAGGATCTCACCGCCGACATCACCGCCTACCTGGACAAGAAGATCCCCGCCTCCGAGGATCACCCCGAGCTGGAGGGCTGCGTCCCCGTGGATGCCCGCCTGGCCGAGCTGCTCCAGACCCTCATGGACAAGTACACCTTCGCCGGTGTGGACTACTCCTGGGCTAAGCTCTGCTACTATTATCAGCACCTGGGTGCTTGATTTTTAAATCTCTCGTTTAGAATCAAACGATCTGTTAATAAAATTCAGGACCCCTACGGACGCTGTGCCCGTAGGGGTCCTTTCGATTCCCGGCCCCGTTTCTCGCGGGCCCCGCCCGAAAGGGCCGGGATCCTCCCCCGCGGCCACGGTTCAGAGGCGAGATCTCCGTTCCTCCGCGCGCCAAATAAAAAACGCACGCGCAAGGTATTGACGGAATCCTTTTTTTATGATACAATAGAAGCAGATCGGGGGCTCAGTCCCCCGTGATGCCCCCCTGAAAGGAGCCGGTATCATGAAAAAAACCTTACACGTCATTCCGCACTCCCACTGGGACCGCGAGTGGTATCTTCCCTTCGAGAAGCACCGTGTCCGTCTGGTGGAGCTGTTCGATACTCTGATCGACGTCATGGAAAAGGACCCCGACTATACCTACTACCACATGGACGGTCAGTACGTGGTCATCGACGATTACCTGGAGATCAAGCCCCATATGCGGGACCGCCTCATGAAGCTCATCCACGACGGCCGCATCCAGGTAGGCCCCTGGTACATCCTCCAGGACGAGTACCTCACCTCGGGCGAGGCCAACGTCCGCAATATGCTCTACGGTCTGAAGCTCTGCCGTGAGATCGGTGCCGAGCCCGTGGAGACCGGCTACTTCCCCGATGCCTTCGGCAACATCTCTCAGGCCCCCCAGATCGTCAGAGGCTTCGGATTTGACAGCGCCGTCTTTGGCCGCGGCATCAACGACGTGGGCGCCGACAACCAGATCGTCAAGCAGAACGGTATCACCAAGAGCGAGCTGATCTGGCGTTCCCCCGACGGCTCTGAGGTCATGGGCGTTCTCTTCGCGGGCTGGTACTGCAACGCCATGGAGCTGCCCACCGATCCCGACGCTCTCCGCAGCCGCCTGGCTGATATCGTGGCCTCCACCTCCCGCTTCGCCCTGACTCCCCAACTGCTGGGCATGAACGGCTGTGATCACCAGCCCATTCAGGTGGACCTCCAGCCCGCCATCAAGCTGGCGAACCAGGTGCAGGACGAGGTAGAGGTCAAGCAGTCCAATTTCAAGGACTACCTGGAGGCTGTCCGCCCCTATAAGGACACCTTCCCCGTCTACGAGGGGGAGATCAACGGTCAGCTCTCCACCGGCTCCTGCCCCCTGATCTGCACCGCCTCGGCCCACGTGGACATCAAGCAGATGAACCACGACACCCAGCACCTCCTGGAACGCCTGGCCGAGCCCGTCAGCGTCCTGTCCTTCCTGAACGGCGGGAAATATGAGCAGGATCTCTTCCTCTACGCCTGGAAGAAGCTCATGCAGAACCACCCCCACGACTCCATCTGCTCCTGCTCCTGCGACGAGATCTACGAGGAGATGAAGACCCGCTTCGCCAAGGCCTCCGCCTGCGGCGAGGAGCTGCGGGACGGAGCCCTGGATCACCTGGCCGCCGTGGTGGACACCTCCGCTGTCGAGGGCGACCACGCCATCCTGGTGCTGTCTCTGGAGCCCAACCGTTCCGTACTGACCGTCAGGGCCAACGTGGACCTGGACCGCAACGATCCCACTACCGACATCGCCATCTTCGACGAGAAGGGCAACGAGGTCCCCGCCAAGATTCGATATATCCCCAACCAATTCACCTATACCCTCCCCAAGGACCGCTTCCGTCAGCCCCGCTACGTGAATCGCTTCGAGGTGGAGATGCAGGTTGAGTCCGTTGGTATCGGCTACCGCACCTTCGCCGTCAAGAAGCAGGCTCCCACCGCCAAGACCGCCGTCTGCTACACCGACTCCTCCATGGAGAACGAGTTCCTTTCGGTGAGCTTCAACGCAAACGGCACCGTGGACGTCACCGACAAGAGGACCGGCCGCGCCTACAAGGATCAGAACCTCTTCGAGGACACCCGCGATCAGGGTAACCTCTACAACTACGTCCAGCCCGAGGGCGACATGGCCGTCACCACCGCCGACTCCAAGGCCGAGATCTCCCTCCACGAGGTCACCCCCTGGTCGGTCACCTTCAAGGCCGTGGTCCCCATGGCCATCGATGCCGATATCACCACCTACGTTACCCTCTCCGACAAGGTCGCCCGGGTGGACTTCAGGACCGTGGTCGTAAACCGCATGGAGGATCACCGCCTCCGCGCCCTGTTCACCTCGGACATCGCCACCGACTCGGTCTGGGCCGAGGGTCAGTTCGACGTGGTGCGCCGCGATATTCAGCCCTCCCCCGTCTGGAAAAATCCCTGCAATGCCCAGCGCGTCCAGGCCTTCGTGACCCTGGAGTCCGACAGCGCCACCCATGCTCTGATGGTGGCTAACCGCGGGCTCTGCGAGTATGAGGTCCTCCGCGACGGACGCAACACCCTGGCCGTCACCCTCCTCCGTGCTGTGGGCGAGATCGGCGACTGGGGCGTATTCCCCACCCCCCTGGGACAGAAGAAGGGCACCTGGACCCTGGAGTACTCCCTCATCCCTTACGACACGACCGCTCGTCCCGCCGCCTACGCCGAGGGCTACACCTTCGCCTACCCCGCCGCCCTGGCCATCGGCACCACCAAGCACGAGGGTACCCTCCCCGCCGCTCAGGACTACGTCCGCTTCCATAACGAGCATATCCGCATGACCGCCCTCAAGAAGGCCGAGGACCGCGACACCGCCATCCTTCGCCTCTTCAACACCGCCGCCGAGACCGTCACCCTCACGGCAGACCTCTCCGATCGGTTCACGACCGCCAAGCTCACCAATCTGAACGAGGCAGTCGAGGCTGGTCTGGAGATCAAGGACGGCAAGCTGACCCTGGATATCCCCGCCAAGAAGATCATGACCCTGGAGCTGGCTTGACCGATCCTCTCCAACCGAAAAAAGAAACCGCGCCCACCCCCGTAGGGGGGCGGGCGCGGTTTTTCGTAAGTCGAAGGCAGGAGTACGGGCAAGGCGCCGTGTCCGATGCCGCGGTATCGGGGTCCGACGGTCGGAGGTCTCTTACCGCCCTCTGCTGACGATCCGGAATTGGTTCTCGGTAAGCAGCCAGTACGCGTCGTCCATCAGCTGGTAGTCGTACTTGATCACGTCGGTCTGCAGCTCGTCCAGGCCATCCCGTCGGGCGATGAGCTTTCTGAATTCCACCAGACCGTCAAAGGTGGTGAGATTTCCATGTCGGCGCAGGGTGTAGTCCTTTCCGTTGTCCTCCCTGTCTGCCAGGATCTCGGCCTTGCTCGCGGGAACGAAGCCCACGCTCAGCATGAACGAATTCCAGCGGTAATGCTCATGGATCGCCATGGTACGCCTGCGGGATTCCTTGAAATCAAGGCCATATCGGATGATGGGCTTACCCTCGGCATCCCGCCCGTCGGAGATGGGGAGATCGTCGGGGGCGTAGCGGTCCAGATAAGCCTTCCGATCCAGGACCTCGAACCGCCCGTGTCACAGGCGGGAAGGTAATCCAGCCCCATCAGGTGCAGCTTGGCACGCAGGCTGAGGCAAGCGTATACGTTGGACTCCCTCTCCTTCGGAGTCTTTTTCAGGTACCAATCGCAATCCGCCTGAGCATACACGTCCGACACGGAGACGCCCGTCCCCTTGCCGGTATTGCTTTTGATAGCTTTTTCCAGGGCGTAGATCCGATCGCGCATTTTCGCCATGGCGGTGGCGGTATGATTGACGATACGATCCACGTTGTAGACGGTCTTCCTCTCGTCGCCGATCAGGAAGCAGTCGTCCCGTCTGAAGATCTCGTAGGCATCGTTTCCGCTGCACCTTGACGAAAACGTAGGTATTCCGAAGCCCCCACTCCTGTTTCTTCGCCAGAAGCTTCTGGGCCATATCCTGGTTCTCAAGATCGGTTCCAAAGGCGATGATGATGTAATTGAAGCTCTTCTCACCCGAGAGAGCGGTGCGGATGCTCCTGTAAAACGCGGGACTGTTTACGTCCAGGACGCCGGGGGTGCTGGTGACTGAGGCGGGCATGGGGAAGGGCAAGTACGGCTGATCCTCCCCTCCTCTTCCCTGCTTCGCGATCCTGTCCTCGAATTCGTTTTGGAAGCGGCGGTAGCTGTGATTCAGATTCTTGTCGTTCTCGGCGTTCTGCTTGTCAAAAATGTGATACCGGACCGACTTCAGAACCGGCGTCCCATTCTCTTCGGTCATGAACTGGTTGTTGGCCACCGAGGTCAAAAAGATCCGTCGGTTGGTCTTTCCAAAGCCGATCATGGCCACGTTCACGTCCACGCCGTCACGCAGAAGGGACGTGCCGTAGTCGATCTGCTCCTCCGTCATGAACTGAGTGAGGGGATACCGATCGATGAAATCCATCGCGATCCGGCGATACTTGCTCACGTAGTGGATACAGCCGTCCGACGCCTCCACGATGCTGTCGTATACGGTCTCATGGTCGGGGGAGCCAAAGACGTATACCTGGGCGCGGCTCAAGAGATGGGCCACCGTTTTCGGATCCTTCCCCTCCAGGAAGCGGCGGCTGCAGGCGATGAGCCTGTGGCAGAGATCGATATTGGCCTCGTCGCTTTGGGTATTGATGATCAGCACGCAGGAGCGCCGGCTTTCAGGATCGGACAGGGTATCCCGCAGCAGATCGCAGCAGTACGCCTGCAGTCTGGTTTCGGAGACGGGCTCTGCCCCCCGGCGGCTCCCGCTCTTTTCCGTGGCGCTCCCCGAAATGAAGTTGATCCTCTTGGCGAACAGCGCGGCCTTTTCCCCGTCGGAAATATCATCGAGCAGCATGACCCTTCGGTGCTTTTCCGACTCGTATATGCTGAGGTTCGCCTCGTTCAGCCCCACGATCAGCAATCTTTCCTTTTTACAGCGATTCCACCGTCGGATCTGCCACCATTCCCAAACCTTTTGATACATCAGGGAGGCCACGAACAGCATGGCGTTGACGGCGACCACGACGAAGCAGAGGTACATAGCGGCTCTGTAGACGGGGTTATCCCTCATGAGCCCCTCGATATCCTTGGTGTCGTACCGTAAAACCACCAGAGTTACAGCCTTACTGATAGCCGTGAAGATGGCCATGACCCAATTGGCGGGGTCCTGATAAAAAAGCCCGATCCAATACAGGGGGATCGCCGCCAGGTACACGACGGCGCAGTTTCCCTTTTTAAACCTTCGGATGAACTCGATATTCTTCCAGGGCGTCCTTCGGTTTCTGCAGAAAATGACCACACACACGGTGACGATGGCCAGCAGAACCGCTATGCAAACAGCCGACAGTGCGGTATACATAAGTCCTCCTTGCTCCCGCGCGTCCACGCAACGCGACGGGTTCTTTATGCGGCGGAAGGCAGCTCCCGCCGGGGTGCTGTCTCATGACGGATACGCTCCTACAGGGAATCAGCCCGAGACCGGGATTCTGACTGGGTCACTTCATTATGCCATAGATCCGCGAATATTGCAAGTGCTTTGTGTCCCGATTGCGCCGTAGGCGTATTTCACTGCCGCAGGCAATTTCACACGCGCCAGCGTATTTCACTCGTTCCGCAGGAACGAATTTCACTGAAAAAAGCCATTCGCTTTTGCGAATGGCTTTTTTCTTGGCACACCCTTTCAAAATCGATCCATACCGCAAGTTTTTTCGAAATCGATCCGTGGTTTTCGGTTGGTGGGTAGACTTATCCCTTGGCGATGATGGGAGTTGCACTTGACCGCTGTCTTCCGGGGTGCTACTCCATGCGCGCAAACGAAGCTATGTAATATCAAATAATATTCAAGTCTGCTTGATCATTTGCCAGCATTGCTAAACGCTTATACGCTCCAAAAAACATATCCAAGTGATAATCGGTCATGTAATAAAACGCTCCTTGGTTTTGTTCTCTGCACTTCGCATGATATGAGAGGACTCTGAGCATATGTAATGCCGCAAAAATATAGATTGCTTTTTCCTCGTCATCATTCAATATACGAATGTCACGATACCCCTTTATTACAGAACGCCAAAGATCTTTTTGGTAGATTTCATTATCCATGAAAGTCAAATTGGCAAGCAAAACGCCCAAATCATATACAAAATATCCGCGCCCCATGCAGTCGAAGTCAAATAAAACGGGATACTCGCCGTTATAAAAATAATTGTTCGGTTGTACATCACCATGGCAAAAGCCAAGGATTTCGCTAAGTTTTGAAAGTGTGGAATCAACTGATGTCCATAACGGTAGCGCAGTTTTGCTTAAAAAATCAAGATCAGCTGTACGGTGCTTCAAAAAAGGATTCAACAATCGGGTAGGTTCCTCTACGAGCATAGTTTCATTGATCAATGGCCTTGCAGAATGATTCTGGAAGGAACGGGACGATATATGCACTTGGGCGAGGAGGCTCCCAAGATTTTTCATTCTAATATTTGCATCTCCTGCTGGAGATTGCTCAATTTCTCGGAACAAAACAGCTTGGCGCATACCTTCGGGTGCATCAAGCTCCAATACATAGGATTTGTCCGTACATTGAATCGGTTCAACCACAGATAATCCACGAGCTCGAAGGTGATGAATAAATTGAATCTCTTCCTCAATTTGTTTTGTGTTATATACGTTAAATAATGATACTCGCAGGAAATAACTGTTATTTTTTGCAGTTATCTTATATATGTCATTTAATCCGGATTTGAAGAATATGCATGAGGAATCTGTTGGTAAATTATAATGATGCTTTAATTCTTCTAAAAGCGCACCAGGCGAAAATTGTGAATAGTT
>JAZNJA010000091.1:0-4159 GCA_045577755.1 Eubacteriales bacterium
ACCCGCGGAAATCCGTTACCCGACAAGTAATTCTTGCCCGCGCTCCTAAGGCTCCCTCCGGGAGGGAGCTCCCGCCCGCAGGCGGGTGAAGGAGTACACGTGCATAGAGGTTTCGTCCTTGTTTTGGTCAACGAACTCCCCACTAAACCCAAATTTGAACCACGATCCGATCATTTTCCCCCGAAAGGAGCCATACCATGAAGCAGACTCCCGACAATCCCGCCCCCAACAAGGTCAAGCCCAACACCCCCCAGAAGTACGGCCACGCCCGCCGCGTCATTCCCATCCGCCGCCGCATTTGGCAGAGGGTGGCCATCCGTTGGCTCATCATCCTGGCCATCGGTCTGGCCTTCGCCCTGCTCTGCTACGTCTCCGCCCCCCGCTTCCGTAATCCCCGCGACCTCCAGCTCAGCATCGGCATGACCATCCTCATCTATTTCTTCATCATCTGGCAGACCCACACGGTGAAGCTGACCTTCTCCAAGGAATGGACGGGGAGAGTCATCGGGCGTGACGTGGTCAAGTATACCAAGTACGCCAAGGGCCCCGTGGCGCGCAAGCCGATCATGGCCACCAAGTGCATCTGGACCGTAGAGCGGGACGAGGGCTTTATCGATAAGGTCCACGTCGACACCGACGAGATTTGGGAGCGCTACTTCGATCTCGGCGAGCGGGTGCGCTTCTACAAGAACGCCAAGATCCCGGTGAAGGCCAACCCCAAAAAGGACGATGAAAACCTCATGTGCCCCCTCTGCGGTGTCATGGTCATGGAGCCCGTCTGCAGACGGTGCGGCGTGGACTTTCATGAGAAGGAGGAAAACACGGCTGATCGGGTGTGAGATACGCGAAAATGCCCCATCCCACGAAACATGACCCATTCGCGTACGCGCGGACGCGGTACACCCCGTCTGCTTTCCCATGCCGAAGCAAAAACCGCCATCCCAAAACGGGAAGGCGGTTTTCTTTATGTCAGCGGGGAAGCGATAACAGTAGGCCTTACTCTTCCTTTTTCCGCGCGACGAAGGCGGTACTCAGGAGGAACGCGATCAGCGCCGTAACGGGAGCTGCCACGATGCCGCCGCAGCCGGTCTTGGCGGGCTCGGTCTCGGAATCAGTGGGCGCCTCGGTGGCGGGAGCGTTGGCCTCAGGGGCCTGGGTAGCGGGAGCCTGGGTCTCGGGCTCAGTAGGTGCCTCGGTCTCGGGCTGGGTCTCAGGCTCGGGGTAGGTGATCTGGGATACACCGGGGATGTAGTTCTGGTAGACGTAGTTCAGGCGGCCCAGGGGAGCGATATCGCCGTCGCAGTAGAAGTCCTCCATCTCATCGTAGGTGGTCTCGCTGTCGGCCCACTTGAACTCCACCTTGATCTCCTTGTAGCCCTCAATGCCCAGCATCTCCAGAGGAACGGCGATCATCATCTCGTTGTCCTTGACGCGGTAGGAGACCTCGCCCACGGACTCGAAGCCGAACTTACCGTCGGTGCCGCTATACTTGGCCACTGTAGTGGTGAACTCGTCCTTGGCCTGGTAGTTGACAATGAAGTCGTAGCCATACCAGCCGGTCTCACCGCTCTCGGCGTCGCGGCCGTCCACGTTGAGGTAGAGCTGCATCCAGGAGGACTTGGTGTCGAACATGGTAATATCGTCCACGGTCTTGACGTAGAAGTAGAGGTTCTTGGAGTCGGAGGTCACCTTGGAAAGCTGAATGTCGTTGCGGCCCGAGGTGTTCGTGTAGGGGGTCTTGCCGAAGCCGATGGCGTCGCGGTTCATGGTGTCACCCGTGGCGTCGACGTAGGTGACGGTAACGTCGTTCCACTGGTCAAAGCCCTCGGTGACGTTGATGGGCTTGCGGGCGTCCTGCACGACGGTGGGAGCGGTACCCTTGGCCTTCTGGACGTTGTAGATGAGCTGCATGTAGTAGTTGTCGAAGTAGCCGCCCCGCATCATCTCGGTGTCGCGGGAGAACTCGGCGGAGGCGGTGTCCACAAAGTAGATCCAGCCATCGTCAGTGGGCTGACGCTGGGCTACCCACTCGTTCCAGCCCGTGACCAGGATAATGGGCGCCTCGGAGGCGAGGGCATGATCCCACTGGGCCTGGAAGTTCAGGCCGTAGTTCGTCAGGTTCTGATCCTTCTGCCAAGCCAAATAGGCGTTCTTCAGAACACGGTTGAACTTACCGTTGGAGGAGGCGATGCCGTCGGGGTTCACGAAGGAACGGCCGCGGTTGGTGTAGTTGTTGTACAGGGAGGAATGGGAGAAGCAGACGGTGCCGCTGTGCTGGGCCACCGAGACGTTGATGGCGTTGGGGTTGTCGTTCTCGTCCTTGAAGACGCGCTGGGGCCACTCAAAGTCCATCCAGGGCCAGCCGTTCTCCTTAAAGTTGGGGTCGTTGGGCCACTGATTCTGCTGAATGGTGAAGAAATCGTCAATGTTGGCGTCGTAGGGAGCCACGATGACGGGCTTGCCCTCCAGCATGAACCAGGTGTCGGGGTAGAGGTTCTTCTTGTAGATGTTGTTGTACAGATCCTTGACCACGTTGTGGGCGCTGGAGTTGGTATAGAACACCACCTGAGGCGCGTCGAAGCCCTCCTCGTTGAGCTGGTGAAGGATCTCCATGAGCTTGACGGCGTTGTGACGGTAGGCGTAGCCGTTGGTCACGTCAAAGAACAGGAAGTCGATGTTGGCCATGGTCAGCAGCTCGGCGTGCTTGCGGAGCACCCAGGCATCATTGGCGTAGTAGTAGCCATAAAGGGGCTCGGCGAACCAGTGCATGGCACCCGCGGGGCCGTACTTGCCGCAGTCCACGTTGTCGGCCTTGTCGATGCCCAGCTCGTCAATGATCTTCTGGAGGTCGAAGGCACCGCTGTCGCCGTGCTCACCGTGCCAGAGGAAGTAGAACAGACCGATGTAGCGCTCCCCATCCTTGTAGGAGCCAACCTCGGAGGAGTCGTACAGGGGGCGGTTCAGGTCATCGGTGCCGGCATAGCCGCCGAAGAGATAGTTGTTGTTGTTGGGGACGGTGTAGGAGAGGGTCTCACCGTTGACCTCGTAGGAGATGGTCACGGTCTTGCCGTCGGCGGAGGTGGTGTACTTCAGGGTACCCTCGGCGGTATCCTCGGCGGTGGTCTCTATGTCCTTGTGAGCGGGATCGGGCCAGTCCACTTCCTTGGAGGCCTCCTCCTCGGCCTTCTTCTGCTCCTCCTCGTAGGCGAGCTTAGCCTTGTACTCGTCAAAGTCAAAGCCGTTGGCATCGGCCTCGGTGGTGAAGAAGGCGTAGTACTTAATGTCGATGGAGGAGCCTGCCTTGACGCCGCCCTCCAGAGGGTCGATGCGGAAAATGGAGAAGGTCACCGAATCGTTGGCGTCCTTCCAGGCGGTCAGATCCACAATAATGGTCTCCCACTCGCCTGTGGGGTTCCACTTCCACTGCTGATTGGTGCCCGCGGAGCCCATAGCACCGTTATCCGAGCGGGTGCAGAAGAACTCGCCCTTGTAGCTCGCGGTGGTGCGGTACAGGATCTTGGCGTACTTCATCTCACTGGGCTTGGCCGAGGGACAAAGGAGCCAGGTGTAGGGATCGTTGGCCGTCGCGGTGAAGGTGGTATAGCCATCGTTGCTTTCCACCTCCATGTTCGCGGTGTTGGCGAAGGTACCGATCAGGCTGTCGTTGGAGAAGTCGTAGATAAAGACAGGGTCGGTGGTGTTGAAGGTCTTGTCCTCAGCGCCGACGATGAGGGTGATGATGGTGGCAAAGGCCGAGCCCATCATCAAAAAGGCCAGCGCGATGGCAAGAGCCGACAAAAGCTTTCTCTTTTTCATGATATCGTTTCCTTTCTGAGCGGAAAACCGAAGGTATCTTCCGCAAGATAGGGATATTATAGCAAATAATTGTAAAAAATGCAAGAGTAATGGAAAGGTTTTTTGCGAAATGTACAAAAGTTTACAAAGTAAGGAAGGGGACAAATTGGGGTTTAGCGGGGAGTTTGTAACCCGATAGGCATGAGGAAACCGCTATGTTAACGGGCGGCCACCGCCGAGCAAGCTCGGCCGACGCCCCTACAAACATATTTCTTTGTTTGACAAGACCTTTGAAGGCTTCGGCTTACTAACAGGTGACCTGTAGGGGCGGCCCTATGTGGCCGCCCGCCACCCACAAATAGCC
>JAZNJA010000092.1:0-1643 GCA_045577755.1 Eubacteriales bacterium
TCATCCTGAGCGGAGCCGCTTGCGGCGGAGTCGAAGGATCTCCTTTGCCGACAAGAGATCCTTCGACTTCGGGCTTCGCCCTTCGCTCAGGATGACCGCCCGCAAGTGGGAAAAAAACACACCGACAACCCCCAAATTTCCCCCAATCCAACTATAAAGGAGTTTCCCCATGAGCAACGAGATCTTTCGCAAGTACACAGACCCAGAGACCTTTGAGAAGATCGTAGACTATGCGAGCGTCACCGAGATGTGGAACCACTCGGTCAGCACCTACCCCGACACCCCCGCCATCGTGGATAACGGAAAGACCTACACCTACGCCGAGCTGGACGCCATGGTCGCCGCCTTCCGCGGCGCGCTCCGGGACGCGGGCATCACCCCAGGCTCCCTGGTGGGCATCCTCTGCCCCAACTCGGTGGAGTTCGTCAAGGCCTTCCTGGCCTGCGCCACCTACGGCCTCCCCTCGGTGCTCATGCCTGCCCACCTGGACGATAAGACGGTTTTCGGTATGTCCATGATGTTCGGCATGAAGGCCGTCGTCTGCCACGAGGCCCTGGCCGATAAGACCGCCATCATCAAGCAGACAGGCAACGCCGCCCTCATCCCCGCCGAGGCTTCCTCCGAGACCCCCGTCCCCGCCATTACCGTCCCCGGCGAGACCCTCTGCACCGTTCTCTTCACAGGCGGAACCACAGGCAAGTCCAAGGGCGCCAAGCTCTCCCACAGAGCCGTCATGGAGGGCACCAAGAACGGCTGCTACGGCATCCGCTCCATTATCGGGGATCGCTATCTCCTGGTCCTCCCCCTGACCCACGTCTTCGGCCTCATCCGCAACCTGATGACCTGCCTCTATACCGGCAGTACCCTCATGATCTGCCGCAACAACAAGGATATGTTCCGTGACGCGGCGGTCTTCAAGCCCACCATCATGGTCATGGTCCCCGCGCTGGCCGAGATGGCCTTGGGACTGTCCAAGCAGTTCGGCCGCAATATGCTGGGCCCCGATATGAAGACCATCATCTGCGGCGCGGCACCTGTTCCCCCTTATCTCGTCCGTGAGTACGATAAGATGGGCATCACCCTGCTCCCGGGCTACGGTCTCACCGAGTCCGCCAACCTGGTCAGCGGTAACCCCGAGGCCCTTCGTAAGCCCGAATCCGTAGGCCTGATCTACGGCGGCATGGATTACAAGGTCGTTGACGGCGAGCTGTGGCTCAAGGGCGCCAACATGATGGACGGCTACGTGGGCGGTGCCGAAAACCAGACCGCCTACGAGGACGGCTGGTTCAAGACGGGCGATTTGGTCCGCGTCGACGAGGAGGGCTACCTCTATATCACGGGCCGTATCAAGGAGATCATCGTGCTCCAGAGCGGCGAGAACGTCTCCCCCGCCGAGCTGGAGGTCAAGTTCTATGGCATAGACGCGGTGCAGGACTGCGTGGTCTACGACCGCGTCGTCAACGGCGCCCAGATCCTGGTTCTGGAGATCCTCCCCCGCACGTCCACCGTCAAGGCCTTGGGCATCACCGACCCGGAAGCCTACTTCCGCGAGGAGGTCAGAAGGATCAACGAGACTCTGCCCCCCTTCGAGCGCATCCAGAGGATTATCCTCCGCGACACCGATTTCCCCCGCACCCCCGCCA
>JAZNJA010000093.1:0-22485 GCA_045577755.1 Eubacteriales bacterium
AAGAATCCCCAAAACTTTTAAATAATAATCTTATTTATCAATGCTTTTTAAAGTTTTTGGAGTTCTTAGAACCTTTTTTCAAAAAGGTTCTAAGCCGCCGGAGGCCGTTCCCCCCGCTCCCCGCCAAACCCAAATTTGAAGCGCAGCAGAATCATTTCATCCCAATACAACGAAGCGGCTCGGTGACGGGTCGCTCTTTTCTGCCGAATACGACCTTTGGTTGACGTAAAATTCCTCTTCCGCTTGACTTTTCCCTCCATCTGTGCTATACTTGTAACCGCCGATCATACTGGGGGTCATTCCCCCGTTCACCATATCCCACATTCACAAAAAGGAGTTTTCATGCGTAAAAATCCCCCTCAGCTCGATTATGTCTCAGGCCTCACCGCCCTCTGCTCGGTGGCCTTTTGGCTGACCTCCACCTTCACGGGCATGGGCCTGCGTTTCCTGCTGCCCGACAGCTTTGACGGTCTGCCTCTCCTCCTGATTCTGATAGCCGCCATGGCCCTGGCCTGCTTTGCCAACCGCACCCTGGCCCGTAGCTTTGCCCGCAGTCATTTCGGCATTCCTCCCTCCGAGCGGCGGGAGATGCTGAACCGCCATATGGAGGAATGCAAGGCCGATCCCGATGCCGTCCTGGCCCGCTTCAAGGACATGGAGACCTTACCCGTCGCTATGCTGGTTCTGTACTACGTCCTGTCCTTCGCCATCGGCGTGGCCGCTCCCCTCTGCCTGGTGCAACCCACGCCCGACCTGCTCCACGCCATCGCCTACGTGGTGGGCACGGCCATTGCGGGCTTTCTCGGCTTCATGCCCATATGGCGGCGCTTCCAACTGCTCCGCAAGCCCCTGAACAAGACCGCCCTGGTCCCCGAAGGTGAGCTTCCCCTGCTGGAGGCTATGGCAAAAAAGGCTGCTGACGCCGTTGGCATCAAGGGCACCATCCGCCTGGAGCTGAACCGCGACTGCGACTGCGACGTCAACCGTTTTGGAAACACCTACGTGGTCTTCCTCGGCACCCGCCTGCTGGCCGCCCTCACACAGGATGAGGTTTACCAGGCCATGCTGTCCTGCTTTGATTTCTTCTCCCGCCCCCGGGAGCATCGCGAGATCCTCCGCCGCCACCGCCTGGGAGAGTTGGGCACCGCCGATATCCGTCTCAGCACCTGCGTGTTCGATTGGTTCTTCTCCTACGCCGACGTGACCCTGGAGTGGGAATACGATCTCTACCTCTCTGCCTGCAAGCTCCGTAACGACCGTCTCTCCGACCGCCGGATCCGCGAGGTGGGTGATCCCGCCGCCGCCGTCAGCGGAATGTGCAAGCGGGCCATGTGGCGCTACTTCGTCTTTGAGGCCAACGACCTGATCCCCACCCTGTTCTACGAGCCCGAGTCTCCCGAGCATTCCCACGAGGGGGACGTTTGCGATGCCTTCCGCAATGGTCTTGCCACCCGCCACGAGGCCTGGCTGGAAATGCTTTCCGAGGAGCTGCGCCCCGCGAGCAGCCGTCCCTTCCCCACCTTCCGCGAGAGCTGGCCAAGCCTGCTCCCCGATGCCGACGCGCCGGCCGTTTCTGTGTGGGTCCCCGATCGGGATACCCCCTACGGCGAGGAAGTCATCCGCGCCCTGGACCGGGTGGAGGAAGCCATCCGCGGCGAGATCGCCCCCTACTACGAGGCCGCCCGTAAGCGGGAATACCTGGAGCCGCTGGGCATCGTGGAGGCCTATGAGAAGGATCCCACGGCTTACACCACCCCCGAGCTTTCCCCCGTCATCAACGCCTACCGCGATCTGGGGCGGATGCAGAAGGCTGAGGCTCTGTGCGATACCATTCTGGAGACCGAGAAGAATCCCTTTGCCCAGGCCCATGCCATCTATTTCAAGGGTCTGCGGATGCTGCATCGCTACGACGTCTGCGGTATTGACCTCATCTACCGCGCCATCGACCTGAACAAGAACTACATGAAGGACGGTTTCGAGCTGGTGGAGGAATACTGCACCATGTGCGGGCTTGCCGACGAATACGGGATCTTCCTCCGCCGCGCCGAAACACAGATATCCGCTCACGCCTCCAACCACGAGGGCGCCGGCTCCTTGAGGGCGACCGACCGTCTGATTCCCGAGGAGGAGCTGGGGGATATGCTTCCCGACATCCTTGCCTACATGGAAAAGGTCTCGGAGGGCTGTATCCGGGAGATCTACCTGGTCCGCAAGGTCATCTCCGAGGACTTCTTCTCCAGTGCCTTCGTCGTCAACTTCGAGTACGGCGCCCCTCAGGACGCCATGCGCCGCGCCTACGAGGCCATCTTCAACTACCTGGACGCCTATCCCGTGGACTGGCAGTTCTCCCTGTTCCTCTACGACCGCGAGACCGAGGCCGCTGTCAAGCGGGTGGAGGGTTCTTTGGTCTGGAAGAAGAAGGGCTGACCCCACCGTCCGTATGAAAGTAGTGGATATTCTCCACAAAGCATGGCGGATATGCCATTGCACCACCGAAAAAAAAGCGGTATAATAAGACGATTTCTCTCATTTTTCAAAATTAGGATGGATACTACCGTGAGTTCAATTCTTTCCACCTTCCGCAAGGTCTACAACTTCCGCGACCCCGATGCCCGCGGGCGGGTCTGTCTCCTGGTCTACACCATTGTGGAATACTTTCTGGTCTACATCACCTCGGGCATTTTCTACACCCAGTTCCTCCAGAGCTACGGCGTGGACATCACGGGGGTGGGTATTCTGAATTTCGTGCCCTTCCTGGCCTCCATGTTCGTGTTCTTCACCCCCGGGCTGTTGAACCGCTTCCCCAAGCGACGCTGGCTTCTGGCAGCGTGCAAGTTCCTGTATTATCTCCTCAACGTGGCGGGACTGACTCTGCTCCCCGCCTTGATCCGGGATTATAACACCCTGCTGGGCTGTATGATCGCCGTCTCCTTCCTCTCCTCCCTCTTCAACGTCATCGCCACCGCGGGCTATTCCGCCTGGCACATCCGTTTCCAGCCCGAGGAGGTCCGTGCCTACCACATGACGGTGGCCCAGTTCCTCAACGCCATCATCTCGGGTATCCTTATGCTCTGCGCGGGTTGGCTCTGCGACAACCTCCCCGAATGGTTCATCCTGGCTCTCCGCTACTTCGCCTTCGGCCTGGGTGTGGTCAACGTCATTTTCCTGCTCATCCCGAGAGAGGTGGAATATCCCGTGGTCCGCACCCCGCGGTTTTCGGACATCATCTCCATCCCCATCCGCAACAAGAAATTCATGCGGACCATGCTCATCGTTTTCCTGTGGCAGTTCTCCCTGTACTGCTACTCCTCCCAGCTGAACTTCTACCTGCTGGACACCATCGGGGTGACCCAGACCTTCTACAACGTCATCATCTTCCTCTACGGTCCCTTCTTCATGCTCTTCATGAACTTCTGGCGCAAGCAGATCGAACGGACCTCCTGGTTCAAGGTCTTCGCCTACGCCCTCTTGATCGTCGCCCCCCTCCAGATCGTCTACGGCTTCGTCCAGCCGGGAGACTTCCCCGTCACGATCGGCTCCCTGGCCATGTCTATCCCCCTGTATATCCCCCTGATCCTGTTCGTCCGCCTGCCCCAGCACTTCGGCGGCGTGGGACATAACGTAGCCTTCGCCAACTTCCAGTACATCAATATGCCCCTGACCAACCGGGATTCCTTTACCTCCTTCTATCAGATCGTCTTCAATCTCGGGTCTCTCTCGGGTATGCTGTTCGGTATCGTGTTCACCGAGCTGACCAAGGACTTTTCCTTCACCGCCTTCGGGTACACCTACAGAACGGGTACACCTCTGCTCACCATGCTCTGCGGTGTGGTGCAGTTCATCATCATCGCCATCGTGCTGATCGGGCGCAAGAAGCTGGAGCCCGACGCCGACGCCGAGCACGCGTAAGCCTCCGCCCTCAAGCCCCGTCTCCGCGACGGGGCTTTTCCTTGCCGTCAAACGGCAAACCGCGTGCCGTCTCGCGGCAAGAAAGGGCCCAAAGCCGCGCAAATGACGAAATTATTTCCCAATATGCTTGATTTGTTCACGAATATGTGGTACAATAGGATATTGAGGATATTTGCGTACCCAAATACATAATCCGGAGGTCACTATGCTCCCTCGCGTTTCCAAGGACAACTACTACCTCGATATCGCCCAGACCGTGTCCGAGCGCTGTACCTGCCTGCGTAAGCGATACGGTGCCATCATTGTCAAGAACGACGTCATTCTCTCCACGGGCTACAATGGCGCCCCCAGAGGCCGCATCAACTGCAACGATCTGAACTACTGTATGCGCAACAAGCTGAACATTCCCAGCGGCGAGCGCTACGAAATGTGCCGCTCGGTCCACGGCGAGGCCAACGCCATCATCAACGCCGCCCGCGACCAGATGCTGGGAGGGACTCTGTACATGGTCTGCACCGATCCCGAAACGGGAGACCTTGTGTCGGGCACCAACAACTGCATGATGTGCAAGCGCATGATCATCAACGCCGGCATCGCCAAGGTGGTCATCCGCGATACTCCCACCGAATACCGTGTCATCGACGTTCAGGACTGGCTGGACAACGACGATTCCCTCTCGGGCATCTTCGGTTACTGATCCCGCCACAGAAAGGAAGCCCCATGAAATTCTCTCACCTGCGCTCCACCCTGCTCCTCGCGCTGGCTCTGCTGGTCTGCATCCTCCCGCTGACCGCCTGCAAGGCTACGCTGAAACCCGGAGAAAACGGTCTCTACGACAGCCAAAGCAAGATCTCCTACAGCCATGCCTCCACGGTCTACGAGGCCACGGAGCTTCTGCGGGAATACGGCAAGCTGGCCGTCACCGACAAGGAGTCCTACAAGCTCTACACCATCCCCGGCGCCGACCCCGATCAGATGCTGGCCACCGAGGACTACAACATTGTCTACGCCAACGGCACCGTCATGCCCACCCTCACCGAAATGGCCCCCTCCCTCATCCACGTCTGCGTGGAGGGTACCGATTCCCTCCTGGCGCTGTATCACGTGGAGGACGCCGCCGTGGTCGCCTCCCTGGCCAACGATTACGTGAACGGTGAGGATCTGACCTACTACCCCGCCGTCGCCCCCCTGCGCTCCTACACGGTACGCTTCGCCTCCACCCAATATCCCGGCTTTTACTACACCCTGACCTACCTGGAATACGGCGAAGAGCTGACCCTGGACGGGGTCTCCTACGGAAAGTATTTTCTGCGCTCGGCCTTTGACGATCGCTTTGTTCCCGTGGGCGACGGCATCCATAACGTCCTGGGCCGTGAGTGAGCCGACCGAAAGGAGTTTACCATGACCGATTCTCTGAACCGCCCCGCTGAGGAGTCCAAGGCTAAGCGCCCCAAGCTTCACCCCGTCCGTATGCAGAAGACCCCCGCCCATCTGAACGGTGCCGCCGAGCTGGAAAAGCTCTGCTTCTCTTCCCCCTGGAGTGCCTCCAGTCTGGAGCTGCTGACCAACGACGGCATCGGCGTGGGCTACCTGCTCACGACCCCCGCCGCTCCCGGCAGTGAGCCCGCCGTGGTCGCTTACGGCGGTATGCTCATCACGGTGGACGAGGGGCAGATCACCAACATTGCCGTTCACCCTGACCACAGACGCAAGGGCTACGGGGCTGCCATCACCCGCGCTCTGCTCCGCCACGCCAAGGACGCGAGGCTTGAGTCGGTATCTCTGGAGGTGCGGGTCTCCAACACCGCCGCCATTGAGCTGTACAAGAAGGCGGGCTTTACTGAGGCAGGCAGACGGAAGGGCTTCTACGCCAAGCCCACCGAGGATGCCTTGGTGATGGTTTGTAAGATCAAATGAAACAGAACACCGACGGTTTATCCCAACCGTCGGTGTTTTTGCCCTTTTTGCCGAGTTCTGTGACCGATCATCCCAAATCACGACCGATTGTCCCGCTTTCCACGGTTTTCCGAAATAATATGATACAATAGAACCGTCACCACTCATAAAAATTTTCCATCCAAAACCGAACCTCCCGCCCCTTTCGGTTGTCATATAGACAGAGCGCTCAAAAACACAAGCACAGAAAGGAACCTCATGAAGCCAACAGTCAAGTACCGTGAGCAAACCGACGAGACCCTTGTGGCCCTGACCCTCATGCGGGACGAGGCCGCCTTTGAGGAGCTGGTCATCCGCCACCGCAAGGCCGCCCTTCTGGTGGCCCACACCGTCACCCGCAACACCTACACCGCCGAGGATGCGGTGCAGGACGCTTTTCTCTGCGCCTGGCAGAGGCTGGACACCCTGAAGGACCCCGCCAGGTTCGGCGGGTGGGTCTGCCGTATCGCCAAGTACCGCGCCATCAATCTGGCCAAGCGCTACCGCGACTACGTTCCCTTCGACGAGGTGGAGAGCTTTGTAGACGGTACCGCCGAGGACATCACGGGCTACTACAATGACCAAGCCGAAAAAGAGCTTCTGCTCCATTGCGTGGACAAGCTCTCCGAGAAGATCGGCACCGTCATCCGTCTGCACTACTTTGAGGGCCTTTCTGTCAGCGACATCGCCAAACGTATGCGCCTCGCGGAGGGGACGGTGAAGAGCCGTCTGTCCGCGGGCCGCGAGCAAATCAGAAAGGAGCTGGGCTATATGGATCAGAACAAGCCGAACGAAACCCTGGTGGAGGCCGTCATGCGCCGGGTGGAGGAATTTTTGGAGTGGCGGCGGAAGAACAGCAAGGTGGGGTTCGAGGAGGACTACAAGGACGTGCTGTCCAGGGTAGAGGAGCTTCCCGACTCCGAGAAGAAATTTTACGCCATGGCCGACGTCCTGAAGCTGGGCTACTGGTACCTGTCCGACGGAAAGACCGACGAGATGCGGCAAAAGCTCAAGGAGGCGGCCATCAAGGGAAACAACAAAGAGGTGCTGGCCATGTGTATCGGCTTTGACACCGACAAGTATTCGGGCAAGGAGAAGGTGGAGTACGTATATAATACCGTCATTCCCGAGCTGGAGAAGTACGGCGCCACCGAGGGCGTGGCCTACCAGCACTACTGGCTGGGCTTCGACTACTACGACGCCAAGGACTTTGACAGTGCCCGCAAGGAGTTTGAGCTGGCTATGGAGACGGGAGCGGAGAACCCTCTGTATACCGCCCTGGCCAAGTCCTCTCTGGGGGTCATGGACGGGCTGGGAGATGCCCTCCGCGACAACACCCCCTTCCAGATGAGCACCACCGCCGAGGAGCTGGTGCGAGAGGGGGACAAGCTCTACTACGTCCAGCAGCCCGGCTTCAGCCGCGGAACGCTGGACCTGCCCGGCTATGCCTACAACGTCTACGCCCCTCTGTACTATGCCTCCCGCACGGATCACCTGATCTTCGACGAGGCCATGGAGGCGGGGGACACGGTGACCGACAGCGAGGGCAAGATCACCCTGACCTGTGTGTCCAAGGACGCCACCGTAACCACCCCCTGCGGAGAGTTCCGCGGTTGCGCCGAGATGCACATCCATAATTCCCCTGACAGAAGGTATTTACCCGCCCCCATCTTCGTGGCGTGGTACAAGCGCAACATCGGTCTGGTGGCCTTCGGCTGGAAGCAAACCGAGGGGGAGGTATTTGGTAAGACGGTCTTGAAGTCCTACACCCTGGCGGGCGGTCTGGGGATCATACCCCTGTGCGTGGGGAACGTGTGGGAATACACCACCGAAGGGGTGGAGTTTGAGCAGGTCAACCGCGTGGAGGTCACGGCGGTGGCGGGGGACAAGGCCTACCTGTCCTGCTGCTTCTATATCAAGGGCAACCCCTTCAACGAGCAGTCCTGGGCGGACAATATGATCTACGCCCGCTACAACTACATCGAGGGCGACGTGGCCGTGGACGTATCCGCCTACCACGACCGCGCCGAGGCTCTGGCGGTGACCCCCTGGGAGAAGCTCATGGTCAAGGTCTCCAAGAGCGTCATGGAGCGCATCTACCACGGCGATCCCGATGCCGATGCCACCTATCCCCAAAAGGGCTGTTGGAACTTCTTCGTCCAAGCCGCCATCAAGGAGGAGGGGAGCCGCGTCACCTACCACGATGACCGCAGGTATTCCTTCGAGGGCAAGGACATGAGGGACGGACGGGCCCAGCCTCTGCTTCACAATTTCGTCTACGAGATCCTGCAAAATAACCTCGGCGCGATTTGGGACGACGCGTGGCTGACCTATACGGATACGGAGGAGGAGCTTGAGCATCACCGTTCCGCTACGGGAAACGACGGAAAAGAGTTCATCGGCTACGCCAAGGTCAGGCGCGGCGTGACCGTGGAGACCACTCTCGGAACCTTTGAAAACTGCCTCCATCTCCGCGTCCGCACAAGCCAGAACGATGGCCCCGGCTGGGCGTACATGAGCTCGGACAAGGACTACTACTTCGCCCCCGGCATCGGTCTTGTCCGTATCGTGACCTACGTCACCTCCTACGAGGACTTCCGCGTCTACGACCTCACCGCCTATAAGGGCGAAGGCGAGGGCTATATGCCCATCCGCGAGGGCATGGAGCGGCACTACACCTACGTGAACGGCACTCCCGACGTCCACGGCGGGGTGAGCTACTACTACATCCGCAACAACGACGGCGAGCTTGTTCTGCTGGCGGATCAGGTGGGTATGGTGGAGAGGTGATATTGGGCTGGCGTGTGCAGACACTTGTTTAAATTGGGATTTGTCAGTGGGTTTGCATAGCCGGAAGAGAGTGCTCGCCCAAATGTCCGCGTTCTCCTCCACCCGCTTCGCGGGAGCCCCCTCCCGGAGGGGGCCTCATCCCTTGCCCCGCGGAAATCCTTTACTCGATAAGTGATTTTGCCCCGCGCCCCAAGGCTCCCTCCGGGAGGGAGCTCCCGCCCGCAGGCGGGTGAAGGAGAACGCGTGCATAGAAATATGCGATCCGTTACGGGTAGCAAACTCCCCGCTAAACCCAAATTTGAAGTTTCCCCCTACACAAAAAACCGACGGTCTCATTTGAAACCGTCGGTTTTCTATGTGCGGGAAGCTTATCTCTCCTCGCGGTAGTAGTTGATACCCAGAGCCGCGGGGGGCTGATCCTCGCGCTTGTCTCGGATGCTGGAGATGGTCAGGACGATGACCGTGACCACGTAGGGCAGCATCTTCAAAAGCTGGGTGAAGCTCATGGGCAGACCCAGGGCCTGGAAAGCGGGAATGGAGGGGATGTAGGAGCCTGCCAGGTAGAGGGCACCGAAGAGGGCCGAGCCAAAAATGCTCAGGTGGGGTCTCCACAGCGCGAAGATGACCAGAGCGATGGAGAGCCAGCCCAGGGTCTCCACGGACTTATAGGCCTCGGGAGAGCCTGCGTAGTTCATGATGTAGAACAGACCGCCCAGGCCCGCGATGCCGCTGCCGATGATGGTAGCACCGTACTTGTAGGCGTCCACGTTGATACCCACGGCATCGGCGGTAGCGGGATTCTCGCCCACGGCGCGGAGGTGAAGTCCCACCTTGGTCTTGGTCAGCACCACCGAAGCCACAATGGCAATGGCGACAGCCAGGTAGACCAGGACGCCCAGATACTGCCAGGCGGTGCCGGGAAGCAGGGCCGAGAAGGGGAGGCGGAAGGTGGACAGAGCCTTCAGGTAGGCGTGGTTCTCCTGGCCCAAGCCCGACATGATGAAGCGCATGACACCCGCGCCAAAGATGGTCATGGTCAGACCCGTGACGTTCTGGTTGGCCTTGAAGCTGACGGTCAGGACGCAGTAGAGCAGGCCCATGAGACCGGCCGAAATGAAAGCGGCCAGAATGCCCAGCGCCACGATGACAAAGCCGGGGACGTTCTCTGCCAGGACCAGGGTCTGGACCATGGCACAGCCGCCGGCGGCGCCCACGCACATGATACCGGGGATACCCAGGTTGAGGTGGCCCACCTTCTCGGTGATGATCTCACCCGTGGAGCCGTAGAGGAAGGTCATACCCAGGGCAATGGCGTTGATGAGGAAATCGATCACGTAGCTCATGCCTGAACCTCCTTCTTGGCCGAGCGGAAGACGACCTTGTAGTTGATGAAAAACTCGCATCCGATGATGAAGAACAGAATGATGCCCGTGATGATGCTGGGGAAGGCGTCACTCATGTTGAAGTCCTGGGCGACCTGTGCCGCGCCCTGATCCAGGAAGATCAGGAGGAAGGAGGTCAGCACCATGACGGCGGGATCGAACTTGGCCAGCCAGGAGACCATGATGGCGGTAAAGCCCTGACCGCCTGCCGACTCGGTGGTGATGGTTCGGTCCAGGCCGCCCACGATGAGGAAGCCTGCCAGGCCGCAGAGGGCTCCCGAGACCAGCATGGTGCGGATGATGACCTTGGGCACGCTGATACCGATGTAGCGGGCGGTGTTCTCGCTCTCGCCCACCACCGAGATCTCGTAGCCGTGCTTGGTGTAGTTGAGGTAGACGTACATGGCGACGGTCAGAATGGCCACCACCAGAATGATGAGCACGTAGGCGTTGCCGAAGAGCACGGGGAGCATACCCACGCCCTCGATTCGTCCCAGGGTACTGGAGCCGTCGGGAGTCCAGGTCAGGAGGAAGAAGGCGACCAGGTAAGTGGCCACGTAGTTCATCATGAGGGTGAACAGAGTCTCGTTGGTCTTCCACTTGGCCTTGAACAGGGCGGGGATGACGCCCCAGGCCGCGCCCGCGATGAGGGCGGTGACCAGCATGAGGAGGACGAGGCACCAATCCGGTACCTTGCCGCCCAGGTAGAACAAACAAGCGGTGGTAGCCAGACAGCCCACCAGCACCTGGCCCTCGGCGCCGATGTTCCAGAACTTCATGCGGAAGGCGGGAGTAACGGCCAGGGAGATGCAGAGCAGGATGGCCACGTCCTTGACCAGCTTCCAGATCTTACGGCTGGAGCCGAAGGAGCCGCGGAACATGGAGATATACATATCGAAGGGGTTCCGCTTGACCAGCAGGAAGGTGATGATGCCGCAGACCAGAAAAGCGGCCAGAATGGCGATGACGCGGACCATCCAGGACTTCCACATGGGGATGGTAGGGCGCTTGACGATATGGAACAAAGGCTCACGGACCTTGGTGATGCCCTTCTCAGAAGACTTAGCCATTTGCGGTGTCCTCCTTTCCTGCGGTAGTATCGGCGGTGGGGATGCTGCCCGTCATGAGGAGGCCGATCTCCTCCTTGACGGCGGTGCGGCCGTCCACGATGCCCGTGATGCGGCCCGAATTGATGACCATGATGCGGTCGCAAAGCTCGATGAGCACGTCCAGATCCTCACCCACGAAGATGATGGCGGTGCCGGCCTCCTTCTGCTTGCCCAGCAGGTTGTAGATGGCGTAGGAGGAATTGATGTCCAGACCGCGGACGGGGTAAGCCACCATCAGCACCTTGGGAGCGGCGGCGATCTCACGGCCCACCAGCACCTTCTGAACGTTACCGCCCGACAGACGGCGGACAGGGGTGGTGACGCCGGGGGTGACCACCTCCAGGCTCTTGACGATGTCCTCGGCCAGATCTCTGGGCTTCTTGCGGTCCACGAACATGGAGTGGCCCTTGCGGTAGCTGCGGAGCATCATGTTGTCCACGATGTCCATGTTACCCACAAGACCCATGCCCAGACGGTCCTCGGGCACGAAGGAGAGACGGACGCCCAGATCGCGGATCTGGAGGGGGGTCTTGTCGCGGAGGTTGACGGTCTCGCCCGTCTTGGGGTTGAGGTAAGTGATCTCACCGCCATCGAGGTGCTGGAGGCCCGCGATGGACTCCAGAAGCTCACGCTGACCCGAGCCCGCGATGCCCGCGACGCCCAGGATCTCACCGCTGCGGGCGGTGAAGCTCACGTCGTCCAGGAGCTTGACCCCCTCGTAGCCGGTGCAGGATATATGGGAAACGGTCAGTCTGTCGCAAGGATCCTTGGGCTCCGACCGCGCGATATTCAGGGTTACCTTCTTGCCGACCATCATTTCGGTCAGCATGCTCTCGTCTGCCTCGGCGGTATTGACGGTACCGATATGCTCGCCGCGGCGAAGGACAGCCACGCGGTCGGTGAGAGCCAGGACCTCGTGGAGCTTATGGGTGATGATGATGACCGACTTGCCGTCGTCCCGCATACGCCGCAGAACGTTGAACAGCACCTCGGTCTCCTGGGGAGTCAGCACGGCGGTGGGCTCGTCCAGGATGAGGATATCGGCGTTGCGGTAGAGGACCTTGATGATCTCCACCGTCTGCTTCTCGGACACCGACATCTCGTAGATCTTCTTGTGGGGGTCCATGTGGAACCCGTAGCGCTCGGTGATCTCCTTCACGCGGGCCTCGGCCTCGGCGCGGGAGTAGCCCGCCTCATCCTTAACGCCCAGGATGATGTTCTCGGTTGCGGTGAAGACGTCGACCAGCTTAAAGTGCTGGTGGATCATACCGATCTTATGGGCAAAAGCATCCTTGGGCGAGGTGATGACAACCTCTTTTCCGTCCACGAGAACGGTTCCCTCATCAGGAAAGTAGATGCCGGCGATCATATTCATAAGGGTGGTCTTACCGCAGCCGTTCTCACCGAGAATGGCCAGGATCTCACCGTGGTAGACCTCCAGGGAGACGTTCTTGTTGGCTTGGATGCTTCCGAAGCTTTTGGAAATATTCTTCATTTCCAGGGCGATGGGCTTGCTCACACGGCACCTCCGATTGGTTGTATTCATGGTGAAAGCAGGAAATCGAAAAAACACAAAAATCAGAAACGAGGCGGAGCTGGGGGGCTCCGCCCTATTTCTGATAAGGAATCTGAAAATTAGCCGAAATTGGTGTTCAGCAGCTTGATACCGTCGATCTGAATGTCGAAGTAAGGAGCGGAGCGGTGCTTGGACTCGAAGAACACGCCGTTCTCGATCGCCTCGGTATCCTTGACGAACCCGGCGTCGGTGTCAACGTCAGCCAGATAGGTGGTCAGCGCGGAGCCGTCGACGGTGAAGTTTGCGGTGTTGAAGACGTGGCGGGTGCCGTTCTTCAGCTCCTCGGTGATCTTGGCGATCTCCTCGACGGTGCCGGGGGCAGCCACGTTGGTGTTGACGTCGGTCAGGACCACGGAGCCGGTAGCGATGGTGCCGGTCCAGTCGGTGGCGATCTCCTTACCGTTCATGTTCTGCTCGCAGATGTACTGGAAGTAGGGAGCCCAGTTGATGCGGGAGGAAACGATGAAGGTGTTGGGGCAGTGCTCCAGAGTAGAGCCGTTGTAGGAGACGTTGGGAACGCCCTTGTCCTCGCAAGCGGAGGGAGCACCCATGGAGTCGGCGTGCTGGGAGATCAGGACGCAGCCACCGTTGATCAGAGCGTTGGCGGTGTTGCGCTCTGCGGTCTCGTCGTACCAGCTACCGGTGAACTGAACGTCCATGGTAACGGAGGGGCAGACAGACTTGGCGCCCAGGTAGAAGGAGGTGTAGCCGGAGATGACCTCGGCGTAGGTGAAGGCGCCGACGTAGCCCATCTTGGCCTGCTCGGCGGTGATCTCACCGGCCTCGATCATAGCGTTGAGCTTCATACCTGCGGCAACGCCGGCCAGGTAACGGCCCTCGTAGATGGAAGCGAAGGCGTTGTGGAAGTTGGGGAGCTTCTCGGTGTGAGCCATGGTGCCGGTGGCGTGGCAGAACTCAACCTCGGGCTTCTCCTTGGCGGCGGCGAGAATGTGGGTCTCGTGACCGAAGCTGTTGGCGAAGATGACGTCGCAGCCCTCGTCGACCAGGTCGAGAGCGGCCTCGTAGCAGGCGTTGGACTCGGGGATGTTGCGCTTGATGATGACCTGATCGTCACGGAGACCGAGAGCCTTCTGGGCTTCCTTGACACCGTTGATGAAGTTCAGGTCGTAGGTGGAATCCTCGTCGTGGAGGCAGATCACACCCAGCTTGAAGTCGTCGGAGCCGGCCTTGTCGCAGGAGCCGAACAGAACGGCGCAGGACAGGAGCATAGCGGCAATGAGAGCGAGAGAGAGGAACTTCTTCATTTTCTTTTCTCCTTATTTTTTGTTGGGGATCTATGTGAAGCCTTACGGCTCAACATCTTGTGGGTAAAAAATGAGGATGCTAATATATATTGTAGCACGAAAGCGGTTTCTTTGCAAGTGTCAAAAATCACAATATGTTCACAATGCCAACAAAAATTCTTTTCGGTTTTGCATAATACGGCAAAACCCGACTGTGGAAGCCCTCAAGGGGCCTGTCTCAATCACAGAATTCGATACCGTCGGCAACGCTCATGGACTTGATACGGGCCAGGGATTCCACACGCACACCGCGGCCGCGGATCTCGGCTCCGCCGCCCTGGTAGGTCTTCTCCACGAAGACACCCGCGCCCACGATGGTAGCTCCCGCCTGCTCGCAGAGGTCGATGAGGGCGTGGAGAGCCTGGCCTCTGGCAAGGAAGTCGTCAATGAGGAGGATGCGGTCCTCGGAGGAGAGCATGATCTTGGGGATGACGGCGGTGTGGTCGGTGCCGTGGGTGAAGGAATGGACCGAGGAAGCGTAGACCTCCCCCGTCATATTGTTGCTCTTGGCCTTCTTGGCGAAGACCACGGGGACGTCAAAGGGCAGAGCGCAGAGGCACGCCAGGCCGATGCCCGAGGCCTCGATGGTGAGGATCTTGGTGACGTTCTCGTCCTTGAAGAGACGGTAGAACTCCTCGCCGAGCTTACGGATGAAGCGGGTGTCCAGCTGTTGGTTCAGAAAGGTACCGACCTTGAGCACGTCTCCGTCCTCCACGATACCGTCCTTGCGGATGCGATCTTCCATCAGTTTCATGTGGTTCTTCCCTGCCTTTCGGTTATTTTTGAGTATGGATCCCTTAAAAGAAGGATAATAGAATAATTATACACGATTTTGTCGAAAAAAGCAAGAGGAAATTGTCGCCGCAAAATGGAGGCTTTTCGATTTTCATCTTTATTATATAGGAAATCAGATCAAAACATTTTTTGCCCCGATTTTGCGGATTACCTCCCCCTTTCTCTCCCAAACGGCCTTTTTTGGAATTTCTTACAAAATTGAGGTCACGCCATGCAATGTTTTAGTGGATGATACAAAATTGAAACAATTTTGAAAAAGGGTTGTTTTTTCGGAAAAATGTGGTATAATTCACATGAAATTCACAGACCGCATCCGTGCCGCGCCCCCGCCCGGGGGCCGAGAGGCGGCACGAGCCGCAACCAACGTTTCCCCGAAGACCGTCGAAAAAACATCAGGTGTACGCCTTCGCGCGTACGGCTCCCACGGAGTAAAGAAAGGATGTGATTCCGATTTTACCGCTTGAAATCATGAGCGACAAGGTGTCCGCGGTACTGAAAGCCCACGGCATCGACCCCACCACCCCCGATATGTGTCTGAAATTGGATCAGGACATGAAGGGTGACTACGGCGAGGTATGGCTGGTCTACTCCCGCGCGGATGGCAGCATCTACCGCGTGATCGGAGATGAGGTGGAGACCCTCCCCCTCGCCCGCATGACCGAGCCCTACATCGACAACTACACCACCTCCAACCGCCTCCAGGTCCACCTCCATGACGAGGGTGATCTGCCTCCCGAGCAGGGTGACATGACCGACGACGAGCTCCGCGAGGCCAGGAAGGCCTACAACTGCGGCGGCACCACCGTGGTCCTGGGCTTCTGTACCAACAGCGTCAAGCTGAGGCTCCTGGCCTTCGTGAATCTTTGGGAGCGCCTGGATCGGGGCGATACAGTTGCCGAGGACGACGGCATCTTCAACCAGTTTGAGCGGGCCTGCCCCAAGTGCGGGCGGATGTACCGCGACCCCAAGAACCGCGTCTGCGAGCATTGCGTCAACAAGAAGGGCGTCATGGGGCGGCTTATGGGCTACTTCACGGTCTTCAAGAAGCAGGTCTTCGTCGTGCTTCTCTGCCTCCTGGCCACCACGGCCCTGTCCCTTCTGAACCCCATCGTCAGCGGTAGCATCCTCTTCGACCAGGTCATCAGCGAGCCTACCTTCGACGCGGTTACGGGAGAGCAGTTGACGGGTCTTATGCATGAGGAGAAGTACGTCTACATCTGGGTGGGCGTGCTGACGGGTATGGCCCTGCTCTCCATGGGCATCGGCATCATCCAGAACCGCACCAACGCCTACCTCTCCACCCGCGTGACGAGGAACATGAAGAACGACATTTTCCGCGCCATGCAGAGGCTGTCCCTCTCCTACTTCAACGCCAATCCCACGGGTAAGCTCATCAACCGCGTCAACTACGACGCTGAGCGCATCCGCAGCTTCTTCATCGACGGCGTGCCCTACTTCATCAGCCACGTCCTGTCCTACATCGTGCTGACCGTACTCCTGTTCTGCATGAACTGGAAGCTGACCCTCATCCTCTACGCTCCCATCATCCCCGTGGTACTGATTCTGAAGTTCGCCCTGCCCAAGCTCTGGAAGTGCTACTCCCACCAGTGGCGTCGCTCCTCCTCCATGAACACCATGATGAACGATTCCCTGTCGGGCATCCGCGTAGTAAAAGCCTTCGCCAAGGAGGACGGCGAGACCAGCCGCTTCTACGAGTACGCCTCCAAGCTGTACAAGGCCAACCTCCGCACCCAGAAGGTATCCATGTTCATCTTCCCCGTTATCTCCATTCTGGTGGCAGGTACCTGCCACGCCATGTGGGGCTTCGCGGGCTTTGAGGTCATGGGTGAGCGTATGACCTACGGTGATCTGGTGGTCTACATGGGCTATACCGGCATGATCTTCGGCCCCCTGAGCTTCTTTACCAACTTCACCAATATGGTGACCGACACCCTCAACTCGGCCGTCCGTATGTTCGAGGTGCTGGATCAGGTCCCCGAGGTGGTGGAGGCTCCCGACCCCGTCCGTCTGGATGCCATCGACGGCGAGATCGTCTTCGATCACGTGAACTTCCACTACAACCCCAACCGCCCCATTCTGAAGGACATCTCCTTCACCATCAAGAAGGGCGACCACGTGGGCCTGGTGGGACACACCGGCTCGGGAAAGTCCACCATCGCCAACCTCATCACTCGTATGTACGACACCGTCAGCGGTACCATCACCATCGACGGAGTGGACATCAAGCAGATGGAAATGAACTCCCTGCGCCGCAACGTGGCCATCGTGTCCCAGGAGGTCTACATCTTCCGCGGCACCATCATGGATAACATCCGCTACGCCCGCCCCGAGGCCACCCGCGCCGAGGTAGTGGCCGCCGCCAAGGCCGCCAACGCTCACGATTTCATCGTCAGTCTCCCCGAGGGCTACGATACCATGGTGGGGATCGGTACCCGCTCTCTGTCGGGCGGTGAGCGCCAGCGCGTCTCCATCGCCCGCGCCCTGCTGCTCAATCCTTCCCTGCTGATCCTGGACGAGGCTACCGCCGCCATGGACACCGAAACCGAGCGTCTCATCTCCGAGGCCATCGACCGTGTCAGCGCGGGCAAGACCACCATCTCCATCGCCCACCGACTCTCCACCCTCAAGAACTGCGACTACCTCATGGCCATCGACAACGGCGAGCTGGCCGAGATGGGCACCGCCGAGGAGCTTATGGAAAAGAAGGGCATCTACTACAAGCTCTGGACTTTGCAGAACGAGCAGCTGCATAAGGTCATGGAGGGGCGGTAATAGGTTGGCTTTGAATGCTTCAGATTGGGGTTTATCTCGCACCCGAAGGGTGCATATCGAGCCGCGAGAGCGGCATATCGAGCCAAAGGCATATCGAACCCCCGAAGGGGGTATATCGACAGAAGGTTATATGTCGATATGTCCCTGCGGGACTCGATATATGCCTTTCGGCATTCGATATGTCCCTTCGGGACTCGATATGCGCTTCGCGCGAGATAAGAGCTAACCGTCAAACCCCAATTTGAACCTCCCCGCCCACATCAAACACTTCATACTCGCCCACATACTTTCACAATGAAAGGAACAGGTACCAAATCATGGCAAACGCAACCGAGACCAAAAAGGTTCTGGACGACAGCGACATCACCGATCTCTTTGAGCATCGGGTATCCCTTGACCTGACCCCCGAGAATGCAAAATTCACCAAGTCGGGCGGCGGTCTGATCTCCCTGGAGGTCACCCAGCCCTCGGGGAAGGTGGAGTTCTTCGAGCGCATCGTCCCCATCCGCGCCTTCCCCATCTCCTCCCCCGAGACCTTCATCGCCATCCGCGAGCCCGACTCCCAGATGGGCGGCCGCGGCGCCGAGATCGGCATGATCGAGACCCTGGATATCTTCCCCGAGGAGGTCTCCCGCATGATCCGCGACGAGCTGGAGCACCGCTACTTCACCCCCGCCATCCAAAAGATCCACAGCTTCCGCGAAAAGTTCGGCTACTGCTACTGGGACGTCACCACCACGGCGGGGCGGGTGGAGTTCATCATGAATAACCCCGGAAACAACATCCGCACCCTGGAGGACGGCCGCGTCTTCATGTACGACATCGACGGCAACTGCTTTACCATCGAAAACCCCGCCGCCCTGGACAAGCACAGCTACAAGAAGGTTGAGATTTACCTGTAAGGAGGTCTTTTCACATGAGACTGCTCTTTGATCTATCCCCCGCCGATAAAGCGGCCTTTGAGGCGGCCTCCGCGGGTGAGCGGATCCTTTACTGTCTGCCCTTTGACTGCCGCCACGATAAGCGGGTAGACGGACGTATGGTCTTCACCGACAAGGCCATCTACAAGGTCATCGACGCTGAGGTGGAGGCTCGCTGGGACTTCTCCGAGCTTTCTGACTTCTCGGTAGAGGTCCTGTACGGCTGCGGCGCCTTCTTCGCCAAGGTCAACGGCCATACCACGAGGCTCTGCCGCTTCATCAGCGGGCGCAACCTCACCCGTTACTCGGTCATCGTGGAGGCCTGTAACCGCATCACAGGCGGTGACACCGAGAACACCGTGGTCAGCGATGCCCCCGAGCGCTACTGCCCCAAGTGCGGCCGCCCCTTCATCGTCAACACCCACATCTGCCCCTACTGCCAGAGCAAGCGGGAATCCTACAAGAAGCTCTGGGCCATGACCAAGGGCCTGCGCCTCATGATGATGGTGCCTCTGATCACTGCCTTTATCGGTATGGCCATCACCTTCGTGGTGCCCATCCTTCAGAGGACCCTCATCGATGATTACATCCAGAACAGTAATTTCGACGCCAAGAAAAACTGGTTCCTCCACTTCTTCCTCATCGTGGCCGCCATCGTAGGCTTCGATATCCTGTCCAAGGTCATCAGCATGGTCCAGGGCCGTATCGCCGCCGTGGCGGGCAACCGCTTTACCCGCTTCCTCCGCACCCTGCTCTTTGAGAAGATCCAGCTCCTCTCCATGTCCTCGGTGCAGAAGAAGTCCACGGGCGATCTCATGGGCCGTATCAACAACGACGTGGCGGTGGTGCAGAACTTCATCACCAACCTGCTCCCCACCTACTTCGCCCAGCTCCTGTCCTTCTTCCTGGGTCTGGTGCTGATCCTCTCCATGAGCCCCGTCATGTCGGCCTTCGTCTTTGTTCCCATCCCCTTCGTGGTCTGGGCCATCTACCTCTTCCGCCACATGATGCGCCGCCTCAACATCAAGCAATGGATGAAGGGCAACCGCACCAACCGCACCCTTCAGGACGTCCTCTCGGGTATCCGCGTGGTCAAGGCCTACGGCCGCGAGGAGGCCGCCATCGAGGAGTTCACCGACTGCACCAACCAGCAGGCCCATCAGAACGAGCACACCGCTAAGGTCTTCGATACCGTCTTCCCGCTGCTGGGCTTCGCCCTGCGCTTCGGCTCCTACCTCATCATGTGGTACGGTAACGTCATGCTCTTCCACGGAGCCATGACGGTGGGTGAGCTGAACCAGTTCAACACCTACGCCGCCATCATCTATAACCCCCTGATGCAGATCACCCTGATCCCCCGTAACATTTCCGCCTTCGCCACCTCCTTCGGTAAGATCCTGGAGATCCTCGAAGAGGAGCCCGACGTGGCCGACGCCAAGAAGCCCGAGCATTTCAAGTTCAAGGGCGACGTCAGCGTCAAGAACGTCACCTTCGGCTACGAGTCCGCCACCCCCGTTCTGCGGAACGTCAGCGTGGAGGTCAAGGCCGGCGAGATGATCGGTATCGTAGGCCATTCGGGCTGCGGCAAGTCCACCCTCATCAACCTCATCATGCGTATGTACGACCCCACCGACGGTGTCATTGAGATCGACGGGGTCAACGTCAAGGATATCTCCCAGCAGTCCCTCCGCTCCCAGATGGGCGTGGTGCTCCAGGAGACCCACCTGTTCTCGGGCTCCATCCGCGACAACATCAAGTACGCCAAGCCCTACGCCACCGATGCCGAGGTCATCCGCGCCGCCCGCGCCGCCAACGCCCACGACTTCATCATGCGCCTTCCCGAGGGCTACAACACCATCGTAGGCGAAAAGGGTTACTCCCTGTCGGGCGGTGAGCGCCAGCGCGTCGCCATCGCCCGTGCCCTGATCCACGACCCGTCCATCCTGATCCTGGACGAGGCCACCGCCGCCCTGGACACCGAGACCGAGAAGCTCATCCAGGACGCCATCGACAGGATGACCGACAACCGCACCACCTTCGCCATCGCCCACCGTCTCTCCACCCTCCGCAACGCCGACAAGATCCTGGTCATTGACCACGGTCACGTGGCGGAATTCGGAACCCATAAGGAGCTGCTTGACCAGCGGGGTATTTACTTTAAGCTGGTTATGGCGCAGACTAGGGCGGCGTTGGAGAAGGGGTGATCCCCTTCCCGCGTCTCTATTCCATAGGAAAAGCCCCGACAGGTTTCGATCTGTCGGGGCTTGTTTATTTGTTGGATCGCGGGGATCAGATGATCTCCGCCAGATACCGCGCCACGTGCACCCCCGAGGCCGAGGCATGGGACAGAGAATGGGTCACGCCGGAGCAGTCGCCGATGACGAACAGGCCCTTATGGCAGGTCTCGAGATTCTCGTCGATGGCCACCTCCATATTGTAGAACTTGACCTCCACGCCGTAGAGCAGGGTATCATCGTTGGCGGTGCCGGGGGCGATCTTGTCCAGGGCGTAGATCATCTCGATGATGCCGTCCAGGATGCGCTTGGGCATGACCAGGGACAGGTCGCCGGGGGTGGCGCCTAAGGTGGGCTCGATGAAGGCCTCGTCGATGCGGGACTGGGTGGAGCGCTGGCCGCGGATGAGGTCGCCGAAGCGCTGGACCATGACGCCGCCGCCCAGCATATTGGACAGGCGGGCGATGCTCTCACCATAGCCGTTACTGTCCTTGAAGGGCTCGGAGAAGTGCTTGGAGACCAGCAGGGCGAAGTTGGTGTTGCCCGTGTGCTTTTCGGGATCCTCGTAGCTGTGGCCGTTGACCGTCACGATGCCGTTGGTGTTCTCGTTGACCACCACGCCGTGGGGATTCATGCAGAAGGTGCGGACCAGGTCCTGGAATTTCTCGGTGCGGTAGATGATCTTGGACTCGTACAGCTCGTCGGTGAGGTGGGCGAAGACCTCGGCGGGCAGCTCCACGCGGACACCGATGTCCACGCGGTTGGACTTGGTGGGGATGGCCAGATCACGGCAGACACTCTCCATCCACTTACTGCCGCTCCGTCCCGCGGAGATGACACAGCGGTCACAGGTGTACTCGGTTCCGCCGCTGACCACAACGTAGCCCTCCTCGGTCTTTCGGACCGTCTCCACGGGAGCGCGGAAGTGGAACTCCACCTTCTCCTTCAGCTCATTGTACAGGTTCTCCAGCACGATATAGTTGATATCGGTGCCGAGGTGGCGGACAGAGGCGTCCAGCAGGTGGAGGCCGTTCTGAACGCAGAGCTTCTTGATGCCGGTGTTGGCGGTGGAGTAGAGGTGGGTCCCCTCGCCGCCGTAGGCCAGGTTGATCTTGTCCACGTACTCCATGAGCTCGGTGGCCTTGGCCTTGCCGATGTACTCGTGGAGAGTACCGCCGAAGTGGTTGGTGATGTTGTACTTACCGTCCGAGAAGGCTCCGGCGCCGCCGAAGCCGTTCATGATGGCGCAGGGCTTACAGCCGAGACAGGACTTGACCTTCACGCCGTCGATGGGACACTTGCGCTTCTCCAGGGGGTTGCCGGACTCGAACACGGCGATCTTGAGGTCTTTTTTCAGGCGGGACAGCTCGTAGGCGGTGAAGATACCGCCGGGGCCCGCGCCGATGATGATGACGTCATACTGATTCTTCATGATATGCACTCCTTTCGGGGTTTGCCGCGGAGTTTGCCGCGGGGTCGAATGGATAACCAATATATTATACCATAAAACCGTCGTATTTGCAAGGGCTTTTCACCATCTTTGTGAAATCTCCACAAATCAAATCCGAGTTGCCCAAACGCATTGACAACCGCCGGAAAATCAGGTATAATAATACCAATATCATGTAACGATTCAGCTATGCAACAAATTGCAGTTTATCGGTCTGTCTTTCGCCCACTTTTGGGCTGTCATCCTGAGCGGAGGGCGCAGCCCGGAGTCGAAGGATCTCTTTTCGGC
>JAZNJA010000094.1:0-13815 GCA_045577755.1 Eubacteriales bacterium
CTCCGTATAGTCTAATCCCTCGCAGATCTCGGCTACCTTGAATACAAAATCATCTTCCGGAATACAAATCCCTAAATTTAACGGCAAAACTACTTGACTTTTCTCTCTCATTGTTGTATAATTACCTCGCTTTCTTGTAGGGTTTTTGTAGCAATTAAATTATACAACAAAGCAAGCGGGTGTTCAAGCCCTTTCGGTTTTGAACAACCGCTTTTTTTGATTTTTGGGGGAGTTAATGACTCAGCCCCCTTTCTGTTCGTTGCGGTATTTATTCCATTCTGCCCATAATATCGTCGATGACGTCCGCGACGGCGGTATAGTCCACCTTGGGGAGCAGGAAGGTCTGCTTCCCTTCCCCGTCTATGCGGTGGGAGGTGATCCCCGTATCGTCCACCGAGACTCTGCCCCAGGGGCGGTACTGCCAGTAGGCACCGGGGCGGACCGCCTCCAGGACGGCGGTGTGGTCCCAGCTGCTCCGTCCAATACCGCCGTTGTGGATGCCGTAGGAGACGGCCACGGGATCGTGGGGAGCGGTCTCCCCCTTCCAGCCCTTCATGGTGACGATGTAGGTACCGATCTCGGTGGAGGAGTAGACCAGCTCGCCCGGCCAGAGCTTGGCCACGGTCTGGGCGGCGGGGATGTGGTCGAAGATGTTCCACTCGGTGGTGACGGGGCCGATGTTGTTGACGTTGTCCGAGTAGATGACCATGGGCCAGCCCTCGTAGAAGCGACCGCCCATGACGACGGTACGGGCTACCTTTTTGGTGATCAGGTCAATGCCGTTCAGGGGGGAAAACTCGTCGGGGCCGCTGGTGACCAGGCGGGCGAGGTTGGCTTGATCGCCTACGGTGACGATGGTGACGCTTGCATCCTCGGCCTCGGAGAGGAGTCTGCGCAGGAGGGCGAGGGAATCCTCGGGGCCTTCGGGAGTGCCGACAGAGGCGGCGGGGTAGCGGTTCCCGAAGGTCTCGCAGAGGGCCTTGGCGTAGGTATCGGGATGATCGCGGGGCTGATCGTAGTTCAGGCCCACGGGGACGGGGCGGCCGTAGTAGGTATTGATGGCGTCCAGGCAACCCGCCACATAGGGGTGGTCGTAGCAATGGATGGTAGCCAGCAGCTCGGCTTCGCCCTGATCACAGAGGCGGTGGAGGAGGCCGAGGGCACCCGCGTCGTCGCAGTCCCAGCCGATGTCGGTGTCGAATATGATCTTGGGGGTGGGCATGGTGGGGTCTCCTTTCGGGAAATCAAAATTCAAAACGCAAAATCAAGGTACGCGAAGGGGCTTTTTCGATTTGTTCAATCGGCTCGGTCTTTATTTCCCCTTAGCCCCGTTGACCTCGGCGATGATATCGATGACCGCCTCCAGCTCGGTGGGGTGAATGACCTCGGGCTTCTTGCCCGCCTTGACGCAGTCAGCGAAGTAGCGCAGCTCGTTGAAGTAGCCGTCGGACTTGGGGATATAGTTCCCTTCCTCCACGCCGCTGGCCATGTCCATGGTGCCGGTTGTCCAGTCCTCCTTGAAGATCTTCAGGGTACTGCCGTCGAAATCCAGCACCGCCTTCTCAAACTGCATACGGAAGGTGGCGCGGAAGGGAACGGGGGCGTGGAACCAGGCTGATTCGCAGGCGATACGGATCTCCCCGAAGCGATAGACCGTATGGATGTAGTCCATACCGTGGAAGGCGTGCTCCACCGCGGGCTTGCCCAGGGTATAGATCAGGAAGTCCAAGTCGTGGATATGGAGATCGAAGGGGACCATGCCGCTGCGGTCGGGGTCCTGCATCCAGTTGTCCCAGCTGTTTTGGGGAATGGCGCCGATGCGGGTCATGGTGCCGCTGACAAGCTTGCCGAATCGGCCGCTGTCCATGCAGTCCTTGAGGTAAAGGTACTCGGGCCAGAAGCGCAAGACATGAGCCACCATGAAGAATTTGCCGTTTCGCTCGGCGGCTCCGTACACCCGTGCCACATCCTCACGGCGCAGGGAGATGGGCTTCTCGGTGACCACGTGGATACCCCGCTCCAGGGCCTTGACCGCGTAGTCGGCGTGGAGATAGGTGGGGAGGGTGATATCCAGGATATCGAACTCTTCCTTCTCCAGCATCTCATCAAAGTCGGTGTATTTGCGGGCGTTGGTGCAGCCGTCGAAGTGGTCCAGTCTTTCGGGGCGGACGTCGCAGATGGCTACCAGCTCTACGTCCTCCATGCGATTCCAGGCGAGGAGGTGGGCGCTGCTGATGCCGCCCATGCCGATCTCGGCTACTCGAAGCTTCATGGTTACGTTTCCTTTCTACGGATAAAAATTAATGGGGATGACGTTCACGTCCCGTCCTTCTCCCGGGTCCCAACGCTGTAGAGCCGCGAGGGACGCGATGGGAGACGGGAGCCTTCATCGTGTCGGTTTAGCCGGTCCACGAGAAGGAGGAATATTCGATCGCGCGCTCCCGACAAAAGCTTCGGAAGTCCGGATCTCTGAAGTTTTTTCCAAAGGCGGCCTCGATCATTTCCCCCAAGGTGCCCCTGTATTCTTTTCGCAATTCGGCGACAAGTCTTTGGGAATTCTCCTCGTCCAGGCGGTAGGTCATTTCAAAATTACCGCCGCCGAATTGGGATACGCCGTAATCCTCGTACCCTATGCTGATCCTGCCATTGTCTTCGGTTACCCAGAAACCACTCGTTCCCTCGCGCATCATACACCTCCTCAAATGATCTTACAGGCGGCGGATCCGTCAGGCCCCCCGTCTGTGTGCCGATTCCTTTTCTATTATACCACCATCCGCCATATTTTTCAATACCTGCGGGACAAAAGGCCTCGAAAAGATGCGAAACGGAGCCTACGACCTCTCCCCAACGAAAAAAGCCGGGGCAACCGCACGATGTCATGCGCTTGCCCCGACCGGGGGATCATACGTTGTAGAAGGTCACGTACCAGATAGCTGTGAGGATAACTCCGATGATCAGGAAGGAAAGGCCTGTCACAAGAATACTGCTGTTGTCGTGCTTCTTGGCCTCGCTGAGCTTACGGGCGCGGTAATCGACGTAGAGCTCGTGGCGGGCTCTTCCCATGGGGATGAACGCCAGCACCACGTTCCGCAGAACGAAGCCGATACCAATGAGGGCGCCCTCGCCGCTGACGAAGAGCATTCCCGCGAAGAGGGTCATCAGAATACCCGCGACGAAGAAGGCATCCGCCAGGATCTGGAGATTGACCGCCGTGCTGTCGGTGAAAAAGCCCTTGGACCAGATCACCAGAAACGCGATCACCGCCTCGACGCCGACACAAACGGCATATTTGATGAGTTTAACTTTGGTTTCCTGTTTCACGGTAAATTTCCATCCGTCCTGTTACTGGAGCATCTCTCTGTACTTGGCCTCTTCCGCGTCGTTGCACCGCACGAAGTGTCCGGGCGCGATCTCACGGAAGGAGGGAGCGTCCACCGAATAGTCGTGCTCCGCGATGGGGTTGTAGACGATACGGACACGCTGCTTCTCATATACGGGATCGGGCAGGGGGATAGCCGACAGCAGGGATCTGGTATAGGGATGCAGAGGATTCTTGAAGAGCTCGTCGGAGTCAGCCAGCTCCACCATCTTACCGAAGTACATAACGCCGATACGGTCGGAGAAGTACTTCACCACCGACAGGTCGTGGGCGATGAACAGAATGGTCAGACCCAGATGCTCTCTGAGGTCGTTGAGCAGGTTAATGACCTGAGCCTGAATGGACACGTCCAGAGCCGAAATGGGCTCGTCGGCAATGATCATTTCGGGCTGCATGACGACGGCTCTCGCGATACCGATACGCTGACGCTGACCGCCCGAGAACTCGTGGGGGTAGCGGTCCGCGTGCTCACGCACCAGGCCGACCGTCTCCAGGATCTCGTAGACCTTTTCGTTGATATACTCCTGATCGGTGATACCGTTGATCACCAGACCCTCGGCGATGATATCGCGGACGGTCATACGGGGGTCAAGAGAGGCGATGGGGTCCTGGAAGATCATCTGGATCCGGGTGATCAGCTTACTCTTCTTGGCCACGCGGACGCGGTTCTTGAACTCTCTCTTGAGGGCCTTGAGCTGCTCGTCATCACCCTGGGCGGCGGCAAGCTTCTCGGCGTACTCGGCGTGAAGGGCCTTGACGAGGGACTCGGAGTACTGCTTGTCCACAGCCTTGCTGTCCAGCTTGGCGTTACGGATGAGCTCGCGGTTCTTGTCCACGATGGTCTTGTACTCGGCCTCGGTAATTTTCTTTTCCTCGAGGTCCTTCTTGGCCTGCTTGATGGCATCCTTATAGGAGCGGGTACCCGCGCCGATGCGCTGACCCTTGAAGTATACGTTACCCGAGGTGATGTTATACAGTTTGATGATGGAGCGGCCGGTTGTGGTCTTTCCGCAGCCCGACTCGCCTACGAGGCCGAAGGTCTCACCCTTGTGGATCTCGAAGCTCACGTCGTCAACGGCCTTCAGGTCCTTGCGTCCCAGGCGGAAATACTGGCAGAGGTGCTCCACTTTCAACAATACTTCGCGATTATTCTCCATGGTTGCCTCCTCTTTCTTTCATGCGCTTGATACGCTCGGTAATGATCTTGGGGATCTCCACCTTGGGCGCGTTGGGATGGAGCAGCCAGGTAGCGGCATAGTGAGTGGGCGAGACCTCATACATGGGAGGCTGCATCTCGAAGTCGATCTCCATGGCGTACTTGTTTCTCTCGGCGAAGGCGTCTCCCACGGGGGGATAGATCATATTCGGGGGGGTGCCGGGGATGGCGTCCAGCTTCTCGTTGGTGTCCAGATCGGGCATGGAGGAGAGCAGGGCCCAGGTGTAGGGATGCCGAGGATCGTAGAAGACCTCCTCAGCCGTGCCGTACTCCACGATCTTACCCGCGTACATAACGGCGATTCTGTCCGCCATGTTGGCCACGACGCCCAGGTCGTGGGTGATGAAGATGATGGACAGGTTGTGCTCTCTCTTCAGCTTGTTGATGAGCTCCAGGATCTGAGCCTGAATGGTCACGTCCAGAGCGGTGGTAGGCTCGTCACAGATCAGGATATCGGGGTTGGCCGAAAGAGCGATGGCGATGACGATACGCTGACGCATACCGCCCGAGAACTCGAAGGGGTACTGTCTGTAGCGCATTCTCGCCTCGGGTATTCCCACCTCTTCCATAAGCTTGATGGCCTTTTCCTTGGCGATCCGGGGGGTGAGGGTATAGACCACCTGAGAGGCCTTCTCCTTGAGGTAGTCGATGATCTCGACACAGCGCTTATCGGCATCGAAGCTGTCAGCATTCGCCACGTCAGCCTCGAATCGGACCAGCACGCGGTTCAGGACAGAGACGATGGACTCGATCTGCACCTCAGGCTCGATGACCGACTTGGGAATGACCTTCCAGTCGACCTTCTTACCCTTGGCCAGCAGAGCCTCTCGCTTGGCGGTCTGGCGTTCGAAGCGGGCCTCCTCCTTGGGGTTGTTCTTGATATAGAAGAAGTACTTGTCCACTTCTCTCTCAAACGCGCCGCCGAAGGTATACGCCACGTTATCCTTGACCACGGCCAGGGGATCGATGGCGGCGAGGACGCACTTGGTCACGCTCTTGCAAAGAGCCTCGGCGCTCTGCTCGGTGAAGCCGCCTGCCTTGAAGAAGGCGATGGCCTTCTGCAGCTCCTTGATGGCGTACTTCTTGTTCTCCAGAGTCTTGTCGAAGGAGTACTGCACCGCGACCTTCTCCAGGGCTATGAAGGAGTCCAGGAAGTCCTTCTTCAGGAACTGGACAGCCATTTCGTTGGCCTCGTCGGCAGACATCTTGCTCAGATCGGTCTCGGGGTGCTTGTAGACGTAGTAGCCGATGCGGAAGAAGTTGTAGCGGGGCTGATCCAGCATATCCCGGGCGGTCTCCTTGAGTGCCTCCAGAACAGTCACGGTCTCGGGGGATGCCTGCTTCTTGGAAGCGCCGGTCCCAACGATCTTCTTCACGGAATCCGAAACCTTGACCTTCTTCTTCTCGGCTTTCTTAGCCTTCTCCAGGGCGGCGGCATGAGCCTTGAGGACCTCCGCGTTTGTGGAAACGAAGTACTTGTCGTTGATCTCACCCAGTCTGCGAGAGATCAGCTTCAGGGTCGAGACCACGTCCACCTTCTGGTTCTTCTCGGTCATGAAGAGGAGATCCTCGATGGCCGCGATCATTTCCTCGGCAGCGGTACGGGCATCGTTGTAGCTGTTTTCCAGCTTAGTGGACTGAATGTTGAAGTCATCAAAGGTCTTGATGTACTTCTCAACATCCCCCATGGAAACACCGGTCACGGCGCGCTCGGACAGAGCGAGCTTCATTCTGCCGGACAGGGTAGCCAGCATATTGTTGAAGGTCTCACGGCCCTCCTTGCGGTTGGCCTTATTCTTCAGGAGCATGGCCTCGGTGATCTGCTTACCGATACGCATGATGGGGTTCAGGGAGGACAGAGGATCCTGGAAGATCATGGCGATCTTATCGCCGCGGAGCTTGTGCATCTCCTCCTCGGGGATGCGGACCAGGTCCTGTCCGTCGTAGAGGATCTCACCGCCCTCGTGGATGGAGTTGACGGCGGAGATACCCATGATGGCCTTGGAGGTGACCGACTTACCCGAGCCCGACTCGCCCACGATGGCCAGCGTCTCGCCCTTGTAGAGGTCGAAGGAGATGTCGCGCACCGCCTGCACCTTACCGGCATCCGTACGGAAGGAGATCCTCAGATTATTGACTGATAATTTGACTTCTTTATTCATACTTAATCCTCCGATCCTCTCAGCGACGGGTTGAAGGCGTCGCGCAGTCCGTTACCGAACAGGTTGAAGCTGAGCATCAACAGAACCAGGAACATACAGGGGAAGAGCGCCACGTATCCGGCGTTGGCCATGATGGACTGCTGTCCCGCGGCGATCAAGGTACCTACGCTGGTGGTATTACCGGCTTCCAGGTTGATGATACCCAAGTAGGTAAAGCTGGTCTCCGAATAGATCATGGAGGGGATGACGAGGGCTACGCTGGTCACGATGGTGCCGAGACCGTTGGGGAAGATGTGCTTGAACATGATTCTCGCGTCGCTGGCGCCCAGGGTTCTGGCGGCCAGGACGTACTCCTGGTTCTTGAAGCGGTAGAACTGCATACGGGTTCTGCCCGCCATGCCGATCCATCCTGTGGCGAAGAACGCGATGAACAGGACGATGACCTGGCTGGTTGATCCCATGTGGTATTTCAATAGGGTGATGACGATGATGGTCGGCACGGAGCCCAGGATCTCGGAGAATCGCTCCATGAAGAGATCCACCTTACCGCCGAAGTAACCCGAGATGGAGCCCCAGATCACACCGACGATGAAGTTCACCACAGCGACCACGGACGCGAAAATGAAGGAGAATCTCGCGCCGTAGGCAAGGCAAGCAAAGATATCCTTACCGGTCTGGGTGGTACCGAAGAGGAAGTGAGGCTCGTCGATGCCGTCCTTCTTGACCTCGGTATGCTGGTAGATATAGTACTCGTAGTACTCGGCTCTGACCTCGATACCGCCGTCGACCTTACGGCCATAAGCGTAGTAGTACTGCTTGCCGTCCTCGCGGATACCGTCCTCGCCCTCAATTCGCAGGGAATTGTACTCGGGGATCAGGTTGTTCTCCTCGGTGACGTCGTACTTCCAGTAGTTGGGGATGATGTTGCCTTCCGCGTCCAGCTTGGGGCGGAGGGTGGAGACAGAGGGGTTCTCTACCTTGTAGTAGATGTTCGCGTCATACTTGTTCTTCTCCAGGGTAGGTCTGTCGGCGAACTTGACCACGGGGTAGAGCACCTGCTTCCCCGTTCTGTTCTGGTACTCCTGGATGGCCTCGAACTCGGCGGGAGAGATGATCTTGTACTTACCGAAGCCCACACCGTAGTAGGTGTCGTAGCGGTAGGTATAGTTGGAGCCGTCGGGGCTGACGGTATACTCACCGTCCTTGATGATCTCACGGCCCGTTTCGGCGGCGAGGGCCATATCCTTCAGGTAGCCGATATAGTTGGTATCCTTGACACGGCAACCGTCCCAGAAATCGATGCCCGCATTGACGAACAGGTTGTTCTTGGGGGTCACGTAGGCGTAGACCATATCGAAGTAGGCGGGCTTGAAGGGGGTAAAGAAGGGGGCGATGATGGCGAACAGGATCAGGATAGAGATGACGATACCGCCAACGACGGCGCCCTTGTTCTTGCTGAAGCGGCGGAACGCGCCCTGGAAGTAGGTCACGGGCTTGGTCTCGAACTTGCTGTCATGGAGCAGGTCGCTCTTTTGGGCAAATCGGAATTTTTCAGCGGGGATGTTATTCACATTATAGTTATCCATGATTACTTAGCCCCCATTCTGATTCTAGGATCAATGAAACCGTAGCTGATATCGATGACGATACCGGCGGTCAGGCTGACCAGGGTATAGAAGCCCGACAGCAGCATAAAGAAGTCGTAGTCCTGGAAGGTGATGGAGTTCAGATACAGACCTCCCACACCGTTGACGCCGAACATTTTCTCGATGATCAGGGATCCCGACAGAACCGATACGAACTCACTGAGGATCGAGGGGAAGATGACGACCATGGAGTTACGCATGGCGTGGCGGTAGATGGCCTGTCTCTTGGTCAGACCCTTGGTTCTGGCCAGCAGCATGAACTCACCCGTCAGCACCTCAGACAGCTCGGCGCGTGTATAGCGCGCGTAGCCCGCAATAGAGCCCAGACACAGGGCGAAGACGGCGGGGAGCATGGAACGGAACACTTCCCAAGTGAAGTATTCGTTGCTCGTGGACATGGTCAGCGGGAACCAGCCCAGCTTGAAGCAGAACACGTACTGGAGCATCAGAGCCAGCACGATGGAGGGGACCGAGATCAGCAGGATGATAAAGATGTTGATGACCTGGTCCTGCCACTTGTTCTTCTTCAGCGCGGCCAGAATACCCAGACCCAGACCGATCGGCACGCCGATCAGGGTGGAGTAGATGTTGATGAGGATGGTGGGGGGCAGATGGTCCACGAAAACCTGCCAGATGTTCATGTTGAGGTACTCGCCGTAGGTGGTGACGAGACCGAAGTCACCCTGGGTGATGATGCGCTTGAGATAGGTACCGTACTGGATCAGGATCGGCACGCGTTCGTACTCCCAAACACCGTTCTCACCCTCTCGGATGTTGGTGATCCAGCCGCGTCCCTCCAGGGTCTTCATGACGATCTCGGGATCCTGACCGGGCAGCACGTTGGTCGGGATGGGCAGAAGCTTGATCAGCACAAAGCACATCGTGAAAATGATGAGGAATGTGAACAGCATCAAGCCCAGGCGCTTGGTCACATATTTAAACATATACATAGGTTTTTCTCCTCTGTTTTGTTGTTTTCCAATTCAAAGCTGCAGGGCCTTCAGAATCAGCCCGGATAAAAGGCCCTTTCTTTACGCGAAGGTCGCGCAAGTCGATCACTCAATTGGTCCTTGAGCGATCATTTCGGTTTTCTGTCGTCAGATTGCTCTCGTACTGGTTTGTGCGATCGGCAGGCTTCCCTTGGGGTTTCCTGCCTGTTTTAAGGATTCGGAATGCCGGGATCCGCGTTTTTTCGCGGATCATGGGTCTTTTGAAAAATACGCATAATGAGCAAATCAGCGGTGAGCACAATGGCTCACCGCCGTTTGCGTTAATGATCGATCTCAGTAAGATCCTTGTGGGAAATTACTCAGACTTCTTGTACTCAGAGGACAGGTCGTTGTTGTTCTGAGCAACGAATGCCTTCCACTCCTCATCGGTATAGTTGACCTCCATGTAACGGAGACCGCCGAAGCCCATGAAGGTGTGCTCGTCCTCGGAGAAGTAGGAGAACTTAGCGCCGAGGAAGGATCCGCCGCCATCAGCGATCAGCATGACGGAGCGAGACTCCTTGATGGTGACCTCCTCCAGAGCGGAGAGGATCATCAGTCTTGCCTCAACAGGAGCAAAGCCTTCGCCCCAGTTGTAGGTCTTAGCCTGCTTCTCGGTCTCAGCCAGGCCGTTCAGGCAGAAGTACCAGTTCTGGATGCTCATGGTGATGGTCTCACCGGCACCAGCGTAGTCGCCAGCGGGCATGGTCAGGGTCATGGGGATAGAGGTGGTATCCCAGTACATGTGGTAGTTCAGGCTGTCGTCGGGGTTAACGAAAGCGCCGATGATGTCGAAGGGATTGAAGGCGTTACCGGAGAAGCCGTAGCCGAAGCCGATCTGGGTTGCGCCGGAACGGAATGCCTCAGCCCACTGAGCGCCTGCGGAAGCGTCGAAGACGACCTTGATCTTGCCCTCAAGAGCGGTGCCCTTGGTCAGACCGTCCAGGACCTCCTGGAGGTAGCTTGCGCGGAATCTCTGCTTGTCGGTATCGGTGGAAGCACCGTAGACCAGGGTGATGTCCTTGGTAGCGTCGTAGCCGTACTCCTCGGGGTTAGCGAGCAGCTTGTCGATAGCGGCCTGCATCTTCTCCTTGGCCAGGGTGGGGTTGTAACCGGTCAGGGCGTCGTAAGCGTCCTCGGTGGACAGACCTGCGAGGTCGCCGCCGGACCACTTACCGTCAGCATCCTGGGTGAAGCCGTAGGCGCGGAGGATACCCTCCTTAGCGATGAGGGCGTTACGGTACTGACCGCCGTCGGCCAGCTCGGGGGAGTTCTCGATGTCATAGTAGTAAGCAACGTTCAGGAGACCGAAGCAAGGAACGGCAGAGCCGGGCCAGATCTTCTCAACGATGTCGCTTCTGTTCAGAGCCAGGTTGAAGGCGTGACGGAACTCCTGGATAGCCAGGATACCGTTGTTGTTCTCGCTCTCCTTCAGGACAGACAGGTTGGAGTACAGCTGCATGCCGAAGGTACCGGTGGAGGTAGAGGTGAAGTAAACGTACTTGGAATCGAGGTAATCGGCCACGTTCTCGGTCTGGAGAGTAGCGTCGTCGTAGTCACCGTTCAGGAAGCCCATCCAACGAGTGGAGAACTCCTCGACCTTACGGCAGTTGATAGCGGTGATGTTGTACTGGTTCTTGTACTGCTCCAGGTTCCAACCGTACCAGTTCTCGTTCTTGACCAGCTTGTAGTGAGAGCCTGCCTCAAACTCAACGAGCTTGTAGGGACCCCAGCTAGCGGTGGTCTCGAGAGAGGAGTTGTAGTTGGAGGACCAGAGGGTCGCACCGTCAGAGGGAGCGATCTTGCAGGCCTCGTACTTCTCCTTGTGAACCACGGGCAGGCTGGAGAAGTAGTAGGGAGCCCAAACGGAGAGGCTGCCGTCTTCCTTCAGGAAGGAGTAAGCCTTGTCCAGGCAGAGAACGATGGCGTTCTCACCCTCGACGGCGTAGATACCGACGGAATCCCAAGCCACGTCGCGGTTCTCGTTGATCACGTACACAGCGGCGTCGTAGCCGGTGCCGGGCTCGAGGTATGCGCCGTAGTTCTCGTACAGGAACTTACCGGAAACGGGGTCGTCGCCGGCCTCGTTGTTGTAGACGGTCTCGTCGGTGATGTCGATCCACTCAGGGCACTCGTTGCCCTCAGCGTCCTTGTAGCCCTCAGCGCCCCACATAGCCCATGCGTTGGCGTAGACAGCCTTACCGGAGTCGATAGCGGCCTGCAGAGAAGCGAAGCCCTGGCTACCGATGGTCTCGTAGGTACCCTCCTGGTTCTGGAAGAAGTATACCTTGGAGTTCTTGATCATCAGGGTGTCGTAGTAGGTGTTGGCGCGGAAGTTCATGAAGGCGGGATCCAGCAGCTGCTTCATGGACCACTCGAAGTCAGCGGCGGTGATGGCGGTACCGTCATCCCACTTCAGATCGTCACGAAGGGTGATCTTCCAGGCGTAGCCACCCTCGGCCTTCTGAGCGTCGGTGTAGCCCCACTTTGCGTCAACAGTCTTGGTGACGTCCTCCAGCTTGGTAGCGGCGGAGTAGTTGGTGGTGTAGGCACCGGCAACGATGCCCTCCTTGTTGATGGAGCCGTCAGCGTTGTACTTCTTGTCCTCGGCGAACTTGTAGTCGTACTCGAAGAAAGAAGAACCAATGTAGCTCATGATCTGAGTATCATTGTTGTCGGCGTAGGTGAACTCGTTCCAGTTGCTGGGCATGGTTGCGGTGGTCGTGTTGTACTCAGCCTGCTTGAAGGTCGCAGGAGTCACAGGGGGCTCCTTGGGCTGACAAGCAGCGAACACGCTTACTACCATGAGCAGGGCCATAGCAAGAGCCAGCATGGATGTGAGCTTCTTGTTCATAATGTTTTCCTCCAATTATGAATTTTGAAATCTTTTTCTCAATATCCGCGCACCGCTCTCCGAAAGCCGTCACGCCAGAACCTGCATAAAGGCGCACGAAAAGAGTCCGCAAATATATGGATATACAGATTATAGCACAAACAGTCTCGCTTGTCAACTGTTTTTTTCTATTAATTTTTATATAACTTTCATAAATCCGCGGATTTGTGAACTTCCCTCCCCCGAAAACCGTTTTTTCAAGGGCAGTTTTTGGGGGCGGGCAAAGGGCGGAATGCAAGGCGGGGGCGAAAAGGTTGCAGAAAATATTTTTTCGGTCCCCTTTCACGGAGTTGACCGATCCGCCTGTCCGAGCGCGCGGATCGGGGATTTTCCGTCTGTTTCGCGGCGGGTTCCCATCCTTATATATTGCGGGCCACGGTCCGAATAGAAAAACCCGAAAGCGGGGGCTTTCGGGTTTTATTCTGATACTCGGATACTCCAAATATACGTGCCGTCGTTTTGGATCTCGCCGTACTGTATAACGAGGGTCTGATTGCTTTCAAAGGCGTCCACGACCTCTTTGGGAAGGGTGTTGGACGGTGAAATTCTTTGCCCGTCCACTTCGATCACGACGGTATAGCCCGAAGGCTCCCCGCGGTAGTATTCTTCCTCGCAGGAGACGAGGATGACGTCACCTTCCAGAAACGAGGCGTTACCGCGGCTCATGTTATAGTCGAATGCCGTGTATTTCGCAAATAGGGCGCCGAAGAGTAGTGAGAATACCAGCGGGATCAAGATGAACGGTGTGAAAGCAAGGACGCGCTTTACCTGAATCTTGGGTCCGTTTTTGGCTTGTCGGATGGCGGAGCGGATCGCAAAAGCGGTGACGGCGGTCATGCCGACGGCCATCAGGGCGTATATGGTGTTGAGGAATATGCCGAATTTGAAGGTGTATATTTCCATGGGGGGAGGGTCACCGCCTTTCTGTCATTTGGTGTTTGCGTGATATGTATATTGGCTTATTTTCTTTTTGTTATGGCATAATCCACGACCACTTGAGATCTTGTCGCGTATACAACAAATCCTTCATATATCCCATCTATTCCATGTACGTTTCTCGCACTGAGACGATGCTCCTCTCCGTCACATACGAAAGACACGAACCCGTCATCAAAACGGAAAGATTTTTTGAATATAGTAACACCGCCTTTTCGGATCCAGTATAGCACAAAGTCGACGAGGTGTCAAGGAGGACGAAGTGAAATATTCGCCTGACGGCGAATGTGAAATTATTTCCTTCGGAAATTGTGAAATATCCTGCTTCACTTGGTTCAGCAAGATGTGAAATGAAATTCGTTCCCCCACACGCCGCAGGCGTATTTCACTGCCGCAGGCAATTTTACACGCGCCAGCGTATTTCACTCGTTCCGTAAGGAACGAATTTCACTGAAAAAGGGGCTGAGTCAAAAGCTTTTCAGAAAGCGAATGGCTCAGCCCTTTTCTATGTAAGCCAACACTTATAAGCCCCAACAAAAGAAAAAGCCTCCAAAAGAGGCCAAAATGAGTACGACAAAAAGAGGATCCCAAGAT
>JAZNJA010000095.1:0-1670 GCA_045577755.1 Eubacteriales bacterium
GGGAAGGGGGACCGCGATAGCGGTGGATGAGGGTCACCCCAAAACATACTGATCTGTTCCGTCAAACAGTTCGATAAACCCCAATTCTTTCATTTTTTACCAAACTCTTACACACCCCAGACGGCCGATTGCGCCGCCAGCCTCGCGGTGGAAAAAGCGATCTGCAGATTAAACCCGCCCGTATACGCGTCCACGTCCAGCACCTCCCCCGCGAGGTAGAAGCCGCGGGCCAGCTTGGACTCCATGGTCTTGGGGTCCACCTCGCTGACCTTGATGCCGCCCTTGGTGACGATGGCCTCGGCGATGGGGCGGGTGCGGATGGGACGGAGGGTGATATCGTGGAGGACGGTCACCAGCGCGCGTCTCTGCTCCTTGGTGATGGCGTTGACCTTCACACGGGGGTCAATGCCGGTCAGCTCCACCACGGGCTCGATGGCCTTGACGGGGAGGAGGTCGGACAGGGCGTTGATGAAGTCCTTGTTGGCGTACTTCTTGAAGTCCGAGAGGATGCGGGCGTCCAGGGCGGCGTCGTCCAGGGCGGGCTTGAGGTTGACGTGCAGCTCGTACTTTCCCGATTCCACGTCGGGGATGTGGGCGGAGGCCGAGAGGATCAGGGGGCCCGTCACGCCGTAGTGGGTGAAGAGCATTTCCCCGAAGTCCTCGTAAATGCACTTATTCTTGGCGGTGTCCACTACCTTCAGGCTGACGTTGCGGAGGGACAGACCCATCATGCGTCCGCAGAGCTTGCCCTCGCAGACCAGGGGGACCAGGGAGGCCTTGGGGGTGACGATGGTGTGACCCAACGACTCGGCCAGCCTGTAGCCGTTTCCGTCGGAGCCGGTCACGGGGTAGGAGCAGCCGCCCGTACAGAGGATGGCGGCAGACACGGGGATGTCCTTCCCGCCCACGCGGACCGAGGTGACGGTGGGCTTTCCGTCCACCTCCTCGGTATGGACCGAGGTCACGCGGCCCTGTAAGGTCTTGACCCCCAGCTCGCGGAGGCGGCGGACCAGAGCCTCCACGACGTCCCCAGCCTTGTCGGACACGGGGAACACCCGCTTGCCCCGCTCCACCTTGAGGGGAACCCCCAGAGACTCGAAGTAGTCTTGGGTATCCTTGGTATCAAAGCCCGCCAGGGCGGCGTAGAGGAATCGGGGGTTGGTGGGGACGTTGGAGAGGAACTCGTCGCGGTCGCAGTCGTTGGTGAGGTTGCACCGCCCCTTGCCCGTGATGCGGAGCTTCTTGCCCATGCGGTCGTTCTGCTCGATGAGCAGGATCTCGTCGGTATCGGGGTCGGCGATCTCGGCGGCGTAGGCGGCGGCCATGAGGCCTGCGGCACCTCCGCCTATGATCGCGACACGTCGCATGATGGTTCTTTTATCGGACATAGTATTCATCCTTGGTTCTTATCGTACACGTCGTACTCGTCCCAGATATGCTCCAGCTTCTGCAGTCTCTCTCGGACAGCCTCCTCGTTGGTGCGGGAGACCGCCACGATGATGGCGTTGAGCAGGGACAGGGGGGCCACCAGGGAGTCCACGTAGGAGGCCATATCGCTCTGGGCGATGAGCACCTGCTGGGCGGAGGCGGCTATGGGGGATTCGGGGCTGTCGGTGAGGGCGATCACGTCGGCTCCCGCGCGGCGGGCAAACTCCACCGCCTTGATGACA
>JAZNJA010000096.1:0-5475 GCA_045577755.1 Eubacteriales bacterium
GGGGGGGGGGGGGGGGGGGGGGGGGGGGGGGGGGGGGGGGCGCGGGCGCGCGGGGGGGGGGGGGGGTGGGGGGGGGCATTACGGTATCCCCTGCGGAAGAGTCGGCGGTATCGGCAGGGGGCTCGGAGGGAGCCGGCGCGCAGGCGGCCAGGGTCAGGATAGCCAGGGCGGTAGCGATCAGCCGTGTCATCTTGAGTGTCATGGAGTGCTCCTTTTAGAATTCGCGGAGGATCAATCGGTCACGTGGGGGCTTTTGAGGATGACGTGTCCGTCAAATTCCGCCCAGACGGTGTAGCCCTTCTCCTCGAAGGCAGCCCGATACTTGGCGTCGGCGGTATTGCGGATGACGGCGTAGTCCACGTCGTGATCCTTGAGCTGATTCCGATCTCCGCTCAGGACGTGATAGGAATGGTCGTAGACCTCGCGGCGGTCGGCACAATGGGCGAGGTAGCTGCTGGGCACGCAGACCGATGCATCCTCGGGGAGGGTATCCAGCATGGCCTCAATGCCGCGGTAGGTGTCCTTGTTATCCTTCCAGAGCGTGGTGTACTGGTTCGCCTTGGGCACCACCAGGAAGATATACATACAGCAGCAGGCGGCGGCACCAAAGGCCAGCAGCTTGCGGCGGTTGACGGGAGCTATGTCGGGGAGATTCAGGATCATGGCGTAGAGGATAAAGGCGGAAATGGCGAAGTGGTACTGGAAATAGATGCTGTACTGATACTTGTAGGTGGTCAGTACGTTGAGGAGGATAGGGGCCAGGAGCAGCCAACGGGACTGCTTTTTGGTGCAGAAGGGGATCATGCCCGCGGGGAGGAGCATATGGATGAGGTAGACCACCTTCGCCCAGGGGCTCCGCTCGATGAACCAGGAGTCCAGGTAGGCGTTTTGGGTGGAGAAGAACTGGGTCAGAAGGTAACCGGGGTTCTTGAGGGCGGTCATGATGGCGCCCAGAAGGCCCTTGTCCTTATCGTAGATGAGGTTATCGAAGCGGTTGATCATGGGGCCCGCGATGGAGGGGCGGGGGGTATCCGAGGCGTAGTAATCCGCCCAGTAGGCGGCGGAGCCCTCCAGAATGGCCAGGGCGATCAGGAAATAGGCGGCGGCACCCAGGGCCAGGACCGTACCGTGGAGATACTTCTTACGGGCGAAAATGATGAACAGGGCAAAGAAGAGAATATAGACCGCGGCGTCCTCCTTGACCATGAGGGTCAGGGCGGCGAAAACGTACATGGGCAGGTACTGTTCCCGCTCAAAAAAGCAGAAGACCCAGAGCAGAAGGGGGAGGAGGAAGCAGTTCTCGTGAAAATCGTAGAAGCAGCCCATGGAGGTGGCAGGATAGAAGGCGTAGATCACGGCTACCAGAAGCTGGGCGCGCTCCGAGAGCTTGAAGTGGCGGGCCAGGAGAATGGCGGGAAGGATGCCCGAGGTCACCAGCACCGCCTGGCTGATCTGCAGGGTCATGGGAGAGGGGAACAGGGCGTAGACCGGGAGCAGCAGGTAGTAGATGGGGGACAAATGCACCACGAAGTGGGACAAGAGGACGTCGCGCTCGGAGGAGACGAGGGGGAGGCCTGTCTCCTTCATGTTGTGGAACATATTGACGAAAAGGCCGAAGTCGAAATTGGGGGAGGTGAAGGTCAAGTAGCGCATACAGGTGGTCACGGCGATCACGGTGCCGCCCAAAAGTCCCAGCGCAACGGCGATTCCCATGGCGACCTTGGAATGGATCCGCAGACGGTCGATGAGGAGGTCGTTCTTCTGGAGGAAGTAGAACAGGAAGAGGCTGTAAGCGAAGATGACCGCCAGCAAGAACAGGGTATTATCCGAGTTCATGGTCATGGTATTCTTCCCGACGGTGACCCGGTAGCTGATGTCGTTCTCAAAGGTGCTGAGCCAGCGGATGACGCAGGCGGTGGCACCCAGAAGCAAGAACCAGGAGTCGGTCTCATAACCGGGGAGCAGGACCGCCACAGCGGTGAGGGCGGCGAAGAACAGGAGGATCAGAAGGGCCATGGCGGCGGTGCTTTCCCCTTGGGCAAAGGAAAGGTCAAAGAAGCTCCCCTCGTTTTTGAGGAGGATGATCATGGCGTAGAGACACCAGGCGGCGATAACACGGCAGATGCCGCGCTCCCGATTCATGGCGGCCTTCAGCCGGGGCTTGAGGGCTTTGGAACTGAACTGCATGAGGGACTCCTTTTCGTAGGCGGACTCTCTCCTGCCGGAGAGGAGGCCGAGGGTGTTTTTTCCTACTATTATACAACAAATTCTTGCCTCTGTCAAGGTTTCCAAATAATGTTACGGTTGATTCGTCCAAACAATGTTACGGTTGATTCATATTGAGTTTGCAATCGTTGTGTATAATCATTTCGTAACAAAGTTTACAAACGGGATGGGGGCTCCTGCTACCCTGTGGGCTTTTTCACGAATGGGCCCTCCCGCATCTGCATAATCCAAGGGACGGCCTACGTCCCCAAAAACGGGAAAGGATGGATCTGACTATGTTCAATATTTTGGTCGTTGAGGACGATTACAACACAAGACGGCTCATGTGCGCCGTGCTGGAGCGGTATGGGTACGACGCCATTCCCGCCGCCGACGGGGTAGACGCCCTGGAGCAAATGGACAAGAAGCACGTGGACCTGGTCATTCTGGACATCATGATGCCCAGGATGGACGGGTATGAGTTCACCCGCATTCTCCGCGAGGGAGGCAACACCCTGCCCATTCTCATGGTCACGGCCAAGGAGGCTCCCGCGGACAAGCACAAGGGCTTCCTCATCGGCACCGACGACTACATGACCAAGCCCGTGGACGAGGAGGAGATGATCCTGCGCATCGCCGCTCTTCTGCGCCGCTCCCGCATCGTCAGCGAGCGGCGGCTCACCGTTGGCTCCACCGTCCTCTACTACGATTCTCTCACCGTCCGTACCGATGGCGAGCCCGTGGGCGCCCCCGGCGGTATGGAGCTCCCCCAGAAGGAGTTTCTGCTTCTCTTCAAGCTTTTGTCTTACCCCAACAAGATCTTCACACGCCGCCAGCTCATGGACGAGATCTGGGACATGGATTCCGAGTCCGATGAGCGCACCGTAGACGTTCACATCAGCCGCGTCCGTGACCGCTTCCGCGATAATCCCGATTTCGAGATCATCACGGTGCGAGGCCTCGGCTATAAGGCGGTATACCTGAAATGAAGAAGCCCTCCGGCACAAGTCAAGATCCCCGTCGGCGCGGACTCCGCGGGCTTTTGAAGATCAAGTCCTTCCGCGTGGAGCTGACCATCGTCATCTTCTTTCTCATGTTCCTGACCTCCGTCTTCACGGTAGGTGTCTACGCCGTTCTCCACATCGTCTTTCCCGCCCTCAAGAACTTTGACACGGTGGCTTCCAGCGCCTCTACTCTGATCGCCTGTACCATCATCGGTACCGTGGCTGCCGCTATCTTCACCAAGTGGATCCTGTCCCCGCTGAACGAGATGATCAACGCCACCGATCGCATCGCCCGAGGGGATTTCAAGGTACATATCCAGGAGACCTTCGACGAGAAATCCGATTTCGGTATTCTCCAGCGCTCCTTCAATCACATGGCCCGAGAGCTGGATAGCATCGAGATGTTCCGTAACGATTTCATCAACAACTTCTCCCATGAGTTCAAGACCCCCATCGTTTCCATCCGCGGCTTTGCCCACCAGCTCCGCGCGGGGGGACTGACGCCCGAGGAGGAGCGGGAGTATATCCGCATCATCGCCGTGGAGTCCGACCGCCTGGCTAAGATGGCCACCAACATCCTGCTCCTCTCCAAGCTGGAGAACCAGGCCATCGTCACCGACCGCACCGAATTCTGGCTGGACGAGCAGCTCCGCACCTGTATCCTGCTTCTGGAAAAGGAGTGGAGCGCCAAGTCCATCGAGCTGAATATCGATCTGGATGCGGTCAAATACTGCTCCAACGAGGATATGCTTTCCCACGTCTGGGTCAATCTCATCAGCAACGCCGTGAAATTCACCCCCGCAGGGGGGACCGTTACCTGCTCCCTGCGACAGGAGGGGGATTCGGTGGTGGTCACGGTAGCGGACACGGGCTGCGGCATGGACAAGGCCACACAGAAGCACATTTTTGAGAAATTCTACCAGGGTGATACCTCCCACACGGGAGCGGGAAACGGCATCGGACTGACCATTGTCAGCCGCATCCTGTATCTTGTCCGCGGAACCGTCGCGGTCAAGAGTGAGGTGGGCGCGGGCAGCTCCTTCACCGTGACCCTCCCCGCCACCGTCCCCGCGTTTGAGGACGTTCCCCAATACGAGAGCTGACCCCAGCCGTTTCAGTCCTGCCGAAAGGAGCCGCCGTACATGAAGTCTTCCTCCCCCAAGTCCCCCTCGCCGCCGGCGCGTGCGCCTATGAAGCGTTCCCGCGCTTCCCTGATCCTGGGAGGCGTCTCGGTTCTGCTTCTGGCTCTGACCGCGGCAGGCGTCTACCTCTTTCGGGATTACATTCTGGAGCCCGCCCTTCTGCGGGATCGCATCGGCGAGCATTACCTCCTCGGCGCGGCGGTCCTGGTGCTGATCTCAGCGGTACAGGTCATGGTAGCCCTCATCCCGGGAGAGTTCGTGGAGATCGCCGCGGGGTACGTTTTCGGAAGCTGGATCGGCTCCCTCCTCTGCCTCTCGGGCATCGTGCTGGGCAGCTGCGCCACCATTCTGCTGGTCCGCCGATTCGGAACACGGCTGGTCTACGCCTTTTACCCCAAGGAGAAGATCGACGCCCTCCCCATCATCAACGACCCGCCCAAGCGCAACCTGCTGACCTTCCTGCTCTTTGTGATCCCGGGCACCCCCAAGGATCTCTTCACCTACGCCATCGGGCTTACCGACATGAGCATCCCCCTCTACGTCGCCCTGACCACGGCGGCGCGGTTCCCCTCGGTGATCCTGTCCACGTTGAGCGGCGACGCGGTGGGGACCAAGGACTACCGAATGGCCGTCATCTTCGTCATTGTCACCGCCATCGTCAGCGGGATCGGGGTTCTGATCTACAGGACCTTCAGCCACAGACACGCCGAGAAGAAGCGAGCGGAGGAAGAGGCGCGCAGGACCGAGACAGATACAGAGCAGGAGGGTTGACCTCCGATACAAAGGCTTCCCTTTCGGGCAATACCATTAAGTTAAGAAAAACAAAAAAGGCTCTCCCTCTGGGAGAGCTCCCGCCGAAGGCGGGTGAGAGGGCAACGCCGCATGAAATGCCCTCTCCGTCACGCTTCGCACCGAGCTTGCTCGGAGGACACCTCCCCCAAGGGAAGTCGGAGGCCAAGCGGTCTTAGGAAGACAACCCAGTCAGGCAACTCCTTGGCTCACAGAACGACATGGCTACGATCCGACTTCTCCCGCCGAAGGCGGGTGAGAGGGCAATGCCGCATGAAATGCCCTCTCCGTCACGCCTCGCACAGACCTCGCAGGCAGGCCACCCCTTGGCACGG
>JAZNJA010000097.1:0-21861 GCA_045577755.1 Eubacteriales bacterium
TAAGCGGATGTGCATGTCAAAATTGAAGCCGGTGCCGAAGATGTTCTCGCCCAGGAGGCCGTATTCACGGGCCTGCTCAATGGCAATCTCGAGGCGCTTAACAGCGATCGGATACTCGGCACGAACGTATACATAGCCTTCATCAGCACCGATGGCATAGGCGGCAATGGCCATGGCCTCGATGATGCAGTGCGGGTCGCCCTCAAGGATGGAGCGGTCCATGAACGCGCCGGGGTCGCCCTCGTCAGCGTTGCAGGCTACATACTTTTTGCCGGTGGAACCCATGGCGAACTTCCACTTAAGACCGGTGGGGAATCCGCCGCCGCCGCGGCCGCGCAGACCGGAATCCAGGACGGTCTGAATGACCTCGTCGGGGGTCATCTCGGTCAGAACCTTACCCAGAGCGGCGTAACCGTCCATAGCGATGTACTCCTCGATGTTCTCGGGGTTGATGACACCGCAGTTACGGAGAGCCAGACGGTACTGGGACTTATAGAAGGTGGTATCGTTCAGAGACTCGGTAACAGCACCGGTGGTCTCGTCCTTCTCGTTGTAGACCAGACGCTCAACGGGACGGCCCTTGAGCAGGTGCTCGGAAACGATCTCGGCTACGTCGGACTCCTCAACGCGGGAGTAGAAGGTGCCGTCGGGATACAGAATGACCACGGGGCCCAGAGCGCAGAGACCGAAGCAACCGGTCTGGACGACCTTGACTTCCTCAGAGAGACCCTGCTTCTCGATCTCGCGGACGAACGCGTCCTGGATCTTCTGGCTGCCGGACGAGGTACAACCGGTACCGCCGCAGCAAAGTACATGTGCACGAATCATAGCTTAATACCTCCGTTATGCCTTAGTGGCGTAGGTGTAGGTGTATTCCTCGACCACCTTACCGCCCTTGATGTGCTCCTCGATGACCTTAGCGGCCTTCTCGGCGGTCATCTTGACGTAGGTGACCTTCTCCTTACCGGCCTGGAAGACCTCAACGACGGGCTCGTACTGGCAAATGCCGATACAGCCGGTCTGGGAGACGGTGACGGTGGAGTTCAGACCCGCGTCGTTCACGCCCTCAACGAAGGCGGACAGGACGGGACGGGCACCGGCGGCGATACCGCAGGTAGCCATACCGACCACGATACGGGTGTCGCTCGTACCCTCGCGAAGGACCACCTTGTCCTTCATCTTGTCGCGGATCGCAGCAAGCTCTGCCAAAGATTTCATGATGTTTCTTTCCTTTCGTGTGGTATATCAAATTTTTGAAAACTGATGGAGCGCGGAGCAGGGGGTGGGAATGCAAAATGCAAAATGAATGAAGCCTTTCGCTTGGGCGAAAGCCTTTTTTATGGTATTCCTTTGAGGATCAAAACCCAAAGGATTCCGCCCTCGAAAGAAATATTCATCGCTGTGGCTTCTGTTTCCTTTTCCCGTTCCCCAATTTTGCATTTTGCATTTTGCATTTTGCATTTTGCATTTAATTGGGCTGATACTGCTCCCGCAGAAAGTCTCCGATCCATTGTATGATCTCATAGCTGTCCAGAGGGACCTCCCCCAGCACCTCACGGAGCTGTCGGGTGTCCAGCTCGACTCGGTGGCCGTTCACGTCGTGCAGGAAGGTGAAGTCGATCTCGGGACTTCCCATGATGAGGGTCTCCATGGTGGAGACCAGATCGCCGACGGGGGTGAAATCAATGTGGTCGGTGTGGAAGGTGGCCGTGACCACGGTGCCGTGGTCCTCGGGATGCTCCTCCTCGTGGCGGGACTCGATGGTCACGCTCCCTCCCGTCTGCTCGGCGGCCAGCATGAGGAGCGGCACGCCCATGCCCACCTTACGGGTGGTACGGGTGGTGTAGAAGGGGTTCATGACGGTCTCAACAACCTCGGGCTTCATGCCGCAGCCGTTATCCGTGATGGTCATGGTCAGAAGGCTCCCGACCTCCACCAGGGAGATGTCGATCAGGGTCGCCCCCGCCTTGACGGAGTTCTTGGTGATATCCAGAACGTTGAGTGAGAGTTCCTTCATCTTACTGCACTCCTTTCAGACGGAGAAATAGCTGATGCCGCACGAGATCCCCCGAGTAGGGCTCGTCTTCCAGATCGAAATAGGCGTCGGCGTCGCGGATATCCCACAGGTAGTGGGCGTCCGAGCCGCAGACGAAGGTCTTATCCCGCAAATGGGGGATGTTAGCCAGGTAAGCCTCCCGCTTGTCCATGTCCCGCAGCTCCACACAACTGAAATCGGGGTCCTCGGGGACCGTACCCAGGATGGACACGATGCCGTTGGCCTCTCGATCGATGTGGGCGGGGTAGCACACGCCGCTGTACTTCTCCACCAGGGGAGGGACCTCCCACAGGGAGAGCATGGTGGCGTTGGGAAGCAGGTCGTCCTCCACCCCGATGGGCTCGTCCTCCTCGTTCAGGATCAGCTGATCCCCGAAGATGTCCACCCGGTTGGGGATGCGGACACGGTAGGTCTCCACCTCCTCGCCAAAGGCCATGGCGTCCTCCAGCCGCTCAAAGAGGCAGACCACGTGGATCTCCTCGGCGGTGGTCAGCTCCATCCCCGGGACGGGGATGATCCCTTGGCTCTTGGCGGCCTTATAGAAGGCGGGGCAGTTCTTCACCGAGTTGTGGTCGGTCAGCGCCGCGATCTGCAGACCCGCCAGGGCGCAGACGCCCGCGATGTTGTTCGGGGTCATATCGTTGTCGCCGCAGGGGGAGAGACAGGAGTGGATGTGGAGGTCGTAGTAGTAGCGGTTCATAGTCCCAGCTCCGTGAGCTTCTTCGCCGTTTCATAGGCGGGAGCCTCGGTGGCAAGGACGTTGACCCCCTTGGCCTCGGCGGTGCTCCTCACGCTCTCCTCCAGGGTGACTCCCTCGCAGAGGATGATGCAGGACACGTCGGCCAGGGTGGCTACGGCCACGATGTTGAGATTGGACATGATGGTGAGCCAGACGTTATCCGCCTGCGCCCGCCCCATGACCCAGGAGAGCAGGTCTCCGATGTACACCCCCTGAACCTCACGGTCGCCCTCGGGCAACGTGACGGGGGTCAAGGACAGAGTATCTTTCAGTTCTGTAACCGTCACTGCTTGGATCCCTCCTCCTTGGTTTTCAGTAATGTCTCCAGCTGCTGGTTGCGCAGGATGACGCAGCCGTCCTCCGCCGCCCGGCCGCAGACCACGTCCTCGGCAAAGGCTCGGCAGTTGGGGGCTCCGCAGGCGCCGCAGTCGATACCCGGCAGGGCATCGGCCAGCTTCTGGATCACCGCCATCATCCGCAGGGACTCGCCGAAGTTGGTGGAGAGCCGTTGGATGGGCATATAGGTGGGCAGCTCGTCAAAGCAGTAGTCCTCGGGAATGTAGTCCCGCTCGGACTCCGAGAGCAGAGTCTGGGAAACCGGCAGGTATCTGCGAAGGGTCTGGAGTCTGGCCTTGGCGACGAAGGGGTTCTCCACCACCATGGCTCCGCCCACGCACCCGCCGGGGCAGGCGTTGAGCTCCACGAATTCCAGGCCCGCGATATTGCCGTTATCCAGCTGCTCCAGCACGCGGTTGACGTTCTCGATGCCGTCCGCGGCCAGGTACTTATCGTTGAAGAGTGCCGAAGCCTCTCCCCCCGTCGTGGCCCAGCTGATGCCGATCATACCCGATTGGGACAGATTCTCGGGCTCCTTGCCGCGGCGCATGACGTTGATGAGGCTGAAATAGACGTCGCTGATGGACAGGACCTCGTCCACCTCGCTTTGGTAGTCCCCGAACCCGTTGCGGACGTAGCTGACCTTACCGGGGCAGGGGGAGATGAAGCATACGCAGATATCCTCTCGCTCCAGCTCGGGATGCTCCTTCATGGCGCGCTCCAGAGCCAGCTTGGCGGCGATCTCCATGGGGGGAAGGATCTGCATGATATGCTCCTTCAGGGTGGGATACCGCAGGGATATCAGACGAAGCACGACGGGACAGGCGGAGTTGATGACGGGCTTGGGAATGCCCACGGTCTTGAGGTAGGTCCTGGTGTAGGCCGAGACCAGCTCGGCGGCCTTGGATACCTCGAAGACGTCGTCGAATCCGATGTCCTTGAGTCCCTGCAGGACGTAGTCCACGTCCTCCAGATCCTCAAATTGTCCGTACAGGGTAGGCGCGGGTAACGCGATCTTGTACTTGGTGGTCTTCAGCACCTTATCCAGGCGGCTGTAGGTGGCCTTCTTGGCCTTGTTCTGGCAGATCTTGATGCAGATCCCGCAGTCGATACAGCGTCCCGTATTGATCTTGGCGTGGCCGTCCACGATGCGGATGGCCTCGGTGGGGCAGTGCTTCAGACAGGTCGTACATCCCGTACAGCGTGACAGGTCCAGAGATACCGAATGTTCATACGAGTTCATAGCACCCGTGTCTCCTTTCCCGGCTGTGTCGGTCGGGGTCATCCCCGAGCCCGATGCTGTGCCGAAATGGGGGGACGAAATGATAACAAAAGTCTTTACGCAGGATTTCTAAACGCGCTCATACGCGCGAAGAGAGCACGCGCAGGAATACGGGCCCCTCGGGCACGTATTCCTGTTTTGATCGCCGTCAGGCGAGCAAAACGGTCATTTTGCGAAGGAAGCTCACCGCAGTGATATGTGCCGCAGGCGCATATCACGGTTTTGCTCGCGGTCACGCAAGCAGAACGGTCATTTTGCGAAGGAAACTCCCCGCAGTGATATGTGCCGCAGGCGCATATCACGGTTTTGCTCGCGTTTACGCGAGCAAAACGGTCATAGTGATGGTGGTGCCTTCACCCACGACCGACTCGATCTTCATATCGTCGGTATAGCGCTTCATATTCGGGAGTCCCATGCCCGCGCCGAAGCCCAGAGAGCGCACGTTGTCGGGGGCTGTGGAATAGCCCTCCTGCATCGCCTTTTCCACGTCGGCGATACCGGGACCGCGGTCGGTAAGGATCATCACGATGCGATCCTCGTACACGAGAACCTCCGCCTCACCGCCATCCGCGTGGATGACCATGTTGATCTCGCCCTCGTACATGGCGATGGAGATCTTACGGATGATCTCGGGGGGGATACCCAGCCTGCGCAGGTTCTTCTTGACCTGTACGGAGGCCTGACCGGCGGAGGAGAAGTCCTCGCCGTCCACCAGATAATGAAATCTTACTGCCTCGTTCATATCACTTCACCGCTTTGACTTCAGTCCGGCTGACACCCAGTCCCTCAACGTACAGTCTCCCGCAGGATTCGTACATTCTCTTGGCGGTTCTGAGCACGACCAGATCGGACTCCCGGGCCAGGCGGATCATCTCCTCCGACGGGCTCTTGGAGCGGACGAAGACGACGCATCTCATGTCCATCATCTCGGCGGTGCGGATGACCTGGGGATTGCAGAGTCCCGTGAGAAGGACGGCCTGATCCTTGACGTAGGCCAGGACGTCGCTCATCATGTCGCTGCCGCAGGCTGAGTGGACCTCGTCGTCCAGAAACTCCTCGCCGCAGACGACCTCCGCGTCAAGGATCTCCCGAATGGTTGAAATTTTCATAGTACCAAGCTCCCTATCGATAGGATGGAAATTACATGTACTTTGCCAGAATACCGGCCATGTCCTTGGCGACCAGACGGCCGTAGACCTCACCGTTGATGGTCAGGACGGGAGCCAGACCGCAAGCGCCGATGCAGCGGGTAGCCTCCAGGGAGTACTTACCGTCGGCAGAGGTGCTGCCAACAGCCACGTTCAGAATGCGGGAGCACTCCTCGATGATGTCGCCCGAGCCCTTGACGTAGCAAGCGGTACCGAGGCAGACGGCCACGGCGACCTCGCCGTCGGGGTTGAGCTTGAACTGGGAATAGAAGGAAACGACGCCGTAGATCTGCTCGGCGGGAGTGCCGGTCTTGTCGGCGATGATCTTCTGCACCTCGACGGGCAGATAGCCGTAGATCTCCTGCGCCTCCTGCAGGATGGGCATCAGCTTGCCCTGGACGCCGTCGTACTTCGCGATGACCTCAAGCAGCTTGGCTTCCTGCTCGGGAGTACCGCGGAAATCGACCGTAGTCAACTTCTTCTTCATAACTTTTGAGACCTCCTCAATGTGATTTTTTTGCGTTGGATTTGCCGCATTGTACGCTCACCCGCCCGGAAAACGGATGGGCATACGCATACAAGGATATTATATCACAAACCCTTTGAAAAGTCCATAGGTTCGTGTTAAAAAAATGAAGAAACTTGTTAGAAATTTGTCAATATTCCTCTTCTTAAAAGGGCAAACTGCACACATGGCTGTATATTTTCACCTTTTCATGAATAAATCCCTGCAAAACGGTTGAAAAAACACGGATTTCGTGGTATAATGGGGAAGGTCGATTCAATCGAATGCGCTATGACGAGATACAAGATACACGCCGAGCGAGCTCGGCGGATACAAGATACAAGATAACGCACCGGACTCGGTATCTTGTATCTTGTATCTCGTATCTTGTATCTTCCCATCCCCCATGAAAGGAGTCCTCACCATGAAGAAAAAGCTCACCGTCGGTATCCTCGCCCACGTGGACGCAGGGAAGACCACTCTGTCCGAGGCACTCCTGTATCTGTCGGGTAAGATCCGCACCCACGGGCGGGTGGATCACGGGAACACCTATCTGGATACCAATCCCATGGAAAGAGAGCGGGGCATTACCATTTTCTCCAAGCAGGCGCGGTTCTCCACCGAGGCCTGTAACTATATCCTTCTGGACACCCCCGGTCACGTGGACTTCTCCGCTGAGGCTGAGCGGGTGCTGGCGCTGTTGGACTACGCCATTTTAGTGGTTTCGGCGCCCGACGGAGTACAGAACCACACCCGCACCCTCTGGCAGCTTCTGGAGCACTACAACGTCCCCACCTTCCTTTTCGTCAACAAGACCGACGTTGCGGTGAAGCGCAAGGAGGAGATGGAATCCGACCTGCAAAGAGTCCTGTCCCCCGCCTGCGTGGGGTTCTACGAAAAAGAGTCCATCGCCGAGCGGGACGAGCGTTTGTCCATGCTGCGGGAGAACTGGATGGAGGCGGTGCTGGAGGGGGAGACCATCGAGGACGGGGAGATCGCCGCCCTTGTGAGTCAGCGCAAGCTCTTCCCTGTCCTCTTCGGCGCGGCTCTGCGGCTGGACGGGGTGGCCTTCCTGCTGGAAGCCCTGGACCGCTACACCCTCGCCCCCGCCTACGAGGAGGAGGCCTTCGGCGCCAAGGTATACAAGATCGGCCGCGCGGGGAGTACCCGTCTGACCTATATCAAGCTGACGGGAGGCACCCTTGCCCCCCGGGACGAGGTGACCTACATCGCCGCTGATGGCAAGGCCGTCACCGAAAAGGTCTCCCAGCTCCGCCTGTATTCGGGGGACAAGTTCGAGCAGGTGGACCGCGCGGAGGCGGGGGAGATCGCCGCTGTCATCGGGCTCACCTCCACCTACGCCGGGCAGGGTCTGGGTGCCGAGGCCGACACGGGCCGCCCCATCCTGGAGCCTGTCCTGTCCTACGCCATTACTCTCCCCGAGGGGGTGGATCCCCGCGTGGCCTTCCCCAAGCTCAAGGAGCTGGAGGAGGAGGAGCCCTCCCTTCATCTGTCCTGGAACACCGAGCTGTCCCAGATCGAGGCCCGCCTCATGGGGGACATCCAGACCGATCTTCTGAAACGGCTGATCTTAGATCGCTTCGGCATGGACTGCGAGATGAACGAGGGGCGCATCCTCTACAAGGAAAAGATCGCCGCCCGCACCGTGGGCATCGGGCATTTCGAGCCTCTGCGGCACTACGCCGAGGTACAGCTCCTCATGGAGCCTCTCCCCGCGGGGTCGGGGCTGGTCTTTGACACCCATCTGCCCGAAAACACGCTGGATCTCAACTGGCAGAGGCTCATTCTCACCCATCTCTACGAGAAAGCTCACCGCGGCACGCTGACGGGGGCTCTTCTGACCGACACCAAAATGGTACTGGTAGCGGGCCGCGCCCACCTCAAGCACACCGAGGGGGGTGACTTCCGCGAGGCCACCTACCGCGCCGTCCGTCAGGGGCTCATGAAGGCGGGGTGCACCCTGCTGGAGCCTTACTACCGCTTCCGTCTGGAGCTTCCCGCCTCCCTGGTGGGGCGCGCCATGACCGATCTGCAGAACCGCTTCGCCGACTTTGAGATGGAGAGCTCCACCGAGGAGGTCGCCTCTCTGGTGGGGCGCGGTCCCGTTTCCACCCTCCACGGCTACGTCCGCGAGGTGATTTCCTACACCCGCGGGCAGGGGCGCATGACCTGTATTTCCGACGGCTACGAGCCTTGCCACAACACCGAAGAGGTGGTGGCGGCGGTGGGCTACGACCCCGAGGCGGATCCGGAAAACACTCCTCACTCGGTGTTCTGCTCCCACGGCGCGGGGGTGGTGATCCCCTGGCGGGAGGTGGATGCCCACAAGCATCTGGAGGCCAACGTCAGCCGTCCCGTGGCTGACGGGGGCAGCGAGGATACCCTGTCGGTGATGCCCCGCCCCGCTTCCCTGAAAAAGAAGTACGCTCTGTCCGACGAGGAGCTGGAGGCCATCATGCTGCGGGAGTTCGGCCCCATCAAGCGGCGCAGGTACACCGAGCCCAAGCGGGTCGCCGACGTCCCCGCCAAGCGGCAGAAGTCCAAGCCTCAGAAGCCTCCCCGCCGTTTGGTGATCCTGGACGGCTACAACCTCATCTTCGCCTGGGACACTCTGAAGGGGGTCGCCGACTACAGCCTGGAAAAGGCCCGCGACACCCTGCTGGACACCCTGGCGGGCTACGCCGCCTACACCAAGACCGAGCTGATGGTGGTCTTTGACGCCTACCGCGTGCCCGACGGCACGGGATCCGACTTTATGCGGGACGGAATGCGGGTGGTCTACACCAAGGAGCGCCAGACGGCCGACGCCTACATTGAAAAAGTCATTCACGATCTGGGGCCCGACTACTCCATTCGGGTGGTCACGGGGGATTATCTTCTGCAGGTCTCGGCGGTCATATCGGGAGTATCCCGCGTGACCACCCGGGAGTTCATCGCCGAGGTCACCCGCGTGGGAGGCGAGATCACGGATTTCATCCGCCGTCTGACCGAAGGACGGGCGTGACCGCTGTCCTTGGCAGAGGACACGAAAAAGGGACAGAGAGATGCGCGTCTCTCGGTCCCTTTTTTCGCTTTTTCGGCCGGCTGTGTCGGCACGGCGGCGCCCTTTTCCGCCGGGCATTAAACGAGCCCCCTTCCGAAAGCCGTCCTCTGTACATCCGCAGAGCCAGAGTTGACAGAAAGGATCGGACGGCGCCGACCGTCATCCAAGGGAGGCGATCGGGAGAAAGGGAGCATAGGTTCTACTCAGGTCGGGGTGCTGAGGCCCCTATGGTATTAGCATACCATATCCGTATCCGTTTGTCAAGTGGGTTTTCCCATATCGTGGAATAATCGTGAAAAATTAATAGTATTAAGTTTTTCGTCCTCCGTCGAAAGGGGGTAGTCACCCGTCACCGCGGGGGATGCAGCAGGCTGTCGAAAAGCGCCTCTCCCACATAGGCCCGGGCCTCGGCGATCCACCTCTCCTCCTCGGCGGTGCTCAGGGCTTGGATGGCGGCACAGATCCGCTTATAGGGGCCCGGGTTGATGAACAGATGGCTGTCGTCGGCGTAGCCTCGCTCGTAGCGGAGCCCCAGGTGGAGTCCGCCTTCATCGCCTTGGGGCATATCGGCGTAGCGATTGATGAGGAACTGCTCCACGGCGGGGCAGTTTTTCATTTTTTGCCACAGGAGGACAAAGGCGTAGGCTCCCTTGTTCTCGCTTTCGGGGTCGTCGTAGTCGGTGTGGAAGCCCTGCTCGTCGAAGACCACGGCACGGGGGACGTCTCGGCAGCGCAGCTCCGGGGATTCAACCAAAGCCTGCCAGACCTCGATGTTCTTCATGGTGATGCGGGGAGTGTCAAAGGAGAAGGTCGCGGTTTTGTCGTTGTAGAAATCCGGCTTTGTCAGATCCTCAGGGTAGGGATGAGCCGAGATGCCCCAGGGGAAGTCGCCGTCGCGGCGGGAAAGCTCGGCCAGGCGGTAGAGACACTCCTTGGACGGATAGTACCGCAGGGGATCGGGACGGTAGGGGATGGCGAAATGGTGGTCGAAGGAGACGTCCGCGCGGAAGGCGGCATTGTACCTGCGGCCGATGAGGTGGGCCAGGCGGAGCTGCTCCGTGTACTCCTCCATGTACGCGGCGCAAGGCATGGGGCCGCAGTTATGCCACACCGCCTGGGCATTGATCTCGTTGCCCACGTCCATAACCGTGACACAGAACAGAGGGCTTTGGGGGTCGGCGTAGCGGGCACAGAGGAAGTCCACGCAGGCGCAGTACATATCCAGGCCTTCCTCGGCGGTGATATTGAAGGCCGACATCTGCTCGGAGAAGCCCGTGTCCTCGTAACCCGGGTGGCCGATCACCGCGCGGAGGGCGGCGTCTGAGCCCTTGAGGCGGTAGGAGAAGCGGTTGATGAGCCGCAGAAGACAGGGGATCCCCCGCTCGATACAGGGCATCATGAGGCGGTCGTAGGTGTCCATCATGGCTTTGACGAACCAGTAGGTTTTCCCGTTCCACACGTGGGGGATATCGTCCTTTTCGGGGGTAAGGGTCTGGATCCAGGTGGAATTGATCTCGGTCATCATGGCTCCCAGGCCCAGGCGGTCCATATCCGTTCCGGGGCAGGTGACCCAGGTGCCGATGGGATTGCCCACGGGCTTGCGGGGGGTATTGCCACCCGTAGCGGCGGGGTCAAGATCGGTGACGTAGCAGACGCCGTCCGCCTCCCCGCCCTCCGCGGTCACGGTGAAGCGGGCGGTCAAAAGGTCGTAATCATCTGCCATTCGGGGAAAAATCAGGCGGTTCTCCTCGGTGTGAGCGGACTCACAGAGCAGGCGGGAGGGGGTATTCCGTCCCGTCTCCCCCTTCACCAGGGATACAAAGGCTCGGCCCACGGCGGAGGCGGGCATAAGGGTATCCGCAATCACTTCGATATGGTCGGGGTAAGCGATGATGGCTGTTATCTTCATGGAAAGCTCCCAAAAGTATTTTCCCCTATTATAGCCCTTTCATCCTCTTTTGTCAAGACTTACCCGCTTTTTGGGCCGGATCGAACCATCTGTCCGCCAAGCGGGACAAAAGCTTCGAGAGGGCAAACACCCCCCACAGAAACAGGATATGCCCTGCCGTCACCCCCGCCACGTAAGTGAGCTGGGCAGGCACGTAGCCCCAAGAGGCGATCAAACTCTGCCGAAGAACCTCAATGGGCGGAATGTTGCATTGATACATATTGGTGAAGTTGGTTTTGAGGAGCTGTGCCGCCGTAGCCGCTACCGCCGAAAAAACCGTAATGGAAATCAACGTGGCCCTGCGCTCCCGCCGCCCGAAATCGCCGTAGAGCCGAAGCGTCAGAATCAACAGGTAAGCGAAGTACACCAGTCCGTGGAAGGTAACGGTATGGAAAGAGAAAAAGGCGGAGAAAAAGTTCTCCACGTCCCAAGCGGGATAGATCAAGGCCGGGTAGACGGTCATGAGCAGCATGGCCGAGCCGCAGAGGACGGTGGTCACGGTGCGCACCACAGCCTCATACCTACCCCGATAGAAGGCCATGAGGGGGATGGAAAACAGGAACAGGGAACAAAAATGCAGGGGAATATGGTAGAGGTCGTAGCCCCCGGAGAAGGAAACGGCCTGCTTGCCGATTTCCAGAAGGATCAGCAGAACGGCGATGACCTGAATGGGGATCATGCGCACACGCAAAGGCTTTTTCCCAAGCCACAGACGGAGCAGGACGCAGAGGATCAGCATAACGCCGATGGACGGCAAAAGAGAACGGATATGAGCGGGTGACCAAAGCTCCATGGGGTACCTCCTCGGTTTGTTGATGCCCCCATCATAGCACAGCCGCGGGCTCGTGTCAACCGAATTCCTCCATTCTTAATAGGATTAAGGTCATTCTTCATACAATTAAGAAATGAAAAGTCTTGTCACATTCTCACAAAAGCCCCTTGCTTCTCTTGACTTTTCTCTGTGGTCATGGTACAATAGTGGAAGGAAACGCAACCCGTCCCTTTGAAAGGAGCCCCCCATGAAGAAAACAGGTAACGCCAAATTTCTGACCGCCCTCATCATCTTCTCCCTCACAGGCCAGATCGCCTGGGTGGTGGAGAATATGTACTTCAACGTCTTCATCTACAAGATGTTCCACGCCTCCCCCGCCGACATCTCCGCCATGGTCATGGCCTCCGCCGTGGCCGCTACGGTCACCACCCTCATCATGGGTGCCCTGTCCGATAAATTGGGCAAGCGCAAGGTCTTCATGGCGGGGGGATATATCCTCTGGGGTATCTCCATTCTGTCCTTCGCCTTCATCCGCGTGGACACGGTGGGGCTGCTCTTCCCCGCCGCTACGGTGAGTGCCGTCTGCGTGACTCTGGTCATTGTCATGGACTGCGTCATGACCTTCTTCGGCTCCACCGCCAACGACGCCTGCTTCAACGCCTGGCTCACCGACTCCACCACCCACGAGAGCCGCGGTGCCGCCGAGGGCATCAACGCCATGATGCCGCTGGTGGCCATTCTCTGCGTGTTCGGAGGCTTCATGGGCTTTGATCTCAACGAATCCGCAAGCTGGACCGCTATTTTCCTCATCATCGGTATTGCCGTCACCGTCATCGGCATTCTGGGCTTCTTCCTCATTGATGAACCCCACAAGAAGGCCGACGGCACCGACCGCTACTTCGCCAATATCGTCTACGGCTTCCGTCCCTCGGTGATGAAGCAGAATCCCCTGCTCTACCTGTTGCTCATCGCCTTCGCCCTCTTTGGCATCTCCATTCAGATCTTCATGCCCTACCTCATCCTCTACTACACCGAGGGGCTGAAGATGGAGGGCTACGTCCTCGTCATGGCCCCCGCCATCATTCTGGCCTCGGTCTTTACCGTCATTTGGGGGCGGGTGCACGATAAGGTGGGCTTCCGTGCCTCCATGCTTCCCTCTCTGGGGCTTTTGTGCGCGGGGTATATCCTGCTGTACTTCTTCCGTTCCACCGCTTTGGTGTTCATCGGTTCCCTCCTCATGATGTGCGGCTACCTGGCCGGCACCGCAGTATTCGGCGCGGTCATCCGTGACTACACCCCCGAGGGGCGGGCGGGTATGTTCCAGGGGCTCCGCATCGCGGGTCAGGTGCTGATCCCCGGTGTCATCGGCCCCGCCATCGGCGCGTGGGTGCTGCGGGATGCCGAGACCGTCATCGGTGACGACGGCACCGAGTCCTTCATCCCGAATCAGAACATTTTCCTCGCCGCCCTGGTCGCGGCGGCGGTGCTGGGGTTGTTCCTTGTTCTGTTGCTCCACATCATGAAGAAAAAGACCGCAAAGGAGGCCGCCCATGAGTAAGAAACAGCAGCTTGTCCACCTCCTGACCGAGGCGGGGGAGGCTCTGCAAAAGGATCCCGCCGCCATTCCGTGGAATGTATATCCCCGACCCCAGATGAAGCGGGATTCCTTCTTCTGCCTCAACGGGGAGTGGATACTGTCCGTCGCATCCATGAAAGGAATGAAATCCAAGCCCATCCTTGTCCCCTTCTGCCCCGAGTCCCGCTTGTCGGGGGTGGAGATCCCCCCCGCCAATGTTACAGTCATGTCCTACTACAAGGCTTTCATCCTCCCCGAGGGCTTTGATCAAGAGCGGGTGCTACTTCACTTTGGCGCGGTGGATTCATGCGCCAAGATCCATCTGAACGGTCATCTTGTAGGCTCTCACATGGGCGGCTATGAGGCGTTCTCTCTGGACATTACCGATTATTTGGAAAAGGAGAACCTTTTGGAGGTCGAGTGCGAGGATATGCTGTTCAACCACGTCCTCCCCTACGGCAAGCAACGCAAGGATCGCGGCGGTATGTGGTACACCCCCGTATCGGGCATCTGGCAGACCGTCTGGCTGGAGTCCGTCCCCGAGACCTATATCAAGTCACTCCGCGTCGACACAACGAAGGACACCGCCGCCATCACAGCCGAGGGCGTGACCGAGGGCACCGTGACCGTCACCACCCCCGACGGGGATCTGTCCTTCCCTCTCGCCGACGGAAAAGCCACGGTCACCATCCCCTCTCCTCGCCTGTGGAGTCCCGAGGATCCCTACCTTTACGAGTTCACGATAGAAGCAGGCGAGGACAAGGTGCAGTCCTACTTCGCTCTCCGCACATTGGAGATCAAGCAGGTAGGCGGCATCCCCCGCCTCTGCCTCAACGGAAGTCCCTACTTCCTCCACGCCCTCCTGGATCAGGGCTACTGGAGTGACGGCATCTACACCCCCGCCGCCCCTGCGTGCTACGAGCAGGACATCCTCGCCATGAAGTCCCTGGGCTTCAACACCCTCCGCAAGCACATCAAGGTGGAGCCCGAGCAGTTCTACTACGACTGCGACCGCCTGGGTATGCTGGTCATGCAGGATATGGTCAACAACGGCCGGTACTCCTTTATCCGGGACACCGCTCTGCCAACGGTGGGCTTGAAAAGGCTGAACGACAAGCGGCTCCACCGCGACAAGGCCACCCGCCGGGCTTTCTTTGACGGCATGGAGGCCACGGTGAATCAGCTCCGCAACCATCCCTGTATTATCTACTGGACGATCTTCAACGAGGGCTGGGGGCAGTTCGACGGCAACGCCGCTTACGCGAGGCTCCGTGAGCTGGATGCCACCCGCTTCATCGACACCGCCTCGGGGTGGTTCAAGGTCACCGACACCGACGTGGACAGCGAGCATATCTACTTCAAGCCCGTGAAGCTCAAGTACACGGGCAAGCCCATGGTGCTCTCGGAGTTCGGCGGCTACGCCTACAAGCCCGAGGATCACGCCTTCAATCCCACGGGCACCTACGGTTACCGCTTTTTCAAGGAGCAGGCTGATTTTGAGGATGCTCTGGTCAAGCTCTACGAGGATGAGATCGTCCCCGCCGTAAAGCAAGGGCTATGCGGTGCCGTCTACACCCAGGTCTCCGACGTGGAGGACGAGACCAACGGGCTTCTCTCCTACGACCGCAAGATTTTGAAGGTAGACCCCGCCCGCATGAGGGCCATTGCCGACGTGCTCTGCGCGGCCATGACCGACGGCAACGAAAAAAGGGAGGACTGATCCTCCCATAGCCCATCCCCCGCAGGCTGTCTGCGGGGGATATTCATTTGCGGGGCAAGGGAGATCAGTTCCATTCCCCACGCCACACGTACCGCTCGGCAAACGCCTCCGCCACCTCCCGCAGAGGGGCATCCAGGCGGGATAGAGCCGCTTCCCGCTGGGTGTCGGTCAGGCCGTAGTAGGCCTCGGCCACCGCCCCGCAGATGGCGCAGAGGGTATCGGTGTCGCCGCCTACCGAAACCCCCGTGCGGATGCAGTCCTCAAAGGAGGTGGACTCCAGGAAGGCCTCCATGGCCTGGGGGACGGTGTCCCGGCAGGTCTCGTTGAAGCGGTAGGTGGGGCGGATCCCGTCGATGGTGAAGTCCAGGTCGTAGAAGCACTCCGCGAAGCTTCGGATCTGCTCCATAGTCGCCCCCGCGCGGGCTAGGAAGGTGGCTCCCGCCGTGACCTCCGCTCCCTTGATGCCCTCGGGGTGGTTGTGGGTCACCTCGGCCGAGGCGCGGGCGAGGGACATGGCCTCCTCCAGGGACTCGGCGTACCACGCCACGGGGGAGACCCGCATGGCCGAGCCGTTGCCGAAGCTGTTGTAGGGCTCACGGGAACGGCGCAGAAGCCACGTACCAAAGCGGAAGCCGTACCCCGCGTCGAGGTAGGCGTGGCCCCACTTATGCATGGCGTCGATCAGCTTTTCCTTGAAGGCCTCGGCTCCGTCCTCCCGCTTATGGGCCAGGAGCGCCTCAGCCACCGCCACGGTCATGACGCTGTCGTCGGTGAACTCGCAGTCCTCCCGAAAGAGGGGGAACTCCTTGCTCCTGTGGTTATCGAACTCGTACACCGAGCCCACGATATCTCCGAAAATGGCTCCGATCATGCCTTCTTTCCTCCTTTTCGGTTCTTGCCGCCTCGGTCGCGGGCGGGCTTGTCCAGATCCCGCCGCCAGCCCTCCTCGTCCAGAGAGCGTCCGCTCCGCACCGAGGTGATGGCCTCGCACATGGCGCGGTAGGTGACGCGGACACCCTCCCCGTCGGGGTCGTAGTTGGCCGAGCGGGAGCGGGAGATGCCCAGCCCCTCAGCGGTCTCGGCGGCGTCGATGTTGGCGGCGAGGAAGATGAACTCCCAGCCGTATCGCTCCTGTTGGCGGGCGATCTGCGCCTTGACCGTGGCAAGGTCATAGCGGCTGCTGGCATTCTCCATGCCGTCGGTGGTGATGAGGAAGACGGTGTGGGCGGGGACGTCCTCGGGGCGGGCGTACTTATGGACGTTGCCGATGTGGTGGATGGCCCCGCCGATGGCGTCCAGCAGGGCGGTACAGCCCCCCACGCGGTAGTCGGCGCGGGTCATGGGAGAGACGCGGTCGACGGGGACGCGGTCGTGGAGGACGGTGCTTTCGTGGTGGAAGAGGACGGTGGAGACCAGAGCGGTGCCCTCCTTGCCCTTCTGCTCGGCGATGGCGGCGTTGAAGCCCCCCACGGTGTCCTCCTCCAGCCCCGCCATGGAGCCGCTGCGGTCCAGGATGAATACGATCTCGGTCAAATTGTTGTTCATGAGAAAACCTCCCTCGTTTTGTTGTGGCTACAGTATAGCACAAAACGGGGGAGGGGTGGTCGCTTGGCGGGAGACCTTTGAAAGTGAGATACGCCGTGGACGGCGTGTGAAATGCACCGCGGGCGGTGCGTGAAATTTGCGCTTCGCGCAAGTGAAATACGCCTGCGGCGTGTGTCGGAAGAAACCCTTCGGGTTTCAGAATCAAATGCAGGTCCTTCACTCGCCCGCAAGGGCCAATTTCACACGCGCATCGCGCGTATTTCACGCCGTAGGCATTTCACACGCCGCAGGCGTATTTCACTGCGACAGCACCCCCAACGTTTCCTGATCAAACTGATACAGCGTATCATTCACGTCAAAAATACTTTCATAATTCCCCGTGGTCACGAAATACTCGATGATCACATCGAACACCGAGCTGCGGGACAGGGTGAATCCCACGGTACCCAGCAGCCGCTTGGTCTCCTCCACGTCCAGCCGCAGGGCGATGGCGAAGGAGACGGCGGTGATCTTGGAGGGCTTGTAGTTTTTGTTGCACTTGATCTTGGAGAAGGTCTTCTTGTCCACGTTGGCCCTCTTGTAGCACTCCACGTCGGTCATGCCGCGGCTGTCGATCAGCTCGAAGAGGGTGGCGGCGAAGCCCTTATCCAGCTCCTTGAGCATATCCTCCAGGCTGGCGGGAGCGGCGGCCTCCGAGGCCACGATTCCCTTGGGGGGCTTGGGTCTGCGGGCGGGCTTGGCTTCCTCTCGGGCGGAGGGGGCGGCGGAGGCGTCACGGGAGAGGCGGGCGCGGGTAAAGGAGGCGTAGTTGCGCTCCTCGCGGAGGGAATCGTATACGGGGAGGGCGGCTTGGGTGTAGAAGTCGTCGATGTAGGTGGTGACGTCGGAGAAGAGCTTCTCGCTGATGGCGAAGGCGGTCTTATCGAACACCACGATGTAGACCTCCAGCTCATGCTCCATGAGGAAGTCGCTGATGGCGGAGATGGCCACCTTCATGACCTTGTCCTTGGGATAGCCGTACAGTCCCGAGGAGATCAGGGGGAAGGCCACACTCCCGCACCCCGCCTCCACCGCCAGCTTCAGGCACTCGGTGTAGCAGGAGGTCAGGATCCTTTCCTCGTCGTGATCCCCGCCGCACCAGACGGGTCCCGCGGTGTGGATGACATACTTACAGGGCAGATCATACCCTTTTGTGATGCGGGCGCCTCCCAATTCCACCCCACCCAGCTTGCGGGTGGCCTCGGTCAGCTCATGCCCCGCGGCCTCGTGGATGGCGGCGTCCACCCCGCCCCCGGGGTAGAGATCCTCGTTGGAGGGGTTGACGATGGCGTCGCAGGTCATTTTGGTGATGTCCTGGCGGATGATGCGGATGGGCATGGTACACCTCCCTGTTTTCTTGAACTGATACCATTATAGCACACCTGCCGCGAAAATGCAAGTCCTCCCTTGACAGGGGCGGCGGGGCGTGCTATAATCAAGGGAAGCGCGTGGGCAATCGCGAAATGCGGCAAATTGGGGTTTATCGGAGAGCTGCCGCGTCCTTTGCCTTCTCCAGCGGAGAAGGGGGACCGCGAAGCGGTGGATGAGGAGAGCATTTGTAACCCAACTTACTGGGATTACAGTTATGTTCCTACAACCATATGGACAGATGTGTCAAAATGGTTGATACAGATGCATTTTCTTGGTTTCCGAGATCCGATAAACGGTAGGATAGTTGGCCGCTCACCCGGAACGCTGGCCTACAAGTGCTCTCCTCATCCACCGCTTCGCGGTCCCCCTTCCCCGCTGGGGAAGGCTAATCAAGGTCGTTGCCAACCCACCGACAAACCCAAATTTGAAGCAGTCGCCCACAGATAACACGACAAAGGAGCCAACCATGATCATCACTTCCCTCCTGGAGAACACCTCTTCCCGCTCGGCTATCACCGCCGAGCACGGGCTTTCCCTATACATTGAGACCGCCACCCGCCGCATCCTCTTCGACATGGGGCAGACCGACCTCTTCGCCCGCAACGCCGAGGTGCTGGGCATCGACCCGGCGCGGGTGGATCTCGCCGTCCTCTCCCACGGGCACTACGACCACGGCGGTGGGCTGGCTACCTTTCTGGAGATCAACCACACCGCCCCCGTTTACCTCACCGAGGCGGCCTTCCTGCCCCACTACAACGGGGTGCAAAAGTACATTGGATTGGATACAACTCTACAGGGTCATCCCCGTCTCCGCGTGGTGAGCGGTGACCTGTCCTTGGGGAGCGGGCTGACCCTGCTTTCCCCCAACGGGCGGGAGCGGAAGCACGCTCTCGGCTCCTTCGGGCTGACCGAGCGGGTGGGGGACGTCTTCATTCCCGATGATTTCCGCCACGAGCAGTATCTGCTCATAGAGGAGCCCCTCTCCGAGGGCGGGCGGAGGATCCTGATCAGCGGATGCTCCCACGCGGGGATTTTGGACATTGTGGAGTGGTTCTCCCCCGACGTGCTGGTCGGTGGGTTCCACGTGTCCAAGATGGCGCTTGGGGAGGAGCTGACCGCTTTGGGGGAGGCTCTGGCGGCTCATGGAACCACGTATTACACCTGCCATTGTACGGGCATGGAACAGTATGCTTTCCTGCGGAAACGGATGCCGCGGCTTGGGTATCTGGCGGGGGGAGAGACTCTTCGGATATGAGTTATGATCGCCTGCGGCGAGTTTACAGATATGAACGACTGCGTCGTGTTATGGTGTGCCTTCGGCACAGTTGGTAGAAATAGAAAGAGACCGCTCCGAGTGGCAATACCATTAAGTTAAGCCTCCCCCCTTGGGGGAGGTGTCCTCCGAGCAAGCTCGGTGCGAAGCGTGACGGAGAGGGCATTTCATGCGGCATTGCCCTCTCACCCGCCTTCGGCGGAAGCCCTCCCAAAGGGACATCCTTTTTGTTTTTCTTAACTTAATGGTATTGCTCCGAGTGGGGCGGTCTTTTCGTATGGGGAGCGCGGGATCAGCAGGACCTCATGAGCCTTATATAGAACTCCACCGTCCGCTCGATGGCCTCCAGGCGGACTCTTTCGTTGTGTCCGTGGATGGTGGCGCGCTCCTCGGAAGTGAGGTCCATGGCCGAGAAGCGGTAGACCTTATCCGAGATACGGCCGTAGTGGCGGGAGTCGGAGCACTGGACCATGAGGTAGGGGGAGACGATGCAGCCCTTCCAGGTGGAGGCCACGGCGGAGGACACCAGATCCCAGCCCTCGCAGTCGGTGGTGGAGATGCGGCTGGGGTTCATACCGCCCAGGACGGTGATCTCGATGCTCTCGTCGTCCACCGTTTTGTTCAGGTAGGCCAGCATGGCGTCCATGTTATCGGCGGGGTTGAGGCGGATGTTGGAGACCATGGAAGCCTCGGGGGGGATGACGTTGGGGGCCGCCGAGCCCTGCATCTGGGTGAAGGCCACGGTGGTGCGGAGCAGGGCGTTCAGCTCGCCGCCGCTCTTCTTGGTGATGAGGGAGAGGACGGGGAGGAAGAGCCCTATGTTGGAGAAGATGATCTTGTAGACGAAGGAGGAGTAGCGCCCCAGGGTGTCGAACATGAGGGCGGCGGGAGGGGTGAGGGCGATCTTACGGGGGTGGGTCACCACCCGGGTGCAGGCGCGGGAGAGGCGATCCACGGGGGCACCCGGCTTGGGGGCGGAGGCGTGGCCGCCCTTGGACTTGGCGGTGTAGCGCACGTTCATCATACCCTTCTCGGCAATGCCGATGAGACCGCAGGGGGCCTTGACCCCGGGGAAGACGTTCTCCACCACGGCGCCGCCCTCGTCCAGCACGAAGGCCGGCTCGATGCCGTTCTTCTCGAAGTAGTCCACGATGTGGACGGCACCCATGCCGTTGACCTCCTCACCCCCCGAGAAGGCGAAGTAGATATCGTGATCGGGGGTGAAGCCTTGGGCGATCAGGGTATTGGCGGAGAAGAGGACGCCGTTGACGGTGCCCTTGGTGTCCAGGGTACCGCGGCCCCAGAGACAGCCGTCCTCGATGACGCCGTCAAAGGCGGGCTTGTCCCAGCCGCTCTCGTCCACGGGAACCACGTCGTAGTGGGCCATCAGGACGGCGGGGGCACCCGCGGTCTTGCCCTTCCAGCGGAACAGAAGGCCGCGGTCGGGAAGGCGGGTGAACTCACAAGCCTCAAAGACGTGGGGATAGAGGGTGGGGAGCTTGGCGATCAGCTTTTCAAACTCGTCGTTATCCTCCAGGGCGGGATCCATATAGGACACGGTCTTGCACTTCACCAGCTCGCGGAGGGACTCCACCGCGGCGTTCTTGTCGAAGTCCACGGGGGTGGGGTCGGCCTTGGGCTGGGCCTTGGGCTTGAAGGCTACGGCGCGGAGGATGATGACCGCCAGAAAGACGATCAGGGCGATCGGGATCAGGATGGAGAGGGCATAGAGCAGGAGTACGCCGATGCCCAGAGCGAGCCATTCGTTCATGTTACAGCACCCCTCTCTTGTAGAGGATGCGGGCCACGATGACGGTGAAGACCACGCCCACGGGGACCATGATGCCCACGGTGGAGGCGTTCAGGGCGGGGACGAAGATGAAGAGGGCCAGCATGAGGATGATGGGGGCCACCGAGAGCTTGGCGTTCTTGGAGATGAAGACCACCGCCAGGCCTCCAAAGAGGGCGGGGAGGATCATATCGAAGGCGGGGACCAGAACGGGGGACTCCAGAATGGGGGTCAGAGGGACGATGCAGACGACGCCGATGAGGATGATGAGGGTGGTGACGATGCTGGACACGGCGATGGAGATGGTGGAGATGACCTCACCCTCCTCCGAGGTAGCCTTGACACCCGCCCGCTCCATGGCGTCGATGGCGCAGGGGAGCTTCAGGTTGGAAATGTTACCCGTGACGAAGGACAGGTAGGTGCCGCCCGCGCCCAGCATGGGGACGTAGGTGAAGATCTCCACGATACCCACTGCCCAGTACATGGGGGCGGTGGCGATGAGACCCACAACCAGAGCGCCCCAGTCCGGGGCAGCACCGAAGATGGCGGCAACCGTCAGGGGGAAGGCCATCAGCAGGATCATGACGCCGATGTTCCAAATTCGACCGTCGCGGTGGACGGAATCAATGTAAGACATTTCTTTTTTCACAGTCGGCACCTCCTTAGCTAAGCCATGCGGTCAGGGGGATAGCGGCAGC
>JAZNJA010000098.1:0-18127 GCA_045577755.1 Eubacteriales bacterium
ATCAGTATGTTTTTGGGTATCAGCCAAGGAAACGGCTGACGCATTGACCTTCCCCTCGGGGGAAGGGGGACCGCGATAGCGGTGGATGAGGGTCACCCAAAAACATACTGATCTGTTCCGTCAAACAGTTCGATAAACCCCAATTTCCCGCAACCTTCCAAAAATAAATATACATTCCCCCTGTATTTATTCATTTTATATGTTGACTTTTCCCCCGAAATGCAGTATAATAATACTGATATACTATGCGCACCCCAAGATCATTGAAAATACGTATCCGCCTACGAAAGGACACATACCATGGCAGAGAATCAGAAGAACTACCACGCCGCCGCCCGTTCCAAGAAGAGTGCAGACGCCGCCCGCGAGCAGAGACGGGCCGCCCGTGAGGCCGTCCTGGCCCTCCTTTTTGAGACCGAGTACCACGAGGACGACGCCCCCGAGGCCATCTTTACCCGCGCCGCCGAGGCCCGCGACGTGGATACCAAGGACCGCTACATCCGCAAGGAGTATTTCGGCATCATGGAGCACCTGGCCGAGATCGACGCCCTCCTCAGCCGTCACGCCAGAGGCTGGAGAACCGACCGCCTCTCCCGCGTCTCCCGCGCCGTTCTGCGCCTGGGTACCTACGAGGTGGTCTTCGCCGAGAAGATCCCCGCCCCCATCGCCATCAACGAGGCCGTGGAGCTGGCCAAGAAGTACGACGACCCCAAGGCCCGCGCCTTCATCAACGGCGTGCTGAACGCCATCAAGAAGGAGCTGGAGGAGAACGGAGGCGTCCTGCCTGCCGTGGAGACCGCCCCTGTTGAGGTTGCCCCCGCCGAGACCGAAACCGCCGAGATCCCCGCCGAGGACACCGATGTGGAGCCCGCACCGGAGATCGAGGTCACCGTGGAGGAGCCCTCCGAGGAGGCTGATTCCGCCGAGCCCGCCGACGCCGAATAAACCATGTCTGACAAGCAAAATCCCCGCCTCTGCTGGGTGGGTCTTGACACCAGCAACTACACCACCTCAGCGGCTGCCTGTACCACCGACGAAAGCGGTGAGATCACCGTCATCGCCAACTGCAAGGCCCCCCTCCCCGTGGCCGAGGGAGCCCGCGGCCTGCGCCAGAGCGATGCGGTCTTTGCCCACGTCAAGAACCTCCCCGCCGTCATCCGCGACCTGCGGAGCATCCTGGAGGAAGGGAACTACCAAATCGCCGCCGTGGGCGTGTCGGCTACCCCCCGTGACGCCGCCGACTCCTATATGCCCTGCTTCCTCACGGGCATCATCGCCGCCGAATCCCTCGCGGCGGGGAGCGGCACCGAGGTGCGCCGATTCTCCCACCAGAGCGGTCACATCATGGCCGCCCTCTACTCCTCGGGGGCTCTGTCCGAGGGGAAGCTCCTCACCGATGATTTCCTTGCCTTCCACGTGTCGGGGGGTACCACCGAGGCCGTGGTGGCCCATCCCCGCGAGGGGGGCTTTGACGTGGAGATCGTAGGCTACGGAGCCGACCTCCACGCGGGCCAGGTCATTGACCGTGTGGGCGTCATGATGGGTCTGGACTTCCCCTGCGGTAAGGCCCTGGAGGAGCTGGCGGTGCAGAACACCAAGCCCCTCCCCCAGATCAAGACCTCGGTGAAGGACGGTATCTGCCACCTGTCGGGCCTGGAGAACCAGGCCGCCGCCCTCTGGAAGCAGACGGCAGATCCCGCCCTCGTGGCCGCCTATACCCTGACCACCATCGGCAAGACCCTGCGGAAAATGACCGACCAGCTCCAGGCCAAGCGTTCCGAGCAAGGCGAGAAGCCCCTCCCCGTGGTCTACGCGGGAGGCGTCATGAGCAATAAGTTCATCCGACCCATCCTCACCAAGGGAGCAGGCTGGAGGACCTACTTCTCCGAGCCTGCTTTCTCGGCGGATAACGCCGCGGGGGTCTCTATCCTGTGCGCCCTGCGGACGCAGTGAAATCTTCTTTTGCGGAAGAGTGAAATATACCTTTGTTGTGTAAAATGCGGCCTTGCCGCGTAAGATATCCCCTGCGGGGATGTGGAAGGAGACGGGAATGAAGGCACCTACGATTATTGCCTTGGAGCAGGCCTTCCGAAAATGCTCGGATTGCTCGCTTCACGCGGATTATTTGCCGCTTCTGGAGCGGCTGCAGACCTGCGATCTTACGGCAGAGCATATCGCCTATTTGCAGGAAAAATGCCTGTCAAAAAAGCATATGTGGGAAATCCGCTTTGATCATTTACGCGTTCTGTTGCTCAATCCCACTACACGGAATTACGATCTGAAGGAGTTCTTTCTGGCCCGCGTAAAAGCCTCCCGACGGCTATCCATGAAGCTGTTTTATATCCGCGGGTTGGCTATGTATGCCACCGAGGCGGAGTTGGAACCTATCATGGATCGATTCTGTACTTCCTTGGAAAAGAATCACGACTATATTGATTACAATGACATACTATCGGTGGCAGGGCTGCCCTATCTCGTCGATGTGTATGGATACGATTGTTTTTGTAAGGCTTATCAAAAAGCACAGGAGGAAGTTCAACGAATCTCCCCTCTGCTGTTGGGCGGCTTTACGCGGGATAGCCGTCTGCGGCAGGTCATTCTCCGTTCCCCCGCCGAGACCATGAGACGGGAAAAGGAGTTTCTGGCCAGTCTGAAAAAGAACCCGTGATATTGTCCCGAAGGATCCTCCTGTTATTCCGCCCGATCCCCTCGTCATGTTGTACAACAACGTGGCACAGCGATTTTTCGTGAAAATAAACCCCCTCGAAAACCCGCGATTTTGGCCTTTTTGGCCGTATTTCGCTATGTCTTTTTTGCCTGCTTTGGGGGTATCACAACCCTTTGTACAACCTGCCGAAGAGCATTGAGCCCTTTTCCGCCGCATCGTATGTGCACGACCCAACCTCTCACGAAAGGAGTCCCCCATGGAGTCAATGAACCGCCCCGACGCCTTCAGTGTCAGCCAGCTGAATGAGTACATCAAGATGCTCCTGGAGGGCAACCCCAGCCTCAACGATATATGGGTCCAAGGCGAGATCTCGGGGGCCAAGCTCTACGCCTCGGGGCATCTCTACTTCTCCCTCAAGGACTCCGACAGCGTCATCAGCGCGGTCATGTTCCGCGGCTCTATGATGCGGATGGAGTTTGAGCCCGAGAACGGCATGAAGGTGGTAGCTCACGGCCGGGTGTCGGCCTATCCCCCTCGCGGTCAGTACCAGTTCATCGCGGATCGCATGATCCCCGACGGAGCGGGGGCTTTGGCGGTGGCCTTTGAGCAGCTGAAGGCCAAGCTGGGGGCGGAAGGACTCTTTGATCCCGCCCGTAAACGGCCTTTGCCCGCTCATCCCAAGCGCATCGGTGTGGTCACCTCCCCCTCGGGAGCGGCGGTCCACGACATCATTCGGGTGGCGAAAAAGCGTTGCCCGTCAACCGAAATTCTCATATTCCCCTCCCTGGTGCAGGGCGCGGAGGCACCCGCCTACCTGCGGGGCGGCATCCAGTACTTCAACGCCGTGAAGGACGACCCCGAGCAGGGGGTTGACCTCATCATCATCGGCCGCGGAGGAGGCTCCGCCGAGGATCTGTGGGGCTTCAACGACGAGCGGCTGGCCCGCGCTGTGGCCGCCTCCGAGATCCCCGTGGTGTCGGCAGTAGGTCATGAGGTGGACTTCACCATCTGCGATTTCGTGGCCGATCTCCGCGCCGCCACCCCCTCGGCCGCCGCCGAATTATCCTTGCCTGACAAGGGAGATCTCACCCGTCAGGTCCAGTCCCTGACCACCCGCCTGAGCGCCGCCCAGACCGCGCGGCTGAAGCGCTGCCGCACCCAACTGGACCGCCTGTCCGCGACCAAGGTACTGACCTCCCCCGAGGGAGTCTACCGCCTGCGCCGCGAGACGGTTACGGCCTTGGAGAAGCGGCTGAACCTGTCGGTATCCCGCCACCTTGGCGATAAACGCCGCTCCATGGAGCGCGTCACCGCCTCCCTGGGGGCGCTGAACCCTCTGGCTGTCCTGAGCCGCGGCTACGCTCTGGTGCAGACCGAGGAGGGAACCGTTATCCCCGCCGCCGCCGAGCTGCGGGTGGGGGATCGGGTGGATCTGCGGTTCGCGGATGGCATCGCGAAGGTAGCCGTGGAGGAGATTGAGAAAAGGGAATGAAGCTGTAAATCGGGTTGAGCAGTCCGCGACCGAATTCGTAATTCGTAATGCGTAATTCGTAATGGCGGAGGCCTTTCGCTAACGCGAAAGCCGATCATTTGGCAATTCAAAAAGCAGTCCCATTCTTGAAAAATCATTATTCACCAAAGGGATTTTCACGATATTGATCAAGATCATATCCCCCTTACCATACGATCACATTTTGCCGACGGCAAAATGTTACCTTCATTACGAATTAAGCATTGCGAATTACGAATTAGGCTGACTGTCCCGCGTTCAATGTATATTCGATCAAGAACCAAGGAGGTTTTCACCATGAGTGAACCCAACACCATACAATCCCCCGCCGACCTCCCCTTTGAGGCGGCCATTGCCCGTCTGGAGGTCATCGTCAAGGCCATGGAGGGGGACACCGTCTCGTTGGACGAGAGCCTGTCCCTCTACGAGGAGGGCATCGCCCTGGTGCGCCGTCTGTCCCGGGAGCTGGACGAGGCCGAGCAGAGGGTGCGGATCCTCCAGCGCACTCCCGACGGGGAGATCAAGCCCGCGCCCTTTACTTCTACCGAGGATTGACCGATATGGATATGATGCAAATTGAAGCTATGGCCAAGGCAATTCTGGCCGAGGATGCCGCTCTGGTGGAGTCCCTGCTTGGGACCTGCTACAACGGCGGGAGCCGCTGTGACGCGGTGCTGGACGAGGCCTGCCGCTACTCCCTTTTGGCGGGGGGCAAGCGGGTGCGTCCCGCCCTGACTCTGGAGTTCTGCCGCCTGTTCGGCGGTGACCCCAAAAACGCCCTGCCCTTCGCGGCGGCGGTGGAGACCATTCACACCTTTTCTCTGATCCATGACGATCTCCCCTGCATGGACGACGACGATCTCCGCCGCGGCCGACCCACCAGTCACAAGGTTTTCGGTGAGGCCTACGCCCTCCTGGCGGGGGACGCGCTGGCCCTGGACGCCTTCGGCATGGCCGTTTCCAACGAGGCCGTTTCCCCCGAGGCGCGGGTGGAGGCGGTGAAGCTCCTGTCCGCCGCGTCCGGCTCGGCCGGCATGGTCCGCGGGCAGATCGTGGATATGTTCGGGGAGAAAAATATCCTTACCTATGAAGAGCTTCTGTTCCTCCACGCCCACAAGACCGGGGCTTTGATCCGCGTGGCCGCCCAGCTGGGCGTGTTGGCAGCGGGCTGCTCGGTGGACTCCCCCGAGATGGAGGCCGCCGTGGGCTATGCCGAGCGCGTCGGCCTGGCCTTCCAGGTCATCGACGATATCTTGGACGTCACCTCTACCCCCGAGGCCATGGGCAAGAGCGTGGGCGGGGATGCCGACCATCACAAGAACACCTTCCTCTCCTTCAAGTCCATTCCCGAGGCCGAGGCCTTTGCCGACTCCTTGACCGAGGAGGCTATCGCGCTGATCACGCCCTTCGACGGATCGGAGCGGCTGGTGGCGCTGGCTCGGTATCTGGCGGTACGGCAGGTCTGATCCGGTTCTCTCGGTCGGCCTACGCGCATTTTCCGCTGCGACCCTCCCTCGATACCCAAGGGATCTATCGCGGTCATGCTCTCCTCCCGCTGACCCATTATCTATAAATAAAGAAAGGGACCGTACATGAATTTCTGGACGAGTTTGCTTCATAATTTCCCCCTGGTCTGTGCCGGTACGGGCTGGATCGTTGCCCAGATCATCAAGGTTTTTACGGGTGTCTTCAAGCTCCGTAAGTTCAGCATTACCGCCTTGCTCTTCGGCAATGGCGGTATGCCCTCCTCCCACTCGGCTTCGGTGACGGCGCTGGCTATTTCCTGCGGGTTTTGCTATGGCTTTGACTCGGGCTTCTTTGCTATTGCGGTCATGTTCGCTATCATCGTCATGGGGGATGCCGCCGGTGTCCGCCGCGAGACGGGAGAGCAGGCTAAGATCCTCAACCGCATCACAAAGGATTTCCTGACCCATCCCAACAACGAGGACATCAGCCAGGATCTCAAGGAGCTGGTGGGGCATACCCCCCTGCAGGTGGTCATTGGCTCGGCGTTGGGACTGGTCATCCCCTTCCTCATGTCCCTGATCCCGCTGTACAGCGCATACAGCCCTTTCCTGTCATGAGAGCGGATCTGTACCTTGTCCGCAATCGCCACATCGACAGCCGTACCCTGGCTCAGAAACTCATTGCCGAGGGGGCTGTGACGGTGGACGGGCGAGTGCTCAAAAAGGCCTCCGACGAGATTGCCGAGGGAGATCACACCGTGGCGGTCTCCGCCACCGCCGACACCCGCTACGTGGGGCGCGGCGGACTGAAGCTGGAGGCCGCTCTGGATGCCTTTCCCATTGATCCCACAGGCTGTACCGCCGCCGACATCGGAGCCTCCACGGGGGGCTTTACCGATTGCCTCCTCCAAAGGGGGGCGGCGCTGGTCTTCGCCGTGGACGCGGGTCACGGACAGCTCCATCCCAAGCTGCTGGCCAATCCCCGCGTGCGCTCTGCCGAGGGCATGAACGCCCGGAATCTGACCTCCGCTGATCTTACGGCGGTGGATACCGCGTGGCGTGAGGCGCATCCCGACGCGGCCGCCGAGCCCTTCGCGGGACAGGTAGACGGCATCGTCATGGACGTGTCCTTCATTTCCCAGACTCTGCTCCATCCCGCCCTGGCCTCGATCCTGAGGTCGGGAGGCTGGATGGTGGCCCTCATCAAGCCCCAGTTCGAGCTGACCCGATCGGCGCTGAACAAGCAGGGCATCGTCAAGCAGGAGAGGGACCGCAAGGCCGCCGTGGAGCGGGTGTTGCAGTCCGCCGCCGCCTGCGGCTTTGAGGCGGTGTCGGTGATCCCCTCGCCCATTGAGGGGGGAGACGGGAACAGGGAGTTTTTGGGGTACTTTGTTAAGAAAACGTGATGGTAAATTGCAGTTTATCGGTGTCTATTAAAGGGTCATCCTGAGCGGAGCCGCTTGCGGCGGAGTCGAAGGATCTCCTTTGCCGACAAGAGATCCTTCGACTCCGGGCTCCGCCCTCCGCTCAGGATGACCACATCAACAACTCACCGACAAACCCAAATTTGAACATATTTTCCCCTTTGAAGGGTCCTTTGACGGCGGTATCCGCCGTCCCACAGAAAGCAGGTGAAACCATGGCCGATATCAAAAGAATCGCGCTGATAACCAATTTCAACATATACGAGAAGGCGGGCGCCGCTATGCAGGTGGCGCAGAAGCTGTCCGCTTACCCCTGTGAGGTGATGGTGGCTTCCTTCAACCGCGACAAGGTGCTTCGCATGAACCGCGGGCGGATGCAGTTCACCTTCCTTCCCATGGATGAGCTGTACGCAAACGCCGATCTGCTCATCGTCCTGGGCGGGGACGGCACCATTTTGGAGGCGGCGCGCCGCTCGGCCCAGAGGGAGACACCCATCCTGGGGATCAATCTCGGTCGGGTAGGCTACATGGCCGAGCTGGAGATGGGGGAGCTGGACCTTCTGGCCCGCCTCTTCGACCGCGTCACCGCCGAGGGGCATATTCCCGCCTCCTTTGAGCTGGAGCCCCGCTCCATGCTCCACGTGGAGGTCCTGACCATGGCGGGGGAGGTGCGCCAGCAGATGTACGGCCTCAACGACGCCGTCATCACCAACGGCTCGGTGTCCCGCATCGTGGACATCGCCCTGTCCGAGAACGGGGAGCCTGTCACCACCTACCGCGCCGACGGCCTCATCGTGGCCACCCCCACGGGCTCCACCGCCTACTCCATGTCGGCGGGCGGGCCTGTGACCGACCCCCGGGTCAAGTGCTTCTGCGTCACCCCCATCTGTCCCCATTCTCTGGCGGCCAGACCCATGGTCTTCCCCGACGACTCGGTGCTGGAGATCCGCAACATCTGCCAGAGAGAGAAGATGCTCTACCTGACCGTGGACGGCCGCACCAACTGCGAGCTGTACCGCGGCGAAACCGTCCGCATTACCCGCTCTCCTCTTCTGACCCGCCTGGTGCGGCTCAAGCCCTGCGGCTTCTACGACCGTCTGCGGCTGAAGATGAGCGAACATAACTAAGGAGCGTGCCATCATGAAAAAGAACCGACTGGATAAGATCATCGATATCATCACCACCTGCGAGGTGGAGACCCAGGACGAGCTGATCACCTACCTGAAGGACGCGGGCTACGCCGTGACCCAGGCTACCGTCTCCCGTGATATCCGCGAGCTGAAGCTGGCCAAGGTCATGACGGGGCGGGGGAACTACCGCTACGTGCTTCCCAAGGAGGACAAGGACACCCGCCGTCTCCACATCAGCCACGCCCTGGCCGAGACCATCGTGCGGGTGGAGACCGCCCAGAACATCATCGTGCTCCACACCTACGCGGGCATGGCCCAGGCCGTGGCCCTGGAGGTGGATCACCTGTCCCATCCCAGCCTTCTGGGCTGTGTGGCGGGGGACGATACCATCATCATCGTGGCGCGGGACAATACCTCCGCCGCCGCTCTGTCGGAGCAGCTCCAGGAGATGATCCGGGCGCGGGCGAAGGGGGAGAAGTAAGGAACCCGAAATTTGGGTTCACCGTGAGATACAAAGATACAAGATACGAGATACAAGATATGCGAAGCTCCTTGCGGTGGATCCCGTTCTTGGTCTTGTGTCTTTGTATCTTTTATCTTTTTGTTTACCGTATGGTGATTGCGGAGCACTTCAAATTTGGGTTTGTCGGTGAGTTGTTGATGTGGTCATCCTGAGCGGAGGGCGAAGCCCGGAGTCGAAGGATCTCTTGTCAGCAAAGGAGATCCTTCGACTCCGCCGCAAGCGGCTCCGCTCAGGATGACCCTTTAATAGACACCGATAAACTGCAATTTGTACATTCACCCAATTATCACATGATTGAGGAGGCCTTCCTATGCTGGAATCCTTACATATCGAAAATATTGCCGTCATCAAGTCGGTGGATATCGACTTTTCCGAGGGGCTTTGCGTGCTGACGGGTGAGACCGGCGCGGGCAAGTCCCTGCTCATCGACAGCGTGGTCTGTCTCACGGGCGGGCGGGTCAGCCGTGACCTCATCCGCGCGGGGGAGGATAAGGCTCTGGTCAGCGCTCTGTTTTCGCCCCCCGAGGGGGAGCTGGCGCGGGCGCTCTCCGACCTGGGCATCGACCTGCCCGCGGGGGACGGTCTCCTGCTCCAGCGGGTCATCACCCGCGACGGCCGCTCCACCGCCCGCATCAACGGCCGCGCCGTGACCCAGAGCATTCTGCGGGAGGCGGGGGCGCTCCTCATCAACATCCACGGGCAGAGCGACAACCAGAAGCTCATGCAGGCGTCTGCCCACCGCGCGCTGCTGGACGACTATGCCCAGGACGGCGACGAGCTGGCACTGTATCGGGAGCTGTATGGGGAGTGGAAGGCTGTCAAGGACGAGATAACGAGCCTGCGCCGTGACGTGGCCGAGCGGATCCGTCTGCGGGAGATGCTGGAGTTCCAGATAGGGGATATCGACGCCGCCAAGCTGAAGGCGGGTGAGGAGGAGAAGCTCACCGAGAGGCGGGACAAGCTCCTCCATCTGGAGAAGATCAACCGCCAGGTGAGCCTGGCCTGCCGCGCCCTGTGCGACGGAGAGAAGTCCACCGTCATGAGTCTGTGCGACCGCGCCGAGGGGGCTTTGACATCCATCGCGGGGATCATCCCCGAGTGCGACGAGCTGATCGAGCGCATTGGCGCCATCCGCGCCGAGGCCGAGGACATCGCCGAGCGGGTGCGGGAGTTTGCCGACGAGGACGTGGGGGATCCCACCGCCGAGCTGGATAAGCTGGAGGGGCGTTTGGATACCATCAGCCGCCTCGGTCGGAAGTACGGCGCGGGGGTGGAGGCCATCCTGCAGTTCCGCGAGGAGGCCGCCGCGCGGCTTATGGTCATCGACACCGCCGACGAGCGGATCGAGGAGCTGGAGCAGGAGGAAGCGGGGCTTCGCAAGCGTCTTGCCGACAGGGCTTCCGAGCTGACCGAGATCCGCAGGTCTGCCGCCAAGGCTTTGAGCCGGGCCGTGCAGGATGCTTTGGCCTTTTTGGATATGCCCAAGGTGCGGTTTGAGGTGGCGGTGAAGGCTTCCGCCGAGTTCGGGGTCTATGGCCGTGACGAGGTGGAGTTTTTGCTCTCCGCCAACCCCGGAGAGCCTCTGGGGCCTATGGTCCGCATCGCCTCGGGGGGTGAGCTGTCCCGCATCATGCTGGCCATTCGGAGCGTGCTCAACGAGAGGTACGGGGTGCCCACCGCCATTTACGACGAGGTGGACACGGGTATTTCGGGGCGCACGGCCAGAAAGGTGGGTATCAAGCTGGCTACCATCGCCAAGGCGTCCCAGGTGGTGTGTGTGACCCACTCGGCCCAGATCGGGTCTTTGGCCGACGCCCACTACGTGATCGAGAAAAAAGAGACCGTGTCGGGCGGGGAGACCCGCGCCGAGACAAGCGTGCGCCGTATCGAGGAGGCCGACCGCGTGGAGGAGATCGCCCGTATCCTGGGCGGTCTGGACGTGACCGAGTCCCAGCGCGCCGCTGCCCGCGAGCTGATCGCGGGGAAGGGGGAGCTGTGATATGAGTAAGGCACCTAAGACCAATGCCATGCGGCAGCTGGACGCCGCCAAGATCCCCTATGAGGTCTTGACCTACGAGGTGGACGAGAGTGATCTGTCGGGGACTCATATTGCCGAGCAGATCGGTCTGCCTCTGCCCATGGTCTTCAAGACCCTGGTGGCCAAGGGGGACAAGACGGGGCATCTGGTGTTCTGCATTCCCGTGGACAAGGAGATCGACCTGAAGGCCGCCGCCGCGCTGACGGGGAACAAGAGGATCGAGATGGTCCACGTCAAGGATCTCCTGGGGCTGACGGGGTACATCCGAGGCGGGTGTTCTCCCATTGGCATGAAGAAAAAGTTTCCCACCTATTTCGACGCCACCGCCGCCGAGCATGAGAGGATCACAGTGAGCGCGGGGATCAGAGGGGCGCAGATGCTGGTGGAGAGGGAAGTGCTGGTCCGCTTCGTGGATGGGAAGCTCATTGACGTGGCGAGATGAGGGGATGACTCTCTTGATGGGAAAAGAGGAGGAGAGTGCGATTTGGGCGGTCTTCTTCTCTTTTTTCGTGGGGGGATGGGGGCCTTACAATAGAGGGGGACTATCGACAAGGCTGTGTGTTATGATTTGGTTGCTCTTTAAATTGGGGTTTAGCGGTGCATTTGTAACCCGATAGGCATGAGGAAACCGCTATGTTAACGGGCGGCCACACAGGGCCGCCCCTACAAGCAAATTTGTTGTGTATATCAACGTTTTTGGGGTTGCTGTGTAGGGGCGGCCCTATGTGGCCGCCCGCCACCCCGAAATAGCCTTTTCACTACTCTCGAACAGACCGCCAAACCCAAATTTGAACCTTTCCCGGACCGTTACGCAAAATTATTTCGCGTTTTTTGAAAAATTTTCAGAATCCCTGTAATATTTCGCCTTTTTTGGTGTCTTATAGAGTGAGGGGCTACCGATCGTCCCAAAAGGCGACCGAATATCCCGCTTTTGCGCGGTCCCGACTCTTTTTGTGGTATGATAGGGACCGAAGGAACCTGTGAAAGGAGAACACCGTGGAGGATCATCAGATCATTGAATTGTATTTTGCCCGGGACGAGCTGGCCATCGAGGAGACGGCCAAGCGGTACGGCGGGGTGTGTATGCAGGTGTCCATGGACATCCTGAAGGACCGCATGGACGCCGAGGAGTGTGTCAGCGACACCTGGCTCCAGACCTGGCGGAGCATCCCGCCCCGGCGGCCGACCATACTGAAGGCCTTTCTGTGCCGCATCACCCGCAATCTGTCCATCAACCGCCTGCGTGAGCGCAAGGCCAAGCGGCGGGATAAGGATATGACCCTGTCTCTGGAGGAGCTGGAGGGGGTGCTGTCCATCCCCGAGGAGCGGGCCGAGGGGCTTTCCGAGCTGTTCTCGGAGTTTTTGCGAGGACTGGAGCGGGAGGATCGGCTCCTGTTCATGGGGCGGTACTGGCACGGTCAGCCGGTGAAGGTCTTGGCCGGGAAGCTGGGGATCAACCCCAGCACCGCGGCGGTGCGGCTCCACCGCATCCGCGAGGAGCTGCGGGACTTTCTGTCTGACAGGGGGGTGACGGTATGACGACCCTGAACGGTGTGCAGATATTGGAAGCCATCGGAGGCGTAGATGACGAGCTGGTGGCCGAGTCCCTGGACTTTTTCTGCGGGGAGGCCACAGGGGGCGTTCCCGTGTTCGTGCCCGCACCCAAGAGGAAGAGCCGCGTACTGCGGACCGTGCTGGCCCTGGGGCTGGCGGCGGCTATGCTCTGCGGCGGCGTGACGGTACTGCCCCTTCTGGGCGGGCCGGATCTGTGGGGAGGCTTCTATGGGGTGATCGCGCCCCTGTTCGGGGAGAAGGAGACTGTGCCCTCTGAGGAGGAGAGCCTCACCGAGCCTCTTGAGGAGAGCACTGCCGCTGAGGAGGAAGAGGAGGAGACCCGAAAGGACTCCAATTTCTTTAATCCCGATGAGTATTTCAACGGCGGGGTGGTACAGGATCCCCCTACGGTGCCGACACCCAATGTCCCCTCGCCCCCCGATCCCTCACCCAACCTGCCCGGCTTCAACTGGGATTACGATCTCCCCAACACCCCGCCCGGACCGACCTATGATCCCGGCCCCGGCCCCGTTCGCAATCCCAACCTGGGAGGCTGATGGGAGCATACCCCACGGAAATTTTCTCCGTGGGGTATGTTTTTTAAAAAAACATCTTGCAAAATAAAGAAAACTATGATATAATATATCAGTTACGGTACCCGTATCCTTTTGTCGCGCTTATTTTCGGGTATCATGAAACCTACGAAAGGAAGAAATCGTTATGATGATACAGATCAAGGCTCTGATCGCCGACGGCATTCTGGAGGGTGTGAAGTCCATCGCCCCCCAGAGCGATATGACCGCCGAGGACGTGTTGGGGCTTCTGGAATACCCCCCCGACCCTGCTATGGGTGACATCGCCCTGCCCTGCTTCAAGCTGGCCAAGACCCTGCGCCGCTCCCCTGTGCAGATCGCCGCAACTCTCGCTCCTCTGGTGAGCGGGGACGCCATTGAGAAGGCTGAGGCGGTCAACGGATATCTGAATATTTACCTGTCGGGCGCATATCTGGCAAACAAGCTGGTGCCCGAGATCCTTGCGAAGAAGGAGAAGTACGGCGCGCCCGATATCGGTCAGGGCAAGACGGTGGTCCTGGACTACTGCTCGCCCAATCTGGCCAAGCCCTTCCACATCGGCCATCTGGGTACCACCGTGATCGGTCACGCCCTGAAGAAGCTCCATGAGTTTGCGGGCTATGATTGTGTGGGCATCAACTACCTCGGTGACTGGGGTACCCAGTTCGGTAAAATGATGGTGGCCTACAAGAAGTGGGGCGACCGCCAAACCGTAGAGGAGGGGGGCGTGGATGCCCTGGTGGATCTCTACGTCCGCATCAACAACGCCATCGCGGAGGATCCCTCTCTGGCTGACGAGGCCCGCGCCGAGTTCTGCAAGATGGAGCAGGGTGACGAGGAGAATTTGGCTCTGTGGCGCTGGCTGGTGGAGAAGTCCGTGAAGGCCAACGACGTGACCCTACAGCAGTTGGGCATCTCCTTTGACAGCTACAAGGGTGAGTCTGCCTATACCAATCTCATGCCTGCCCAGGTGCAGAAGCTCCGCGACTGCGGTCTGCTCAAGCTGGATGATGGCGCGTCCATCGTGGATCTGGAGGCATACGGTATGCCTCCTTGCCTGATCCTCAAGCGGGACGGCTCCTCCCTGTATCCTACCCGTGACATTGCCGCCGCGGTGGATCGCAAGGAGATGTATGACTTCGACAAGTGCATCTACGTCACCTCCAATCAGCAGATCCTCCACTTCCAGCAGTGGTTCAAGGTGGTGGAGCTCATGGGCTACGACTGGTACGAGGGCTTGGTCCACGTGCCTTACGGTACGGTTTCGGTGAACGGCGCCAAGCTGGCTACCAGAACCGGTAACGTGGTGCTTCTGAAGGATCTCTTCGCCGCCGCTATCGAGAAAGTGACCGAGATCATGGAGGAGAAGAACCCCGATCTGAAGGGCCGTACCGACATCGCCGAGGCGGTGGGCGTGGGCGCCATCGTGTTCTACTATCTGTCCAACAACCGCATCAAGGACATCAACTTCAACATGGAGGACGCCCTGTCCTTCGACGGCAACACGGGCCCCTACGTGCAGTACACCTACGCCCGCGCTTGCTCCATTCTGGAAAAGGCATCCGCAAGCGGTGGCGGTGAGGTGGAGTCCATCGAGAGCATCACCCTGACCGAGCCTGTGGAGAAGGCTCTGTGCGTGGCTCTGTCCCAGTACGAGGAGAGAGTCCGGGTGGCGCTCCGCGACTACGAGCCCTCGGTCATCACCCGCTACATCCTGGACGTGGCCACGGCGTTCAACCGCTTCTACCACGAGTGCTCCATCTTCGGCGCCGAGGATGAGGGTGTGAAGGCTACCAGACTGGCGCTGACCGCGGCTACCAAGCACGTTTTGGGGAGCGCCTTCGGGTTGATCTGTTTGAGGAAGACTGAGAAGATCTGATGATATATGCCATGTGAGGATTTGTGCAACGGACTGTTGCACAAATTCTACAGAGGCATTATGATCTGTATGTGATAAGATAAAACACGTGGAATATCTACGGAGGGGGGATATTTGGAACAGATGAAAGCGTATATAGAAGAAGATTTGTTTGAAAAATTTGAGTTTCAGAATTATGGTCACGCTTTGGAAATTTTGAGTGAGGCTTTCCCTGCCGAGTGGAATGAGATACAAGAGGCTTTGCGACAACTGGTTATTACGGTTGACGATTTGAAGGCCGCTGGCGGCAACGAAACCGCTATCCCAAAAAAGTTTGATGATGTTCTGTATCCTCTAGGTTGGAGAGAAATTAAGATTACAGGTGATTTGCTGGTAAAAATGTATCCTCGGCGTGCCGATCAGAGAGGCCGTTTCGCTGATGAACCCTTTGACCAAAAAACTATTGAGGGCTATATTGACGGACACAATATTGACTTTATCAAGGGGAAGGTTGCCTTTGACTTGGAATGGAACAGCAAGGATCAGACCTTTGACCGTGATCTGCTGGCTATGAGAACGTATTTTGATTGTGGTCTCATTGAAGTGGGTATCATTGTTACCCGCGCCGAGGAACTCAATGACATATTTAGAGAGATTGCAGATGATAATGGTAAAGCGTTAATTCGAAAATACGGAGCCAGCACAACATGGATGGGAAAACTGGAGTACCGTTTGAAGTCACGTAGAAATGGCGGTTGTCCGATTTTGGCTGTTGGTATCAAAAAATCTTGTGTGGAGGGCTATTGACTATGGAAAAAACCATGTTGGAATTAACCGTAGAGGACTTTCAGGCATATACACAGGGAAAAAAATATAAAACGATTTACGCAGACCCGCCTTGGCAGTTTCAAAACAGAACAGGTAAGGTTGCTCCCGAGCATAAGCGACTGACCCGCTACGGAACTATGAAGTTGGATGAAATCAAGGCGCTTCCCGTTGGAGATGTGGCGGATGAAAAATGCCATTTGTATTTATGGGTTCCCAACGCTCTCCTTCCCGAAGGTCTTGAAGTTATGAAGGCATGGGGCTTTGAGTATAAGACGAATATCATTTGGGAAAAAACGAGAAAAGACGGAATGCCTGATGGTCGTGGCGTAGGGTTCTATTTCAGGAATGTTACAGAAATCCTATTGTTCGGTGTAAAAGGAGACAAAAACAGAACTCTGGATGCCGGGCGTTCTCAGGTGAATTTGATTCGTGCTATGAAACGGGAGCATTCCAGAAAACCCGACGAGTTTATTCCTTTGATCGAAAGCTGTTCTTCAGCTCCTTATTTGGAGTTGTTCGCGCGTGGAGACCGCGAAGGCTGGGATATGTGGGGAAATCAGGCAACCGAGGATTATGAACCCACATGGAGTACTTATTCCAATCATACGGTTGCGGCCAATCATTGTAATGATGATTGAATTGAAAAAGTAATTATTAACAAGAGAGGTATATAACATGTCCGGACATAGCAAATGGGCTAACATCAAGCACAAGAAGGAAAAGACCGACAAGGCCAAGGCCAAGATCTTTACCAAGATCGGCAAGGAGCTGACCATCGCGGTCAAGGAGGGCGGTCCCGATCCCGCCTCCAACGCCAAGCTCCGCGATCTGATCCAGAAGGCAAAGGCCAACAACGTTCCCAACGAGAACATCGAGCGCACCATCAAGAAGGCAGAGGGCACCAAGGGCGAGAGCTTCGAGGAGATTGTCTACGAGGGCTACGGTCCCGCAGGCGTGGCCGTCATTGTGGTCACCTCCACCGATAACCGCAACCGCACCGCGGGCAACGTCCGCTCCTACTTCTCCAAGTACCACGGAAACATGGGTACCTCGGGCTGTGTGAGCTTCATGTTCGAGGATAAGGGTATGATCGTCATCAACGACGAGGACGGCGACTACGACGAGGACACCATCATGGAGCAGGCTTTGGAGGCCGGCGCCGAGGACTTCGCCGCTACTGAGGGCATCTACGAGATCACCACCGATCCCGCCGACGTCTACGCCATCGCCGACGAGCTGAAGGCTCTGGGCTACAACCTGAACTCCGCCGAGGTCACCAAGATCCCCTCCACCTACACCGAGCTGACTTCCGATGACGACATCAAGTTCATGGGTCTGCTTCTGGATATGCTGGAGGAGGACGACGACGTGCTGGACGTTTACCACAACTGGGAGAACTGCGATCGCTAACGCAGATCGCCGATCGCTGACGCGGATCGCCGATCGGTAATCGATCGTTGGTTGCCTGAATCCATAGAAACGACCGAGGGCTGTTTGAGGCTTTCGGTCGTTTCTGTTTTGGTGAGCGGCCTCACTCAACCAACGGTTTGCGAAAATTTACGTCCAACCCCTTGACTATGGGGGCGGGATTTGGTACAATAAATAGATAGAATGAAAATACGCAGAAAGGGAGGGAAGCATATGCCCGAGAGCACCCCCAAGACCTCAAGCAAGTACAAGCGCCTTCTGACCAACACCGCCGTTTTCACCGTGGGCAAGCTCCTTTCCAAGCTGCTCATGTTCTTCATGATCGGCCTGTACACCGCCTGCATGACCGAGGCGGAGTTCGGTACGGCCGAGCTGATCACGGGGATCGCCAATCTTTTGATCCCCCTGGCCTGCGTGGGCATCAGCGAGGGCATCTTCCGCTCCGCCGCCGCGAAGGACGGGGACAAGGAGGCCTTCTTCACCAACGGGCTGTTGGTCTACGGCGTGGGGTCGGTGGTGTTTCTCTGTCTGGCTCCGCTCATGCTGCTCATCCCCCGTTTTGCTGATTCGGTATGGCTCATCGCGGCTTACGTGGTGGTGGCCAATCTGCACACGGTGGTGTCCCAGTACCTCTGCGCCATCGGGCGGACCAAGCTCTTCGCGGGACAGGGGATCCTGAATACCGCTTTGGTGATCGGATTCAACATTCTGTTCCTCCCCGTGCTGGATTTCGGGGTGACGGGGTACGTATCGGCCATCATTCTGGCGGATCTTTCCACCACGGTGTTCCTCATTTTGGTGACGCGTTTGTGGCGGGCGGTGAAGCCGAAAAGCATCTCCAAGCAGACTATTGTGACCATGCTGAAGTTCTGTCTGCCTCTGGTGCCCACCACCATTTTTTGGTGGATCACGGGGGTATCCGACCGCTACATGGTGGACATGATGTGCTCCCCCGAGATGAACGGTCTGTACACCGCGGCCTACAAGATTCCCAATCTCTTGATCTACGCCATCGCCATCTTTGACAGCGCGTGGAAGCTGTCGGTGTCCGCCGAGGAGGATCCCGAGGCCTGCGCCGCCTTTTACTCCAAGGTGTGGCGGGCCTACACCACGGTGGCTTTTCTGGGG
>JAZNJA010000099.1:0-12631 GCA_045577755.1 Eubacteriales bacterium
AAAGACCCATGTATATCAAGGGTTGCGGTTACCGAAGCCTTCTCCTTGAGGAGAAGGTGTCGGCGAAGCCGACGGATGAGGTGGCCCCCTGAAACATACTGATCTGTTCCTTCAAACAGTTCGATAAACCCAAATTTGAAAAAGGACAATCATGAACAATAACATCACCAAGCCCCGCATCCTCTGCGTAGTCGGCTCTACCGCCAGCGGTAAGACCTCCCTGGCGGTGGAGCTGGCGAAGCAGCTGGACGGCGAGATCGTCTCCTGCGACTCCATGCAGATCTATCGGGGCATGAACATCGGTACCGCCACTCCCGACGAGGCGGAGCGGCAGGGGATCCCCCACCATCTCATGGACTTCGTGGATCCCACCGACCCCGCGGGGTACTCCTGCGCGGACTACGTGCGGGACGCCCGCGCGGCGGTCTCGGATATACTGGCCAGAGGGAAGCTCCCCGTCCTGTGCGGCGGTACGGGGCTTTATCTGGACGCCTTTCTGCGGGGCGGGAGCTTTGAGGTCACCGACAGCGATCCCGCCCTGCGGGTGGAGCTGTGCTCCCTGGCCGAGCGGGAGGGGAACCAAGCCCTGCACGATAAGCTCCGCGAGCTGGACCCCGAGAGCGCCGAGGCCATCCACCCCAACAACGTCAAACGGGTGGCGCGGGCCATTGAGATCTGCATGACCACGGGGCGCAAGAAAAGTGATCTTGACCGCGAGTCCCGCGAGCCCGAGAGTCCCTACAACGCCACGGTGATCGGGCTCCATTACGACGACCGCGGGATCCTCTACGACCGCATCGACCGTCGGGTGGACATCATGATGGAGCAGGGGCTTCTGGAGGAGACCCGCCGCCTGCGGGAGATGGGGGTCTTTGCGGTCTGCCGAACCGCCGCCCAGGCCATCGGCTACAAGGAGCTGTTCCCCTATCTGGACGGGGAATCCACCCTGGAGGCCTGCGTAGAGACCCTCAAGCTGGCCACCCATCACTACGCCAAGCGGCAGGTCACCTGGTTCAAGGCCAAGCCCTACGTGCAGTGGCTGACCTGCGATACCGAGGCGGATGGGGTGTCGACGGTAAAAAGTTTTGAAGAGATTGTAAATAATGCGAAAACCCTCTTTCCATAAGGGGGTTTTTGTGGTATACTATAGGTTGTAGTATATAATAGGGATAACTATGTCCATTTGACGGTGGGGCATCCGTGACCGGGCCGTTAAGGGGCAGGGATCCCTACGGAAACACCCCGCGGAAGAAAGGAGAGAGCATGGCTGATCTGTACGATATCACCCGCCGTCTCAAATCCTCTCGCAAAAAGCTGGGAGAGGATCGGATGCGGGCGCTCTTTCACGCGGGCTTCATCGTGCTCATGCTGGGCCTCATCGGCTTCGCGGTCTACCAGGTCGCCCGTCACGTGACGGTGGGTCTGAATACCCTCCGTACCCAGGAGATCGTGGACGAGTCCTACGTGCGGTTGGAGCTCTTCCTGTTCCGTGACGAGACAGTCCTGGCGGCGCCGGGCAGCGATACCTACCTGTATACCGTCGGAGACGGCGAGCGGGTCGGGGTCGGGCAGAGCCTCTGTACCCCCTATACGGTGGGGGATCCCGAGACCGCGCGGGATCTGCAGAAGCGCTTGAACGCCTATGGCGTCCGCATCGCGCTTTTGGAGGAGCTGGGGGGCTCGGGCAATCCCTCGGACGTGCGGGCCGCCGCCGAGGCCGCCGATAAGGCCTACCTGGAGCTGCTTCAAGCGGCGGGACGGGGGGATCTTTCCTCGGTAGACGGCTATGCCGCCGGTATGCTGGACAGCCTGGACCGCTACGCGGTGCTGACGGGTGCGGTATCGGGGCACTCCTCCGCTACCCTCCGCGCCGAGCGGAGCGCCTTGATGGCGAGCTATCTTCCCATGACCGCGGTGCGCGCCGCGCGCAGCGGATATTTCTACTATGATTGCGACGGCTACGAGACCGTTTTCGATTATGCCTCCGCCATGACGGTGACCCCCGAGGAATTCCGTGCCATGACCGAGAGGACGGCGGTCGAGCTTCCCACGGGAACCGTGGGTAAGCTGGTCTACGATTCGGCCTGGTACGCCGCGGCGTATATTCCCCTGTCGGACGGCTCTGTGGAGGTTTTCCAGCAGGGCATGAACAGCGGCGCCTCCTATACTATGCTCTGCGGAGATGGAGCCGATACCGAGCTGACCATGACTCTGGTGCGCATGGTGCCCGACGCCGAGGGCGCCCTGGTGGTCTTTTCCTGTCGGGATATGCCCGCGGGCTTTGATTTCCCCCGCAGCTTCATAGCCGAGACCGTGTCCCTGCGTACGGTGGGCTACCGCATTCCCACCGAGGCAGTAGTGACCCTCCGCTCGGATAAGACGGGGGAGGATATGACGGGGGTCTACGTCCTGGCGGGCAACGTGGTGGAGTTCCGCAAGATCAGCATCCGCGTCCGCCGCGACGGCTACGTCATCGCCGAGACGTGGGAGGACGTACGGGCGTACCTGGACACCCTGGCCGCGGAGGACCCCGACGAATACGAGCGGCGTACCGCCGACGGCAGAAGCTACCTGGGACTCAACGACAACATCATCACAAGGGGCAACGAGCTCTACGAGGGCAAGGTCATCGGCTGACCCGCCCCATCATAACGATACGCGAAACAAGGAGATCGGTATGGATCTGACCTATCTGGACAAGAATCTTGCCCGCGTGCGGAGGGATCTGAAGCGAGCCTGCGAGGCGGGGGGCTATGAGCCCGGCCGCGTGACGCTCATGGCCGCCATCAAATCCGCCGACGTGGAGGAGATCAACTATCTGCATACCGTCCTGGGAGTCACCCACGTGGGCGAAAACCGCGTGCAGCAGCTCCTGGAGCGCTACGACAGGCTGGAGAGAGAAGGTCTCTCCATTCACTTCATCGGAACTCTTCAGACCAACAAGGTCAAGTACATCATTGACAAGGTGGACATGATCCAGTCCCTGGACTCGGAGAAGCTGGCTCGGGAGATCGAAAAGCAGGCGGCCAAGGCCGGACGGAGCATGGACGTGCTGATCGAGATCAATTCGGGCAGCGAGATCAGCAAGGGCGGTGTCGCCCCCGAGGAGACCGAGGCTTTCGCCCGCCTGGTGGTGGGCGGGGACTACCCCCATATCCGCCTGCGGGGCTTTATGACCATGGCCCCCAGATCCACAGAGGCTGAGTATCGGGTGATCTTCGGAAGTACCCGCCGCCTGTGCGAGGGCATCTGGGAGAGACTGGGGATGACCGAGCCTATGGTGATGTCCATGGGTATGTCCGAATCCTACGTTCCCGCCGCCGCCGAGGGCGCGACCCTGGTGCGGGTGGGACGCGGACTCTTCGTCAAGGAGTCCCCCGAAGACGTCAGCAATTCATGAATATACAGTCACGAGAAAAAGAACAACAGAAAGGCAGAACACAGCTATGATGAAGGATCTTTTCAAGAAGTTCAACAGGAACCAGACCGAGGTGGAGGACCTGGATACCGGCTACGACAGCGAGTATTACCAGGGCGCCTACACCAAGGAGGCCAACGAGCCCCGGCGGGGCACTGAGGGAGCCCAGGCTCAGAACGGCCGCTACGTGGAGCCCGATTACCGTCGCTCCAATGACCGCGGCTACGACGAGCCCCGTCCCCTGGACCGCCGTCCCGTCGAGACTCCCGCGGCCGAGAGCAGCTACTACTCCCCCGCCGGTGTCTGGGAGGAGGAGGACGCGCCTGCGTATCGTGAGCGTCCCGTTGAAGAGCCCACCCCTGTCTTTACGCCCCAGCCCGCTCCCGAGTACCTGTACTTCACCCCCGCTACCTATCGGGACTGCCGTGAGGGCGTGGTCAAGGGGCTTGCCGCGGGTCACGTGGTGGTGGTCCGTTTGGGCGGTCTGGAGGCTACCGACGTGCTGCGTCTCTTCGACTACATGATGGGTGCCGTCCTGGCCCTGAACGCTGAGCTGGTGCGCCCTGAGGCAACCACCGTGGTGCTGGTGCCCGATGGCGTCGAGCTTGACGAGGACCAGCTGGAGCCCGAGGAGGACGAGTACGAGGACGATGAGGACGAATACGAGGACGACGAGTACGAGGACGAAGAGTACGAAGACGACGAGTACGAGGACGAAGACGAGGAGTACGAAGACGACGCCGAGTACGACGAGGAGGAGTACGAGGACGAGGAGTATGAAGAGGAATATGAGGACGCCGAGGAGGAGGACGAGGAGTACGAGACCGACGGCGACTATGAATACGGGGAAGAGGACGAGGGGGTCTCAGACAGAGATGTCGAGTGATCCCGCCTGTACCCAACCCCCGCGCGCCCATAGCGAGAAAGGAATGAGAGCATGAACGGCGGATTGTACGTTCTGATACGGTGTCTGATCACCTTCCTGTACGTGGCGGATATCGCCATGCTGGGGCGGGCTGTGCTCAGCTGGTTTACCATGGGGGAGCAGACCCGTGTCGGCGCTTTCCTGTACGTGATCACCGAGCCCTTTATCATGCCCGTCCGCAGCCTGTGTAACCGCTTCGGCTGGTTCCGCGGCCTGCCCATGGATATGCCCTTCCTGATCACCTCCGTCATCATGATGCTGCTCAGCACCTTCCTGAATACAGCGCTGTACCAATGAGCTATCCCATGATCCGAGACGAGGACATTCGCCTTCTGCTGGCCCGCCTGGACGATCTCTGCGCGCGCGGCGGGCGGGGCGAGGCGGCTGTCGGCTCGTATATGACTCCCCGTGAGGCCAAGTACGCCCGCGTTCATCTGTCCTCCCGCCTCGGCGCGGGAACGGCGGTTCTGTGGGGCGGCTACCCCGAGGCCGAGCGGGTACGGGTGGTGATCCTGCCCGACTATACCGAGGGCTTGGTGGATCCCGTTGCCCTTGGGTCCGACCCCGCGGCGGCTCTGACCGATGCGGGCCTGGATGACCTGGCGGAGATCATCCGCGGCGCGGTCTGCCCCGTCCATGTGAAGGGCTCGGGCTTCCGCGAGCTTTCCCACCGCGACTATCTTGGCTCTGTCTTGGGGCTTGGACTGGAGCGGGACGCCATCGGGGATATTCTCATGCCCGATGCCCATTCGGCCATTCTCCTGACCGACACCCGGGTGGGGGATTTCCTCACCACCCAGATGGAGAAGGTGGCCACCGATACCGTGAGAGTCAGCCGACTGCCCGAGGGGACAGCCCTCACGGGGACGAGACGGCTCCAGCCCATCACCGACACCGTCGCCTCGGAGCGGCTGGACTGCGTGGTGGCGGCACTCTGCAATCTGTCCCGCGAGAAGGCCCAGATGGCCGTGAAATCGGGGCTGGTGGAGCTGGACTACGAGGCGGTGGAGGACTGCTCGGCTACCGTGGACGCACCCGCGGTCATATCCGTGCGGGGCTTTGGCAAGTTCGCTGTCCATGCCTTTGACGGCACCACCCGAAAGGGAAGGATACGGCTGGCGGCGGGGAAGTATATATAAATGCAAAATTCAAAATGCAAAATGCAAAATCGCCGAGCAAGCTCGGCAGAATGAGGGGCGATTATGGAGCAGGGGTTCTACTGCGCGGGGCAATATGCTTTGTTGCCTGAAGGGTTTGCGGACTTTGCGGAGTTCCGCGACTGGCTGATGACACAAAACTTTCCCCTTGTGGTGGAGGCGGTCTGCTTACATGAGAACAATCACGATCGCTCCTGGCCCCAGGAAAAGGGGCTTTGCCTGGCACCCTACTTTCTGACGGGGTATGCCGACGAGCCGACCTACCTGACCATCCCCTCGCCCTACGCGGTCTATCCCGCCGAGGTGGAGCGGATGGATCAGAAGACCTATAACAACCGTTTGCGGGAGATCATCAACGAGAAGTGCCCCGGGTGTACGCGGTTCAAACCGCTATCCGGTCGGGATATCAGCCTCAACGGGCATTTTACCGAGATGACCCTGGACGGTACCTGCGCCTATCGCTGTGAGTGCAAGCCCTTTCCCCGTGAGCTGCGGGAGATGATGCGCTACTGTCTGGGCTCCTTCCGTGACTACGGCGCGCCCGAGGACTACGTGCCCTCTGCCGAGCGGGTGGCGGATGCCATCAAGACCTGGCTCTACGTCAAGCTCAACACCTGCGCCGCCGACAAATTGGAGGATGGGCGCACCTGCTACACCGTCAACCACAAGAAGGACGAGTTCATGGACCTTGTGCTGATGGCCTTCGGGGAGCATATCAAGTACAACGCTCCCGACAAGTACGCCATACTGGATCCCGGCAACAGGATCCCCGATCAGGAGACGGTGGATCGTTGGCTCTCCCCCGAGAACCGCGAGAAGTTCGAGAAGGCCGCCAAGAAGTATGGCTTCGGTATCGGCTACCTCCACTACCTCCGCCAGGCCGAGTCCCCCGTGTGGATGACTCTGCGCTCCTTCGCCTCGGAGGGACTGTTCTACCCTCTGTTCCGCAACGACCGCGGGGTGTGCATCCTGATCTGCGATATCCACCGCACTCTGGACCGCCTCCGCTACCACGCGCCCCTTCTGGAGACCTGCGGGACGGTGATCGACGTGTATTCCGCCTATGAGCGGAGCGCGTACACCGTGAGCCGCGAGATGGAGCGGGAGGATATTTGACTTACCGAAATCGTCAGCAAGGAGACCACCCATGAACCCTTATGATAAGTACACCTCGGACAACGAGATCCCAAGGTTGACGGATGAAGTCATCCGAAAAAAGGTCAACGAAAGCCTTCGTTTAGGCTTGACTACGATGATCATGATGCTGGTTTGTTCACTGCTTGCCGTGTGGGTTCTGACGGGTCTGGGCTTCTATTTGAAGAACCATACGCTGGCCGGGAATTACCCTGTGATCGCTTGGCTGGCCCTCGTTATGATCTGGCTTGTTGCGGCCGGTTTCATCGCCTACCACGTATGGGACTACTTGAAGTATCGCGCCGCATACAGTGGAAAATACCACATTGTGAAGAGGGAGCTGCATACCATCTCCCGCGACGAGTACCAAGGTATGCGGTGGCATTACAGAAATGGCCGTTTGTACCGCCGCCCTGAATTCCGCGACGTGCTTTACTTTGACGGTATGGAAAAATTCATTGTGGGCCGGAAGATTACGGAGCGCGCCACAGAGGGGGATGAATACCTCATCGTGGTCTTCGATCGGCAACCCACCATCCCGAAATTCATCTTCCGCATCGATGCCTATCGGTGGCCTTAACCTATAAATTTGATAATAGCGGCGTACCCCGCCGATATTCATAAAGTAACCATTAACATAACATAAGGAGCTTTGAAAACCAATGTCCAAGGATTACAACAGCACTTTGAATCTGCCTCAGACCTCCTTCCCCATGAAGGCCGGTCTGCCTCAGCGTGAGCCCGATACCCTGAAGTATTGGGAAAGCATCGACCTCTACAATGCCATGCTGGAGAAGAACAAGGATAAGACCCCCTTCATCCTCCACGACGGCCCTCCCTTCTCCAACGGCTTCATCCACATGGGTCACGCCCTGAACAAGACCCTGAAGGATTTCATCGTCCGTTCTCAGGCCATGATGGGTCACTACACCCCCTACGTCCCCGGCTGGGACAACCACGGTCTGCCCATTGAGCGCGCCATCGAGAACTCCAAGAAGAAGCTGAACAAGGAGATGACCGTCCCCGAGTTCCGCAAGGCCTGCGAGGACTTCGCCGAGGACTTCATCCAGAAGCAGATGACGGGCTTCAAGCGCCTGGGCGTCGTGGGCGATTGGGAGCATCCTTATCGCACCATGGACCGCCATTTCGAGGGCCAGGAGGTCAAGATCTTCGGCGCCATGTTCGACAAGGGCTACATCTACAAGGGTCTGAAGCCCGTGACCTGGTGTCCCTTCTGTGCCACCGCCGTGGCCGAGGCTGATATCGAGTACAAGGACGATCCCTGTACCTCTGTCTACGTCAAGTTCCCCATGCACGACGATCTGGGCAAGCTTTCCGAGTTCGATCTCTCCAAGACCTTCTTCGTCATCTGGACCACCACCATCTGGACTCTGCCCGGCAACATGGCCATCTGCCTGCACCCCAGAGACAGCTACGTTCTGGTCAAGGCCGAGAACGGCGAGACCTACATCATGGCCGAGGCCCTCATGGAGAAGACCATGAAGATGGGCGGCTTTGAGAGCTACGAGGTCCTGGCTACCTATCCCGGACAGTTCTTTGAGGATATGCTGGCCAAGCACCCCTTCCTGGACAAGACCTCCCGCCTGGCCAACGCCGAGTACGTTACCATGGATTCGGGTACGGGCTGTGTCCACACCGCCCCCGGCTTCGGCGCCGACGACTACCAGACCTGTATGCGCTACGGCATGGAGCTGGTGGTGCCCGTGGACGACTACGGCCGCCACACCGACTACGCGGGCAAGTACGCCGGCATGAAGACCGAGGAGTCCAACCCCGTCATCAAGGCCGACATGATGGAGAGCGGTATGCTCTTCGCCTCCGAGGAGATCGTCCACTCCTATCCTCACCACGACCGCTGCAAGAAGCCCGTCATCTTCCGCGCCACCCCCCAGTGGTTCTGCTCGGTGGAGTCCTTCAAGGATCAGGCTGTCAAGGCCATCGAGAACGTGGAATGGTTCCCCGCATGGGGCGGCGACCGCATGGAGTCCATGATCCGCGAGCGTTCTGATTGGTGTATCTCCCGTCAGCGCCGTTGGGGTCTGCCCATTCCCGTGTTCTACTGCACTGAGTGCGAGAAGCCCGTCTCCACCCCCGCCTCCATCGACAAGATCTCGAAGCTGTTCGACGAGTTCGGCTCCAACGTCTGGTTCGAGAAGGAGGCCATGGAGCTGATCCCCGAGGGTCTGACCTGTCCTCATTGCGGTGGCAAGACCTTCACCAAGGAGAAGGACACCCTGGACTGCTGGTTCGACTCCGGCTCCACTCACTACGCCTGCCTCATGTACCGCACCCCCGATCTCTGGCCTGCTGACGTGTATCTGGAGGGCGCGGATCAGTACCGCGGTTGGTTCCAGTCCTCTCTGCTTACCTCCGTGGGCGCGCTGGATCGCGGCGCACCCTTCAAGCAGGTGCTGACCCACGGCTGGGTGGTGGACGGCGAGGGCCGCGCCATGCACAAGTCCCTGGGCAACGGCGTGGATCCCGACGAGATCGTGAAGAAGTACGGATCCGATATCCTCCGCCTGTGGGCCGCCTCCTGCGACTACCACGTGGACGTGCGCTGCTCGGATGCCATCTTCCGTCAGCTCTCCGAGGTCTACCGCAAGATCCGTAACACCGCTCGTATCCTGCTGGCCAACATCGGTGACTTCAACCCCGATACCGATATGGTCGCCGCCGCCGAGCTTCACGAGATCGACAAGTGGGTCATCGCAAGAGCCAACGAGCTGGTGAGGACCTGCCGCGACGCTTACAACGGCTACGAGTTCCACATGGCCTACAACGCCATCAATACCTTCTGTACCAATGATCTGTCCAAGCTCTACGTGGACATCACCAAGGACCGCCTGTACACCGACGGCAAGACCTCGGCCTCCCGCCGCGCCGGTCAGACCGCCATGTACACCGTCCTGTCGGCTCTGACCCGCCTGGTGGCTCCCATCCTCTGCTTCACCGCCGAGGAGATCTGGAAGGCTATGCCCCACGCCGCCGCCGAGGATAGCCGCAGCGTGTTCCTGAACGCCATGCCCGAGTACGACGAGGCCCTGGTATTCCCCGAGGCAGACCAGCTGGACGAGCTGTTCGTCCTCCGCGACGACGTCATGAAGGCTCTGGAGCTGGCCCGCGCCGCCAAGATGATCGGTAAGTCTCTGGACGCCAAGGTCACGGTCTACACCAACGACGAGGCTCAGTACGCCGTGCTGAACAGCTTTGCCGACAAGCTGGCTCTGGTGTTCATCACCTCCCAGGCCACCGTGGTCAAGGGTGAGGCTCCCGAGGGCGCTTTCGCCGAGACCGTGTCGGGTATCGCCGTGCTGGTGGAGAACGCCGACGGCGAGAAGTGCGACCGTTGCTGGATGTACACCACCGCTCCCATCTATGACGGAGAAGGCGAGGAGCGCGGCTGTCTGTGCGGCCGTTGCCACAAGGTGGTCTTCGGCGCGTAATTCCCGAAACCTATGAAACAAGGGGGCATCTTCCCGTGAGATGTCCCCTGTTTAGGCTTTTTTCGGTCCTTTTCCATCTTCCCACAGGAGGTCACGATCATGTCTTTCGGACAAACCTACATCCGCGCGACGACCGCGTACAATACCTTTGAAAACCACGTTCCCGCCTACTGCTTCCGCCGCGAGGTGACCGTTCCCGCCGAGACGGTCGCGACTCTGAAGGTGGCGGTCTGCGGCATCTACGAGCTGTACCTCAACGGCCGTCGGCTGACCAGGGGGCTTCTGTCCCCCTACCTCTCCAACCCCGAGGATCTGGTGTACTATGACGAGTATCAGATCACTCTGCAAAAGGGTGCCAACGCCGTAGGCCTGATCCTGGGCAACGGCTTTGTGAACAACCCCGGCGGGCATATCTGGGATTTTGACAAGGCTTCCTTCCGCTCCTCTCCCAAGATGGCCTTGGAGGTGGTCGGTGCGGACGGCGCCGTGCTTATGGAAGGGGACACCTCCTTCAAGGTGGCACCCTCGCCCTTTTTGTGGGACGATTACCGCTTCGGCGAGTGCTACGACGGTCGCCGCGAGGCCGAGCTGGCGGGGTGGACGCTCCCCGGCTTTGATGATAAAGAGTGGGCGTTTGCGCTCCCCGCCGAGACTCCCGGGGGAGAACTGCGGGTGACGGACGTGGCCCCCATCACGGTGGAGCGGGAGATTTCGCCCGTGGCTGTTTTCCCTTGCGGGGACGGCTTTGTTTACGATTTCGGCGAGAACAACGCGGGCGTTTGCCGCTTGACGGTCAAGGGTCAGGCGGGGCAGAGGATCGAGATGCGCTTCGCTGAGGCTCTGAAGGATGGTGACATCCGTCTGGACAACGTCTGGTTCGTCCGCGAGTTCTGGGAGCGGGACAAGGAGATCGTCCATCTGGACACCTACATCTGTAGTGGTGAGGGCGTGGAGACCTATACCCCCGCTTTCGTTTACCACGGCTTCCGCTATATCCGCGTGGACGGTATCACGGCCGAGCAGGCCACGCCCGAGCTGTTGACTTATCTGGTCATGCACACCGAGATGCTGGACCTCGGCGGCTTTACCTGCTCGGATCCCGTGGCCAACAGGATCCAGGAGATCACCAGACGGAGCATTCTGTCCAACTTCCACCATTTCCCCACCGACTGCCCCCACCGTGAGAAGAACGGCTGGACGGCGGACGCGGCGCTGTCCAGCGAGGCCGCGCTGATCAATTTCAATCCCGAGCGCAACTACCGCGAGTGGATGCGCAACATCCGCAAGGCCCAGAGCGACGTGGGCAGCCTGCCCGGCATCGTGCCGACGGGTGGCTGGGGCTTTGCCTGGGGTAACGGTCCCGCCTGGGACAGCGTGCTGGTGTATCTGCCCTACTTCACCTACCTATGGCGGGGGGATGCCACCATGGCCGCCGAGTCCGTCGAGGCCTTCATGGCGTACCTCAAGTATCTCCGCACCCGCGTGGATGAAAAGGGGTTGCTCCACATCGGTCTGGGTGACTGGTGCCACACCGAGGTCAAGAAGCCTCAGGCTCCTCTCGCGGTGACGGATACCATCGTATCCATGGATATCGCCAATAAGATGGCGGTCCTGCTGGACGCCGTGGGCAAGAATGCCGAGGCGGAGTACGCCCGCAGTCAGTCGGCTCTCTACCGCGAGGCCATCCGCGTCCATCTGGTGAACTTCGACACCATGCTGGTGGCTGGTGAGTGCCAGACCTCCCAGGCCATGGCTCTCTACTACGGCGTTTTCAACGAGGATGAGAAGCAGGCCGCTTTTGAGCAGTTGCTTGCTCTGATCGCCGAGTGCGACGACCGCATGGATCTGGGCGTTCTGGGCGGTCGGGTGTTGCTTCACCTGCTGGCGGAGCATGGCTACGCCGACCTGGCCTGGAAGATGGCCGTGGAGCAGGGGCATCCCTCCTACGGCGATCTGGCCCGCCGCGGCGCGACCACTCTGTGGGAGAGCTTCTACCCCGCGGGGGCCCATTGGGGCCCTCCCTCCCTCAATCACCATTTCTGGGGAGACGTCAGCGCTTGGTTCATCAAGGCCGTGGCGGGTATCTCGGTGGCTCCCGCGGGCGGGGAGTTGGTCTGCGAGATCAAGCCTGCCTTCGTGACCGCTCTGGAGGACGCCTCGGCGTACCATATGTCTCCTGTGGGTAAGATCACCTCCGCCTGGAAGCGGGAGGGGGACGGGATCGTTCTGACCGTGGAGATCCCCGCGGGGATGAGTGGGCGTATGACTCTGCGGAAGGGGTATGCCTTCGCCGACGGTGAGGTCACAAAGCCCGCCGTGAGCGGTTCTTACCGCGTGATCCGCAAAAAGTAAAAGTAATTATTCAGCCGGTATTTCAAATTTGGGTTTATCGAACTGTTTGACGGAGCAAAAAGGCTATTTGTGGGTGGCGGGCGGCCACATAGGGCCGCCCCTACAGGTCACCTGTTAGTAAGCCGAAGCCTTCAAAGGTCTTGTCAAACAAAGAAATATGTTTGTAGGGGCGACGGCC
>JAZNJA010000100.1:0-14716 GCA_045577755.1 Eubacteriales bacterium
AGTGAAATACGCCTTACGGCGTGTGAAATGCCTTCGGCGTGAAATACGCGCGTCGCGCGTGTGAAATTCGCCCGTTGGGCGAGTTGCGGAAAGAAACCCTGCGGGTTTCTATTAAATATTACATAAAATGTAATGGACAGAACCGAAGGTTCTGCACCTCCACTTGCCCGAAGGGCAAATTTCACACGCCGCTTGCGGCGTATTTCACTCGTGCGTAGCACGAATTTCACGATCCCACAGGGATCATTTCACTTGGGTTTATCGGAACGATAAACCCAAATTTGAAAGCCCCTGAACCAAATACCAAAATGCCCGCCAAGGTGGAAGACCGCCTTTGACGGGCATTGGATGATTCAAGCGATCACAGAGCCAGCATAGAACGCTGCTCGGTCAGCTCGCCGTTTCTGTACAGGAGGGTCTTGACCTCGAACTTACCGAAATCAAGGGTCAGGCTCTTGCCGAAGACGGTGCAGTCGCAGGCTCTTCTCTCCTCGGTGTTGTTGATGAGGCGGATCATGTAGGTGTCGGGCCCCACCTTACGGAAGCAGGACAGGGAGACGGTGCCGTCGGACAGGGTGACGGCGGGGGTTTCGTGGCGCTCGCCCGTGCCGTGGGGGTAGAAGTTGAGGGCGTAGGGCTTCTGGGTGAAGGCGGCGGCCTTGCGCTCGGCGGCGGTCTTATCGCACAGCTCCAGACGGAAGGTGAACTCGTGGCGGCCCAGGTCGATGTAGCGGTTGAAGCGCTGATGATCCACTATGGGGAGCCGGTCTATGGGGTGAGCGCAGTAGACCGAGCCGTTGAGGAGGTCGAGGTACAAGACACCATCCTCCAGAGAGCAGCCGTAGGTGCCGTCCTTGAAGACCGTCAGCAGCTTATCGCCGCTCTCGATACCCACGAAGCGCTGGGAGCATTCCTCCAGATCCTCGGTGAAGGTCTGGATACCGAAGGCAGTCTGGCCCACGAACTTACCCACCTCGGCCACGGGGATGGCCAGCTTCAGACCCTTGCCCGGGTCGTTCCAGTAGGCGTTGACCGTGACGTCAACGTAGTCGAAGTCCTTGTAGAGGGTGTAGGCCACGCGGATATCCGACTTGCCCGTGGTGTAGAGGCTCTCCACGGTGGTGAGGAGGTCGCCCCGCTCGACGACGCGGAGGGGGATCTCACAGATGGCGGGGGTGTAGTTCTTGCCAACCGTTCTCATGTGCCAGCCCCAGGGATCCTCGTTGTCGTCGTAGACGATGGGGGCGAAGGCTCCGCCCTTTAGGTATTCCTTACCGTCCACTTTGAGGGAGGTCAGAGCGCCCGTGGTCGCGTCGAAGGTAGCCATGGTTCCCTGCTTCGTGGTGAACTCGGTCTGGGGGGTACGGTCGAGGAAACGCTTGGTACTGCGGCGCACCTCCACGTCGAAGCGGGTCATGGACAGGGGGTTGAGGGTGGTCTTGATGGCCATGCGCTTACTGCGGTCCAGATTGATGCAGGAGGATTCCTTGACCAGCTGGAAGGGGACCTCGGCTCCGTCGCGCTTGACGGTAAACTCGTAGCCCTCGGTCTCGGAGCAGATACCGTCCAGGAGGAAGAAGTCGGCGGTGAAGATGGACTCCTCGGCGTAGGGGTTGGGGTTGTAGACGAAGATGGGGTACTTCAGGGGCACGGCCTTCTCGTAGTCACGGCAGAGGGCCATGAAGGCCTTGTTGAATTCCTTGTCCAGAAGCTCCAGGGCGTAGTCCAGCTTCTGCATACTGCTCTTCTCGCCCTCGATGATGCAGGTGCCCGACAGCACGTCATGGAACTGCACCATGGCCATGCGCTTCTGGGCGTCGTCGAAGGCGGCGAAGTTGTAGTCGTACAGGCCCTCGGCGGAGGCAGAGGAGCAGATCTTCTCGGTCATGAGGAGCTTGTTCTCCAGCTCGGCGTAGCGGCGCTTGAGGCGGGCGATGGAGGTATAGCACTTGACGAAGCAAGGCTGGAGGGCGGCGTCCCACTGTGCCTTGGGGGTGGAGGCGGCGAAGAAGGCCTCGGGGGTGGAGTGGAAGATCTCCACGCCCTCGGTCTTTTGCTCCTCCATGAAGACCGCCAGCTCGGCCAGATCCTTGCGGGAGGCACCGCCGCCGTGGTTGCCCACGCCCCAGAGGGCAAAGGCGATCTCCTCACCCTGATCGTCCCAGGGCTTCATTTTGCGCTTGACAGCGTTGACCGCGTCGCCCAGGCCGTTGGTGTAGATGGTCAGATCGTCGAAGCGGGCGGCCTTGACCGAGCTGCCGTCAAAGCCCTTCCAGTCGACGTAGTTGGCGGGCAGCTCCATGAATGCAGGCATGGGACGGCAGCAGACGTAGCCGCTGTAGCCGCATTTGGAAAGGATCTGGACCAGGCCCTGGGTGTGGCCGAAGGAATCGAAGTTGACCGCCGCCGTGGGGATCACGCCAAACTTCTCCTTGAAGTAGGTGAGGCCCGCCTCGATCTGGCGGACGAAGCCCTCGCCCGAGGGGATGTTGCAGTCAGGCTGGACGTACCAGCCGCCCATGATGTGCCACTTGCCCGCCTTGACCAGGCCCCGGATGCGCGCAAAGAGGGCGGGGTCGTAGGTCTCCACAAACTCGTAGAGGAGGGCTTCGTTGTGGCAGAAGATGTAGTCGTACTCCTCGGCGATCTCGCAAGCGGCGTAGAAGGTAGCCAGAGCGGCGGTGGCGCCCTCGTTCCAGTCCCATTGCCAAACGGGGTCGAGGTGGGCGTTGCAGATGAGGTGGAGTTGTTTCATGGTGGTTCTCCTTATTGTTGTGTGAGGATGTAAGGATCTTCAAATTTGGGTTTGGCGGTGCGTTCTTGAGGCGGCCATCGTGAGCGAGGGGCGAAGCCCGAAGTCGAAGGATCTCTTGTCGGCAAAGGAGATCCTTCGACTCCGCCGCAAGCGGCTCCGCTCAGGATGACTCTTTAAGACAGACCGATAAACTGCAATTTGAAATCATCAGATCAAGTATTCAGCCAAACCGAAATACGGTTGCGCTCGTCGGTCCAGTTCTTGCCGCAGGAGGCGTAGTCGGTGAGGAGGAGGTCGCCGGCCTCGGTCTTGACGGTGAAGCGGACGGTCTCGCCGTCTTTGGCGTCAAGCTGATTGACTATGAGGCGGCCATCATGCAGGACGGGGGTGACGGGAGACTCGATGCTTCCCTCCTCCTTTCCCTCGTCGCGGGCCAGGGTGAGGGGGCCGTAGGTGAAGGCGAGCTTGCCGTTGAGGGTGTGGGTCTCCACCTCGGGGTGGAAATCGACCGTGACCGTGTCGCCGTCCTTCCACGCGCGGGTGAGGTCGAGGTAGCCCTTCTCTACGGCGGTGGTTTCGCCGTTTACCGTGACCGTAGGCTCATGGCTCCAGGCGGGGATACGGAGGCGGAGGGTGAAGGTCTCGGGGGCAGACAGGGCGAGGGTGACGGTGGCATGACCCTCGTCGGCGAAATAGCCGCTGACGGTGAGAGTCACGGGGTTGCCGTCGGGGGTCGAGGCGGTGACGGTGCCGTTGTTGTACTGATCCAGCACGAGGCCGTTATCCCACGCCATGACGGCGGTGAGGGGGAACAGAGCGGTACCCGCCGCGCCGATGCAGGCGCAGCAGCCGTAGTAGCCGCCCTCGGTGAACACCTTGTAGCCGCCGATGCCGATGCCGCGGGCCTTGAAGGTCAGGGGGCTGTAGCTGTCGAAGGGGACGCCGGGGAGGTAGGTGTTGGAGCCCTTTTCCAGCTGGGGCAGGCCCTTGAGGTTGATACTGCCATACAGGGCGTTGAGAGCCGACTGCTCGATGCCCTCGGCGTAGATCACCTTGCCCGTCAGCCGCAAAAGCCGCTCCTGGAGGCGCATCCAGGTGACGGTGACGCAGGTCTCCTGCATGATGGCCAGGGGCTCGGTCTCCTCGGTCTGCTTGACGGCGGAGTGGTCGAAGAGCTCATGGGTACAGCCCGCACAGCCGATGATGGTGATGTCGGTATTCCGGACAGCCTCGGCGAACTTTTCCACGATGTTCAGGTAGCGGGTCTCTCCCGTGACCTCGTAGTAGGCAAGAGCCCCCTCGAAGTAGGACATCATCTCGTAGGCCTTGACCGTGGGGTACTCGTAGGGGGCGAGCTTCCCTTCCTCGGCCAGCAGAAGGAGGTTTCCGTCACGGCAGCCGCCCGACTCCAGGACGTACTTGGCGAAGGTGAGGTATCTCTCCTCCCCCGTCAGCTTGTACAGCTCCACGATGGGCTCCAGGATGGAGGCGGAGTTGACGCCGCCCCACCAATGGGAGGTCTCCAGCACCGAGAGCTTTCCCTCGCCCAGGGTAGCGATGAGGTAGTCCACGTGGGATTTCATGGCGGTGAGGATGCGGGCCTTGAAGGCCTCGTCGCGGCAGATGCCGTAGAAGTAGAGGGAGCCCACCAGGACGTACTTTCTGGTCCACATATCCCAGCCGCAGTACTCCTTGTCCTTGGGGTAGGTGGTGATGCGGCCGTCGGCGTCCCGGGTGTCCAGGAGGGCCTTGACGGTGTCAAACAGGACCTGATACAGCTCATCGGAGGGGAGGTAGCGGTAGGTGAGGCAGGCGCCACGCATCATCTTGCCGTAGTACTCCCCCCGCCAGCCCAGGTCGGCGGAGTCGGGGCGTTCGATGAAGACGCGGACGAACTTGTCCCAGAGGGGCTGATCCAGAAGCTGCTTATGCAGGATGAAGTCGGCGTTGTCGTGGACGGTGCCCTCATAGCGGGCGCTGCCTACAGGGAGATAGCGGTACTGGTACGGAATCATATCGGCCTCCTGTTATCCGCTTGAGGTGAAGCGGTTCTTTGAATTTACTATACTTTTTTATGGATCTGTCAATCACGTTTTGTGAAACGGCGATGAGAAGGCCGCCCCCCTTGCGGGTTGGTCACAGCATCCCGCATTCAGGGAAGACGGTAGCGGGATCGGGGATAGGAGAGGACTCGTCCACGGGAGGGAGCGTAACGGCGTAGAGCTTGGTATCGAAGCGGATGGCGGGAAGACTCCCCAGGAGGGGGGCGGCGGGATGGCTTTTGGGAAGACCGATGACGCACATCCCATAGCGCGCGGCGGCGGCGGTCACAGCCCCCGCCAGGAGGGCGCGGTAGACGCTGTCCTCATCCCCTCGCGCCAGGAGGAAGGAGAGCATGGGAAAGCGCAACGGCTCCTCCTCCCGAGGGAGACGGATATAGCCCGCGGCCTCCAGCAGAGGATTGAGTCTTCGGGCGGCCCTCATGATCCCGCGATAGCGCTTCACCACGTACTGGCGGTAGTCGGTCTGATCCCACAGGGCTACGGCACCGCGGATCTCCCCCGCCTCCTCGTACAGGAGGAAATCCTCCGCCGACAGGCCGTGGAATCCGCTGAGATCCCCCATGACAGGGAACAGATCGTGACGGCTTCCCTCCTCGGCGAGGAAGGCCGTGAGAGCAGGGCGGTCCGCCTGCGTGGCGGGGCGGAGGGCGGGATCGCCCCCCCGGGTCAGCTTCCGTCTGACCTTGCGGGCGGTGGGGTTGAGGATATGGGTGGTATAGGCGCAGATAGGGCTGACCTTCAGCGCCCTCCTGCCCCGTTCAAACATCCCTTGCGCGGCGGTGTTGTCGGAAAGCACCGAGCAGTAGTACAACGAGGTCCCTTCCTGCCGCAGAGCATAGATGAAGCGGAGGCCGAAGGCGGTGCCCTCGTAGGCGGGGTCCTTCTTCAGCCCGCAGATATAGGCGGCCTTGACCGCCTGTCCCCCCAGGTACACCTCTCGGATCAGCTCGGCGGCAACACCCACGGTCCTGTCCCCGTCCGTAGAGACGAAGACCCGCGCCTCCCCCGGCTCCTTTTCGTAGGACGCGTAGGCGTCGGGTCGGCGGGTATAGAGCAGCTCGATCCCGCCTTCCGCGGCGGAGGCTTCCAGGATGCGGAGGATCTCGGGACCGTCCTCGGGGGTGGCTATACGGATACGGTCGGTCATTTCCTTGTTTCCTCTAAATTCTCCCCAATGGGGATGCCCACGCGGCGGTCTACCTCATAGTGGAAGGTGACGTTGACGAACCAGTAGGCGAAGTTGATCCAGAAATTGCGGGTACGTCGGAGCAGGGTCCATCCCCGCTTGAAGATGGAGCCGTAGCGGAAGAAGATATTCTTGTAGCCCTTGCAGTGGGCGCGCAGCTCCTCGGGGGTCATGCCCTTGGGGGTGAAGGTAACGGTGCCGAAGGTATAGCCTTCCTCAAGCCACCATTTTTCGGAGATCAGGCGACCGTCCGCCTTGAAGCCCTCGTAGGTGGCGGTGTTGGGAAAAATGAGGAGGTGGTTGAAGGCGGCGGTGAAAAAGCCGTGCTTTTCGCAGAAGGCCAGGGTTCTGCGGAAGGTTTCCTCGGTATCCGAGTCAAAGCCGAAAACGAAGCTGGCGTAGATGCTGATGCCCGCCTTGTGGATGCGCTCGATGAGAACGTCCTGCTCGCCCAGCCGCTCGGTCCAGCCCTTGTTCATCTGCTTCAGGTTATCCGAATTGATGGATTCAAAGCCGATCAGCACCATGCCGCAGCCGCTCTCCTTCATGAGCCGCAAGGTCTCCTCGTCCCGGGCGATATCCAGGGTGACCTGGGTAGTCCAGACGATCTTCAGCTTTTTCAGCTCGGTGAACAGCTCTCTGGCGAAATCCTTGTCCGAAAAGATGCTGTCGTCCACGAAGAAGAACACCTTGTGCTTACAGGTCTTGATCTCGTCGATGATGTCCGCCACGGGGCGGTGGATATAATGGCATTTGTAGTAGCCCGCGATGGAGCAGAACTCGCAGTTGTGGTAGCATCCCCGTCCCGTCTCCACCAGGGACACGGGGAGGTACTTCTTCATCTTGTCAGCATAGACCGAGCGGTCGGGGAGCTTGTAGCCGATACAGGGCTTGCCCTCGTAGCGCTTTTTCAGGGTGCCGTCACGGACGTCGCGCAGTACCTCGTCGATGACCTGCTCGGCGTTGCCCACCATGATGGCGTCGGCGTAGGCCTCGGCCTCCTCGGGGATGAGGGTGACGTGGTATCCGCCCAGGATGACGGTCTTGCCCCGCCTGCGGAACTCAGCGGCCACGGCGTAGGCGCGGCGGGCGGTGTAGGTCTCCACCGTCATGAGCACCAGGTCGGTATCGGTATCGTAGTTGATGCCCTCGATGCGGTCGTCGTAGAACTCCCGCTCATGCTCGGGGGGGATCAGGGCGTTCAGCACAGCTACCGTCAGAGGCTCCATGAGCCAAGTGCTGAGATACTTTTCCCCGGGCTTCTTGCCCATGCCGGGGAGGATAAAGGTGATCTTCATTTCTGCTTGCTTCGGTCCTTTCTGAGGGTCTTTTCCACCTTCTTGTGGTAGATACGGAAGCCCAGGTTGATGCCCAGCTTGAGGAAGCCGCCATAGGGATTGCGGACGGCTCTGCGCCAGATGCGGCGGAGGGTATAGCATTGGCCGGCGACCTCCACCATGGCGGCCTCCAGCTCCGGAGCCGTCATGTGCCGCGGGGCGAAGACCGCGTGGATGCTGTCGTAGCGGCTCCAGTCCCTTGTGAGGATACGGCCCTCGTCGGCCAGGCGCTTGTGGATGGGGGTGTTGGGGTAGGGGGTCATAATGGCGAAGCGGGGGATATCCACCCCGATCTCCTCGATGTAGTCGGGCATTCGGGCCAGGGTCTCGGGAGTGTCCCCGTCAAGGCCCAGCATGAAGGTGCCCAGCACCGAGACCCCGCGGCTGTGGAATTTCTCCACCACCGCCTTATAGTCCGCTACGGTGTTGCGCTTGCCTACGTCCGCCAGGCTCTCCTCCGAAAAGGTCTCAAAGCCCATGAGGATGCCAATGCACCCGCTCTCGATCATAAGGTCGAACAGCTCCCCGTCCTTGAGGATATCGGTGGTGCAGAGTCCCGCCCATTGGAGCTTCAGGGGGATCAGGGCACGGAAGAGGGATTTCGCGTAGGCGGGATTGGAGGTAGGGGAGGGATCCAGGAACAGGACCCGTCTGCTCTTGAGGCCCTTCAGCTCGTCCACCACCTCCTCAACGCGGCGGGCTGTGTGCTTGCCGCCCCAGAAGGAGTTGATGACACAGAACTCACAGCGGTTGGTACAGCCGTAATTGGCTATGACCGTCGGCACGCCGATGTACTTGCTCTTATCCATCAGCTCCCGACGGGGAATGACGTGGGCCGCGTTGACGTCGCAGTGGCTGCCGTCGTAGCGGGGCTTGGGGCATCCGTTGCGCAGATCGGCCAGAAACTCCGGGAAGATACGGTCGGCAGGACCCGTCAGCACGGTATCCGCGTGGGTCATGGCCTCCTCGGGGAGGAGGGTGACGTGGTGTCCGCCCATGACGACGTAGCTCCCCTCGGCCCTGAAGCGGGCCGCCAGCTCGTAGCCGCGGAGGACCGAGGAGGTAACGGCGGTGATGGCCACCAGGTCGAACCGCCCCATTTTTCCGTAATCCGGCTTCCGGACCCCCTCGTCGACGGCCACACACTCGGCGCCGTACTCAGGGGGAATGAGGGCAGCCAGGTAGGGCATGGTGAGAGGCATATAGGTAAGGGAGCGGGTGAAGGCGGATCGGTAGCGGTAGTTGTTATCGTAGGGGGTGATGAACAGGACTCTCATAGAGCGGCATTCTCCTTAGCGGGGACGTTGGGGGCGGGAATATCGCTGTTATCCGCCATGATCTCGGCACCGAAGATCTCGAACTCGCGGGCGTACTTGCGGTAGCCGATATTGACCAGGGCAAAGACGCTCTTGAGGGTACGGGGCTTGGTGAGATCCAGTCTCTTCCGGATATTCTTCATCTTGTAGACCTCCTTCCAGGCCCAGGCGATCCCCGCCTCCAGCTCCTCCTTGGTCATGCGTTTCGGGCGGTAGACGCAGTGCTCCACGTCATACATGGCCCAGTCCCGCTCGATGATCCTTCCCTCCCGCTCCAGCTCGTCGTAGAACGGGGTACCCGGGAAGGGGGTAATGATGGAGAAGCGGGGGAGATCGATCTTCGCCTCCACGCAGAGCTCCACGGTGCGGCGGAACACGTCGGGGCCGTCCTCGTCTCCGCCAAAGGCAAAGCAGCCCATGACCATGATGCCCTTGCGGTGGAGCTTTTCCATGAGGGCCTTGTATTCGTCCACCCGATTGACCCCCTTGCGGATGCTCTGCTGGGTCTCCTGGTTCACCGACTCAAAGCCGATGAGCAGGCCCTTACAGCCGCTTCTGCGGAAGAGCTCCAGAAGCTCCTCGTTGTGGCCGATGGCGGTGGTGGTCAGGCCCATCCACCATTTTTTCAGGGGGATCATGGCGGTGAACAGCTCCTTCGCGTACGCCACGTTGGCGATGAGGTTGACGTCGGGGAATATGACCTCCTTACCCTTGAAGGAGCGGATCTCGGCGATCACGTCCTCCACGGGGCGGGTGATGACCCGCTGGCCGAAGGCGGCGGGATAGGCGCAGAAGGTACAGGAGTGGTTACAGCCGCGGACGGCCTCCACGGTATTGAGGGTGATGTACTTTTTCTTATTGAGCAGATCCTTGCGGGGCAGGGGTCTGCGGGAGATATCCAGGCAACCGTCACCGTGGTAGGCGGGCTTGAGACAGCCATCGCGGATATCCAGAAGGGCTTGCGGAAAGGTCTTCTCCCCCAGTCCCGTCAGGATGGCGTCAGCATGGGCGGCGGCCTCGTCGGGGCAGAGAGAGGGGTGAACGCCTCCGAGAAGCACGGTCTTACCCAGGGAACGGAAATAGTCGGCGTACCGATAGCAGCGGGAGGAGGTACCTGTGATGCAGGTGATGGCAATGACGTCGGCGTCTGTATCCAGGGGAATGGCCTCGGCGGTCTCGTCGTAGATCACCACCTCAGCCTCCAGCTCGGCGGGGACGAGGGCGGCCAGGAGTGCCAGGGTGATGGGGGCGTAGTGGAGTCCCTTATGGAACATACCGTTGTAGCGGTGCATGGCCCCCGCGGGGGATAACAGGGCGATCTTCATGGAACAATCTCCTTCAGGGAATGGGGATCAGGGAGGCCGCGGCCATGAGAAGCACGGCGGCGGCAGTGACGGCGTACAGGACCCGGCTGTTGGCCGCGCGTCCCAGAAGCGGAGTCCTTGCGGACCTGACGGCGTGGGCGTAAGCGGGCAGGACCACCAGCACCAGCACCACCGAAAGGGCGCCCGCGCCTATGCGGATGAAATCCAGCACCGTCAAGGGGAGCAGCACCGAGGCCGCCAGGGCGGGGACGGTGGAAATGAACCAGGCGGCACGGTGGGAGCATTTCAGCATGGGGGAGACCACGTCGGCAAAGGCAAAGCCGCTGGACCAGAAGGAGGTAAACATGGCCAGAAGCACCAGGACCGAGCAGGCCACCTTGACGGCGGGGATGCCGATGCTGTTGGCCAGGCCGATGATGGCTACCTCGGTGACCGACTCCGAGCCCAGGGACGCGGCGATGGCGAAGACCAAGGTGACAGCGGCGTTGACGGTCAGCCCGCCCGCCACGGCCCGTCCCGCCAGGCGGGGGCGGTCAATGTGATTGCAGACCTGGATGACCGAAAAGATGGCCGAGAAGGCGAACATGAACAGGCCGTACACCGCAAACACGGTGGAGGGGGGGCCAAAGCCTACGGACAGGCTGCCGCGGGGGCGCAGGAAGGCCAGCACCGTCAGCAGCAGAACCGCCACGGCGATGAGGGCCACCGATATCTTCTCCCCGACCCCCAGCCCCTTCATGCCGAAGAAGACCACTACCGAGGCTGCGAGGTAGAAAAGCACCTTGGAGAGCAGGGGATCGATCCCCAGGAGGGCCTCGGTGACGTCAGCGGCGCAGAGAATATAGACCACCAGATTCTCCAGCAGGAGGAGAACCAGCATAATGAAAAAGAGGAGGCGGAGAGGCTTTCTTCCCTTTCCGCGGAAGAGATGCTCGTCCAAAATCCCCAAAAGATCCTCCGAGCGGCTTGAGCCCAGGGTCAGCTCGGCCAGCATGAGGTAGAGCAGGAGACTGGCGGCGTAGGCGGCGGCCAGGGCGGTCAGGGTACCCGCCAAGCCAATGCGGGACACGGCGTAGGGGATGGTGAGCATACCCGTACCGAGGCCCGCTCCCGCTACCAGCAAAAGAGATTCTGTAAAGGTCAGCTTTTTGGATTTCATGGAAGGTTCCTTTCGTGGAAAACGGGGCTTGAGGCGGGGACGGCAGGCCTTCCCCGCAGTGCCCTCATTATAGCAGTAATCCATGCCCCATTCAAGCATATTTTGTGAACAATCCCCCCGGTCCCCGCCCGAGAGGGGCATATTCCACGATTTTTCTCGGTCGGTATGAACGGAATTTGGTGAAATCCTCTTGACATCGGCGCTCTGTTGCTTTATAATAAAGGATGGCACCCCATATTTCCCGCCTGTACGGCGGAAAGGAGTCTGTATGATCTACGACAAGAACCGAAAATCTCCCGCTCTGGACAGAGAGCTTTTCAAGAACCCCTCCGCCGAGTACCGCGGCACTCCCTTCTGGGCATGGAACTGTGACCTGCAGAAGGACGAGCTGTGCCGTCAGATCGACGTGTTCAAGGAGATGGGCCTGGGCGGCTTCCATATGCATTGCCGCGACGGTATGTCCACCACCTACCTCTCCGACGGCTTCATGGGGCTGGTCAAGGCCTGCACCGACCACGCCAAGGAGAATCAGATGCTGGCCTGGCTCTACGACGAGGACAAGTGGCCCTCGGGCTTCGGCGGCGGCTACGTCACCAAGGAGGACACGTTCCGCCAGAGATACCTCACCTTTACCTGTGACGGTAATTACAAGGTCCGTGGCAACGCCCTCCTCATCGCCCGCTTTGACGTGGTGCTGGGGGAGGACAAGTGCCTGAAGTCCTACCGCAAGGTGGCCGAGGGGGATGCCGTTGAGGGTACCCTCTGGACGGTCTGGCGGGAGATCTCTGGCAACAGCCCTTGGTACAACAACCAGTCCTACGTGGACACCCTGAACAAGAAGGCCATCGACCGCTTCATCGAGGTGACCCACGAGCGATACTTCGCTACCGTCGGCGACGAGTTCGGTAAGACCGTCCCCGCCATCTTCACCGACGAGCCTCAGTTCATGCGTAAGGGCACCCTGGCCTTTGCCGACAGCAAGCAGAACGTCCATTTGCCTTGGACCGATGACTTCGAGGACACCTTCAAGGCTACCTATGGGGAGTCTCTGGTGGATCATCTGCCCGAGCTTTTGTGGGATCTGCCGGGCGGCGAGATCTCCCTGACCCGCTACCACTACCACGATCATATCTCCGAGCGGTTCGCCGAGGCCTTCGCCGACAACTGCGGTGACTGGTGCAAGGCCCACGGCATTGAGCTGACGGGCCACATGATGGAGGAGCCTACCCTCCACTCCCAGACCGCCGCTATCGGCGATTGTATGCGCTCCTACCGCGGCTTCGGCATCCCCGGCATCGATATGCTCTGCGCCCGCTTTGAGTTCACCACCGCCAAGCAGTGCCAGTCTGCTGTCCACCAGTACGGCAAACCCGGCATGATGAGCGAGCTGTACGGCGTTACGGGCTGGGACTTCGACTTCCGCGGTCACAAGCTCCACGGCGACTGGCAGGCCGCTCTGGGTGTCACCGTCCGTGTTCAGCACCTGTCCTGGGTGTCCATGAAGGGTACCGCCAAGCGGGACTACCCCGCCTCCATCTCCTACCAGTCCCCCTGGTACAAGGAGTACTCCTACGTGGAGGATCACTTCGGCCGCGTGAACACCGCCCTGACCCGCGGTAAGCCCCTGGTCAAGGTGGCGGTCATGCATCCCGTGGAGAGCTACTGGCTCCATTGGGGTCCCAACGAGCAGACTCAGCTCATCCGCGACAAGCTGGACGGTAACTTCCACAACGTCACCGACTGGCTCCTGCGGGGTAACATTGACTTCGACTACATCTGCGAGTCCACCTTCCCTGTCCAGTGTCCCGTGGGCGGTGCGCCTCTGACTGTGGGCGAGATGGCCTACGACGTAGTGGTGGTCCCCGAGTGCGAGACCCTGCGCTCCACCACCCTGGACCGTCTGGAGGCCTTCCGCGCCGCCGGCGGTAAGCTGGTGTTCATGGGTGACGCCCCCAAGTACGAGGATGCCAAGCCCTCGGCACGCGGCAAGGAGCTGTTTGACAAGTCCATCCGGATCGGCTTCAACCGCGGCGCTCTGCTGGACGCTCTGTACGAGGACCGCACCGTGGAGATCCGCGGCTTCAACGGCGGCTATACCGGCAATCTGATCCACCAGGTCCGCCGTGACACCGACGGTCTGTGGCTGTTCATCTCCCAGGCAAACGAGCCCTACAACAAGGACGTGGCCCGCGAGCAGGGTATCCATATCTACGTCAAGGGTAAGTACAAGGCCGAGCTGTGGGATACCATCACGGGTGAGGTCAAGCCCATCCGCTACAGCAATAAGAGCGGAAAGACCCACATCATCATGAGCCTCTACGACTACGATTCGGCTCTCCTCTACCTCCGCGACACCGAGGAGGACAGCAGCTACGAGCCCGTGGCCGCCCCCCCCCCCACCCCCCTCCGCCCCAAGCGGATCGCCCACCCCCACCGGCATCAAGCGCATGACCGACGGCTACGCCGCCTGGGCCGAGGCCGACGCCGCCGCTCCCGTGGCCGAGATCCCCATGACGGTGCCCTACACCCTGTCCGAGCCTAACGTCCTGCTTCTGGATATGGCCTGCTACGCCCTGGACGACGAGGAGCTGCATCCCACCGAGGAGATCCTCCGCATCGACGCGGCCGTCCGCCGCCGTCTGGGCTTCCCCGCGGGCAAGGCACAGCCTTGGGTCATGGAGGACAAGCCCGCCGAGCATACCGTGACCCTGGAGTTCACGGTGTACAGTGACATTGACTACGAAAAGCCCTATATCGCGCTGGAGGATGCCGATATTGCCACCATCCAGTGGAACGGCGAGGCCGTCACCGCTAAGCCCGAGGGATACTACGTAGACCTGTCCATTCAGAAGGTGGCTCTGCCTCCTCTCCGTAAGGGTGTCAACACCCTGACCGTCACCATTCCCTTCGCGGTGCGCTCCAACTGCGAGGCCATGTACCTGCTGGGTAACTTCGGTGTCCGTGTGGCGGGCCGTCTCCTGACCGTGACGGAATTGCCCGAGACCGTGGGCTTCTCGGATCTGACCTACCAAGGCTTGCCCTTCTACGGCGGTGCCATCTCCTACCGCATCCCCGTGGACGCACCCGCCGACTGGTCGGCGCTGGTGCAGGTGCCTCATTACACCGCCGCCGTCAACACGGTGGAGCTGGACGGCGAAAAGCGGGCCGTCATCGCCTACCCGCCCTATCTGGCCGATATCGGCGTGATCCCCGCAGGCAAGCACGAGCTGACCGTCACCACCTACGTCACCCGCCGCAACTGCTTCGGTGACGTCCACGACGCCGACGAGCGCCTGGCATGGCAGGGTCCCTCGGCCTGGGTCACGGGCGGTTCGTCCTGGACCTATGAGTACCGACTCCGCAGGACGGGTGTGCTGACTACGCCTGTGATCCTGAAGAAGGATTGAGCGATCAACCGTAAATAGTTTGAGCCACCTCGCGGGTTGCGGGGTGGCTCTTTGCAGTATATGCTTTTTTAAATTGGGGTTTAGCGGGCTGTCTTTCGCCCACTTTTGGGCTGTCATCCTGAGCGGAGCCGCTTGCGGCGGAGTCGAAGGATCTCCTTTGCCGACAAG
>JAZNJA010000101.1:0-3789 GCA_045577755.1 Eubacteriales bacterium
CCTGATGGACGATAAGACCCCCCTGAAGAACCCCCACAAGGGCTGGTTCTGGCACTACATCGACAACGGCTACGGCCGCGAGAACTATCGCGTCCACCACGATCACAACGACGCCCTCTTGGATTTCCCCGGTCTCAACCACCTCTACCTCCGCTTCGACTGGGGCGACGTGGAGAAGGCCGAGGGGGTCTACGATTTCTCTTATCTGGATCAGATCATGGACCTCTGGGCCCCTCGCGGCTACAAGTTCTCCCTCCGCGTCTGCTCCTTTGAGGGGGAGAAGGCCATGAACCACGCCACCCCCGCCTACGTCTACGAGCAGGGTGCCCGCGGCTTCCGCACCCCCACGGGGGCCATCCAGCCCGACTACGCCGACCCCATCTACCTCCACCATCTGGAGCGGCTTTTGTACACCCTGGGCGAGAAGTTCAACGGCCATCCCCTCATCGAGTGCATCGACATCGGCACCATGGGCACCTGGGGCGAGGGCCATACCGTCTTCGGTACAGGTGAAATCATCCCCCCTGCCACGGTCAAGAAGCACTTCGACCTCCACGCCAAGTATTTCCCCGACACCTGGGTGCTGTGCAACGACGACCACATCTCCTGCCGCATCGCCCACGGTCAGGCCGAGGTCCAGGAGATCCTGGACTACGCCTACGAGCGGGGCTTCGGCGTCCAGGACGATTCGGTGTGCTGTAACTACTACACCCAGGTCAACGATTACGATACCCTCCGCGCCCCCTGGGCCTTCGATAAGCTCTGGAGGAACGCCCCCACCTGCATCGAGATGGAGCATTACGGCTACGTTCACGCTCACAACGATCATTTCCGTGACGGCCTCACCGCCATCGAGGCCTTCAAGCGCTGTCACGCCACCTTCGCGGGCTTCCACGGTTACCCCCGTGACTGGCTGAAGAACGAGTACTACCTCACCGAGTACTGCGCCAACCGCCTGGGCTACTGGTACTTCCTCACGGGCATGACCCTCCCCACCCTCACCCCCACCGCCCACAATATGGTCACCCTGGATATGGAGAACCGCGGCTGGGCCAAGGCCTACCGCAAGTACGACCTCGTCTTCCGCCTCCGCAACAGCGCAGGGAAGGACTACGTGGTTCCCGTGGAGTGCGACAACCGCAAGTGGATGCCCGGTGTCAAGCAGAGCATCAAGCTCCAGCTGGACTGCCGCCACGTCCCCGCAGGTGACTATGAGCTGGCCATGGGTATGTTCGAGGAGAATACCCCCATCAAGTGGGCCCTTAAGGACACCGCTTTCGACGGCGCGTTCTATACCCTCGGCGGGGTGAAGGTAAAGGAGATCTGATTCCGCGCTATATCAAAAGGCAATCCTGCGGGGTTGCCTTTTGATGTATGCGACAAAATCAAACGCATATATTTGGTCATATCTACAATCTTGGGAAAAGGCTATTGACAAACAGCACGTCATGGTGTATTATTACAATAGCACAGTCGAAATGGAGGACAAGTGTATGAAACGAATTCTGTGTGCCATGATGCTCACTGTTTGTCTGCTCTCAGTATTGTGTCTCAGTAGTTGCGGCCAAAATAAACCCGACGGGATAAATCATACCTCCGAAATCCTCATAAACGAAGAAGCCTTTCCCTCGGATCTGGTCTGGTTTAGCCATTTGAGTGGCCCCTCAAGCGGTACCGGAATTCTCCCTGTTTCTCCATATAGGACGGATGCTACGGTAGGCGCGAACGGTATATGTGAAGCTCGAGTTCCCCAAACAGAAAAGAAACTGCAAGACTTGCTGGGCTTGAACGACGAGACCTATGCACGGGATTTTGGCAGTTTGTCATGGCATAAGTACTGTAAGTATGAAGGCACGGAATTGATCTATTTTCAGGTGGATGAAAATGCGGAGAATAACGGTCAGCCCGTGACCCATGCGGGGAAGCGCATGATCGCAGAGTGTTGCGGTGATGCTGTGTACATCACCGACATAACAGACATTGTCCAATCTTCCGGGGAATTATCGACTTCGTATGACGGCCGAATCGGATCGAAATACTATCTTGAATATGGTTATTACGATCTGAACACCCACGAGGCCAAGGCCTACACTCATGAGAGTGAACTGCCGCTTGCCAAGCATGAGGCTTACGTTGTATATGACTATTCTCGCTTGAATTCCTTATTGAAAGAACACGAAATCGGCAGTGTTTATTTTGAGGATGTGGATTGCGTGGGTGTTTGCCAGTTGGGCAACCGCTTGTATGTGATCATGGCGAGCCGAAACAGGTATCGTGAAGGGACTGATGAAAACGGTAATTTTATCTATGAAGGTGAGGATGTCTATCTCGTTACGCTGAATACCGAAACGGATGAAATTTTGTATTTGCAGAAGTATCATTTGACCGACTATTTTGGCGACAGTTATAGACTTTTCCAACAAAGCAGTGACGGTGAGCTGCTTGCCCCCATGGTCAAGGGACCCGATCAGCCCGGGACCCCTTAACACACCTCCCAAAACTCACCGTCCATGAAAGGACCCCAACCATGAAGAAAAGACTCATAGCCCTCCTCCTCCTCGCCGTCCTGCTCCTCCCTACCGTGGCCTGTGACGGCGGACAGCCCCCTGCCGACACAAGCCCCGACACCACGGCCCCCGAAGCCACCGCCGAGCCTATCGCCCCCGCCGATACCCAGTCTGCGACCGATCCCGCTACCGACCCCGAGACAACGGCCCCCGAGACCGCCCCCGAGACCGAGCCCGAGACCGAGCCCGAGGCCGGGCCCGAGACCGAACCGCCCCTGGGTACCGTCGAGCTGGACAAGAGCAAGACCTACAAGATCCTCTTCGTGGGCAACAGCTATACCTACTACAACAATATGCCCGTCCGCTACTTCAGCGAGCTGATGAAGGTGGCGGGCTACAAGGTGAAGGTCCTGTCCCTCACCAAGGGTGGCTGGACCCTGACCAACTCCGCCAACCCCGGGGATGAGCTGGGCAAGCAGGTGGATAACGCGTTGACCCACCAGGACTTCGATTTCGTGATCCTCCAGGAGCAGAGCATGACCCCTGCCGTGAATACGGGGGCCTTCTATACCGGTGTCAAGAGACTGGACAAGAAGATCCGCGAGTGCGGCGCCACCCCCGTCCTCTACGCCACCTGGGGCCGCAAGCAGGGAAGCGGCGACCTTACCGCCCACAGCCTCACCGCCGAGACCATGACCTGGAAGCTGGCCGCCGCCTACGAGCATATGGGAGAGACCCACGACATCCCCGTCGCCCACGTGGGCCTGGCCTTCTGGGATATCATTCAGAATCAGCGCGGTATTGCCCTCCACGATCCCGATATGAGCCATCCCAGCCCGGAGGGAAGCTACCTCGCCGCCCTGACCATCTTCGCCCGTATCACGGGCATCGACCCCACTACGGTGGACTATGAGGGCGGCGTCAACCCGAGTATCGAGCCCATCCTCAAGGAGGCGGCCCGTAAGGCGGCCTTCGAGACCCCCGGGATCCCCGAGAAGTACATGGCCGAGGCGGCACGGAAAAAATAAGCCCCTTCGGGCGGGAGGACAAGTCGGATCGTAGCCATGTCGTTCTGTGAGCCATGGTGTTGCCTGACTGGGTTGTCTTCCTAAGACCGCTTGGCCTCCGACTTTGTGCTGAACCTGTGCGTCCGCTTCAATGACGAGGCGACCTACGCCGGCCTGAAGGAGCTGTTTGCCTCCGAGCTGGTCACCGTGGATGCGCTGCTGAAGTCGGATCGTAGCCATGTCGTTCTGTGAGCCATGGTGTTGCCTGACTGGGT
>JAZNJA010000102.1:0-4307 GCA_045577755.1 Eubacteriales bacterium
GGCGTATTTCTTTGTTTGACAATAACTTTTCGGGTTTTAAATTATTATAAGGCGGTTTGTAGGGGCGACCCTATGTGGTCGCCCGTTACCCCAAAAATGCATTTCCCATCCGTCAAACAGTTCGACAAACCCAAATTTGAAATTCTATTAAAATATTATACCACAATTTCCTTGAGAAATCAAGTGTCAACGGGTGAATTCAACCACAGGTTTGCTCTTTCGTTCATCGAGCCTAAAAACGTGAAAGGTCTTGCATTTTCGGCGGCTTCGTGGTATAATGGTCTCATCAAACCATGTGGGAGGTCTATCATGAAAACCGTAAAGATCCTGTTCGTCGGCAACAGCCACACCTACAACTGCGACATTCCCTACCGTGTCAAGCTTTTGGCGGCGGCCGAGGGGGTGGACTGTCAGGTCGCCATGAACGCCCACGGCGGCTGGACTCTGTACCAGCACTCCCGCGAGCCCGACGTTCCCTTCAACCTCCGCTACGGCGGGTACGACTTCGCCATTTTTCAGGAGCACGCCCATCCCTTCGACTACGGAGGGCACATGATGGAGGCGCTCCCCAAGCTCATGGAGTGGGCCAAGGAGGGCGGGGCGTACCCCATCCTGTACACTACCTGGAGCCAGAAGCACGAGCGGCATTTGCAGGAGGAGATCAACGCCGCCTACAACGCGGCCTCGGCCGAGCTGGGGATCATGCTGTCCCGCGTGGGGGAGGCATGGTGGGCCGAGATGGACGCTCATCCCGAGGTGGATCTCTTCTGTCACGACGGCGGGCACGCTTCCCCTGCGGGGGCGGAGGTCATTTCCAAGACTCTGTGGGAGACCTTGAAGAAGGCTATGGCGGAGATGGAGTAAGGTTTTGTCCGAAACGCGAATACACGGCATAAAGGCCGCCCCATTTTGAGGTGGCCTTTTTCTATGTTGTCCGATAAAATGATCGTACTGCCGCACAGGCGTATGTGTTCAGAATCGGCCGATTCAACCGTCTCAACCATCAGTTGTTTTTATTCAAAAATCAAGTTGTTGACGGAAAACCGATTTTATGGTATTCTAAATCCAGTGAAGCGCGTCACGGAAAATATGAGTTTCAGGAGGTTTATATGACACAGATCAATATTGGAAACAAAATCCGCGAGCTGCGGAAAAAGAAGGGCGTTACCCAGGAGGCGTTGGCATCGGTGCTGTTGGTGTCCCCGCAGGCGGTGAGCAAGTGGGAGATGGGGATAACCTATCCCGATATGGAAATGATTCCCGTCCTTGCAGGTTATTTTGAGGTTTCGCTGGATATGCTGTTCGACTACGACGTAAAGGAAATGAAGGCAAAAATTCAAAAGATCATTGACGACGCGTGGGGATATTTCTTTGATGATACAGCCAAATACATCGAGATCATAAAATCCGCGCAGCAGGAATATCCCGGCAATGAGGAATTGCTGGCCGCGCTTCTGAATGCATACGAATATACCCTGCGCGATCAAAACGATCTGACACATTTGGATGAAATGATTGAGCTCTCCCAAAAAATCATTACCGAAAGCAACGACTTTATCCGCGTGTGTAACGCCAAGGACATCCAAGCGGCGGCATACCTGAAAAAAGACGAATATGCCAAGGCAAAGGAGGTTTTGGAGTCCCTTCCCTTGGACTACAACATCCGCTATGAGGCTATGGCCTTCCGTCTGTCGGGACGGGACAAGCAGGAGGGGGCGATCTGGTCAAGATGCCACCATCTGCAAGGCTTGTATCAGGCCTGTATGGAGGAGGGCAATTCTTGGTTCTTTATGGATAGGCACCCCGATGTGACCTTCCGCGACTACACCCCCGCCGACTACATCCCCGAGGCGCTGAAATGCTACCGCAAGGGTCTGCGCGTGCTGACCACGTTCCTATTGACCGACTATTATGACGATCCCGCCGATCAGTACCTGTGGGACGGTATGCAGACCTTTCATTGGAGCTTTCACCAGTGCATCGCCGCTTGCCATAAGAGGCTCGGCAATACAGAGGACTGTGAGCAGGAAATTGCCGAGGCATATCGGCTCATATCCGTCGTGTGGAAGGATTTTGAGGAAAACAGAGAGCAGTACATGGAATATTTCAACCGGTACTTGCGGGAATACGGCCTTGGCGAATATGTCCGATAATCCCTACGATAACTGTTTAGTTGGCTTCAAATTGGGGTTTTGCGGACTCACGGCCGCTTCCTTTAGCCTTCCCCAGCGGGGAAGGTGGCGCGCCCGTAGGGCGTGACGGATGAGGAGAGCGAGTTGAGTTTTTCATGCGGATGTAAGCAGAAACCATTGATATGCAAAGAAAAACTACACCAGATACCAAACCGCAATTCGCTCTCCTCATCCACCGCTTCGCGGTCCCCCTTCCCCGCTGGGGAAGGCAAAAGAACGCACCGATAAACCCAAATTTGAACAATCATTTGAATCGTTACCCCACAATTTCCCACCGCAAAGGCCACCCCGATTCGGAGTGGCCTTTCTTTATGGCATCTGTCAGATCAAGCTGTTCAGGTCGCCCGCGTTGGACTTGTCGGGCATGGGGATGACGTACTTATAGTACTCGATGCCGTACTTTTCACACAGCTCGTAAACCGTCTTGAGGTGATTCTTGCGCTCGGCGGAGGGGCCGCTCAGATGGCAGAGGTAGTAGGCCTGGATGGAGGATTTCTCCACGTGGGCCTTCTGCTCCTCGGTCTCGGCCAGGGCGTAAGCCTCCTCCCAGAGGGTCAGCATATTGCGGCTGAACTTGGTATCCCGCTTTCCGTTCTCATCCACGGCGGGGTACATCTTATCGCCCTTGTCGAAGATGCCCAGGTGCGTATTGTTGCGCATGGCGTGGGCGGCCATGGAGGCCATGTACTCCTTGATCTTCTCCCAGCCCGCGCCGTAGTAGTACATGAGGAACTCGTCCATGCAGGCGTAGTAGTCCTCCTCGGTCATGTCGGGATCCCAGAGGAGCTTGGCCAGGAGGTAGGAGCGCAGCTCGGCGAACTCACCCGACACAGAGACCTGCTGGCCCTCCAGGAACACGCCCGTGACGCTGTGGTCCTTGTAGAAGTTGACGTTATCCCACAGGACGTCGAAGTTGGGGAAATAGGAGAAGTAGGTCTCGGCGTTGTAGGTGTAGTCCCAGATGTAGAGGTTGTCGCAGATGGCCGCCCAAGCCTCGATGTCCTTCTTGAACTCCTTGTTCTTGTAGCAGGACTCATCCGACAGAGGGTGCGCAAAGCAACACTCGATGGAGCAGAGGCGGATGATAACGTTATCGGCGGGCTTGATGGTTTTGGGGGCCTTGCGGGTGTAGCGGTAGGCCAGGGTATCCACGTAGACGCCGGGGTAGTCGTCCTTGATGTCGTTGGCGATGCGGTTGATGAAGGTGAGGAGGGAGCCCATGGGGGTACCCTCGGCGTCGTCGATGGCCTTACAGTTCTCGCACTGACAGCCCAGCTTGCCGGGGTCGGAATCGTTCTGAGAGACCGAAATGATGGTGGCCTCGGGGTTGTCGTCCAGCCATTTGCGGACGTTGGACAGGACCAGCCGGTAGACGTTCTCGTCGGTGAGGCAGGGCTGGACGTTGCCCTGGTAGGGGAGATCCTGAAGGAGGTTGATGGTATGGACGAAGCGGCCCGCGTAGCCGATACCGCCGCCGATATCCGAGACGGGGGTAGAGCTGTCGTAGAAGCTGTTGTCTTTCGCGTGATTGGCGGTGGGCTGGTCGTAGCGCATATCGTACCAGTAGGTGTCACGCAGATTGAAGACGGGGCTGTGGACGGTGTAAACGTCCGCGGGAATGGCCACGGGATCCTGATCGATGACCACGGTGGTATCCTTGGCCAGGAAGCGGACGCCGATGTAGTCCTCCAGGAAGCTGTAGACACCGTACATGGTGCCGCGGTCGCAGCTGCCCGTGATGTAGAGACGGTTCCCGTCCATGAGGAGGGCGTAGCCGTCCAGCTTGACCTCGCCTCGGGCGGCGGTGACCTTGTCGGTATCGCGGTCGGTAACGCCGATGACGATCTCATGATCGGACGCGCCCTCTGGGATACGGAAGCCGCCCGTGGCCTTCTCGATATACTCGATCAGCTCGTCAGCGGAATCACGGACACAGTCAGCACCGCCTTCCTGAACAACGAGGGTGTATTCCTTGATATCCACGCCGCCGATGGTCAGCTCGTTGAGGGGGATGCCGTCGTCGGTCTCGGGCTCGGTGGCGACCTCCTCTGTGGTGACCTCCTCGGTGGGGGCTTCGGTGTTCTCAACGGTGGGAGCTTCGGTAGGCTCCTCGGT
>JAZNJA010000103.1:0-5411 GCA_045577755.1 Eubacteriales bacterium
CACGAGCATAACCATCCCCGACGGTGTGACGAGCATCGGCGATTCTGCATTTGCATGGTGCGAAAGCCTCACGAGCATAACCATCCCCGACGGTGTGACGAGCATCGACGATTCTGCATTTGCATGGTGCGAAAGCCTCACGAGCATAACCATCCCCGACGGCGTGACGAGCATTGGAGATTCTGCGTTCTATGGGTGCGAAAGCCTCACGAGCATAACCATCCCCGACGGTGTGACGAGCATCGGCGATTCTGCATTTGTATGGTGCGAAAGCCTCACGAGCATAACCATCCCCGACGGTGTGACGAGCATTGGAGATTCTGCGTTCGCGTATTGCAAAAGCCTCACGAGCATAACGATCCCCGACAGCGTGACGAGCATTGGAGATTCTGTATTCTATGGGTGCGAAAGCCTCACGAGCATAACCATCCCCGACAGCGTGACGAGCATTGGAGATTCTGCGTTTTATGGGTGCGAAAGCCTCACGAGCATAACCATCCCCGACGGTGTGACGAGCATCGGCGATTCTGCATTTGCATGGTGCGAAAGCCTCACGAGCATAACCATCCCCGACGGTGTGACGAGCATTGGAGATTCTGCGTTCGCGTATTGCGAAAGCCTCACGAGCATAACGATCCCCGACAGCGTGACGAGCATTGGAGATTCTGCGTTTGCGGATTGCGGTAGCCTGACGAGTATCGCAGTAGAGGAAGGAAATCCTACATATCGTGGTGTCGGGAACTGTTTGATTCACACCGAAAGCAAAACCTTGTTAGTCGGTTGTTGTAATAGTGTCATTCCAACGGATGGAAGCGTGACGAGCATTGGAGATTCTGCGTTCGCGTATTGCGAAAGCCTGACGAGCATAACGATACCCGACAGCGTGACGAGCATCAGCCACTCTGCGTTTTATGGGTGCGATGACCTGGTTCAAGTTGAGAACGGTGTGCACTATGTGGACCGCTGGGTAATTGGTTGTGACGAAGACGTATCGAATGTTGTTCTTCGTGAGAATACGGTTGGAATTGCTGATTCTGCATTTGCATGGTGCGAAAGCCTCACGAGCATAACCATCCCCGACACCGTAACGAGCGTTGGCAATAAGGCGTTTTATGGGTGTTCCAGCCTTGCGGATGTGTACTACAATGGTACGATAGAACAATGGAGAAATGTAACGATTAGTGATAAAAATGATAAACTGTATACATGTACCATTCATTTCCTCAAAGCATCTGATCCCGAAGGAACCATCGAACCCGACAATGCCGCCATCAGTGATCCAGCCAATGTAAACCGTTTTTCCGCGCCACAAAGTCAATATTTTGCCGGTTATGGATGTGATGTTCGGTACAATGAAGATGGCACGATTTCATTCATCGGTAATTGGGAAATTGACGGTGATATCGATGCATATGCTATTATTCGATATCTCGATTTTATGTGGGCATATTATTGTAACTATGGCTCTGTTGATGACCTTCCTAACAGGGGTGATAAGTACAATGTCATCGCTGTCAAGGTCAAGGCTCCTGCCGTAGCTTTAGATTCTGACCCCTGCATGACCGTTATCGTAGGCAAAGATATTGAGATTTATGGCCTGGAGATTGCCAACACCATCAAGTGTGACGGTGCAGAGGAGTACTGGCTATTCGATTTCTCGGATGAGCCCGATTTCACCTGTGACGTTATCAACACCATATCAATAAACTGGGCCTATAGCATTGGAGACACAACTAACTTGAATGCTGAATTCGTCATTATGGGCTTCCAATTCTTTAAGACAATGGAAGAAGCAATGGCTGTTGCTTGATACTACGCAAAAAAATACCCACCCCCGCCCACCTCGGGCGGGGGCATTTTATTCCCCTCCCCCGAAAAATTTACATCTCCCCATTGAATTCCCCCGCAAACTATGCTATAATAAACTGTCTTCCTATGTCCCCCTACTCTACATACGAAAGGAACACCACCATGACTTCCATCAAGATCTACGATAAACCCCTCATGCCCCTCTCCTCCCTCCTAGCCGCCATCGACGCGGGCGAGCTGGACGCCACCTTCGAGGCCCTCGGCTCGGCCGGCGGCGCGCCCGTCCAGAGAGAGCGGGCCAAGAAGCTCTGCGAGACCTTCGCCTCCATGTATGGCGCCGACCGTGAGGTGGGCCTGTTCACCGTGGCCGGCCGCAGCGAGCTGTCGGGCAACCACACCGACCACAACCACGGCTGTGTCATCGCCGCCTCCATCAGCCTGGACGTTCTGGCCGTGGCCTCCCCCCGCGCCGACGGCATCATCCGCCTCAAGAGCGAGGGCTTTGACGAGGACGTGGTGGATATCGCCGCTTACACTGAGCCCGATGAGTCCAAGTTCGGCACCTCTGCCTCCCTCATCGCGGGCGTCTGCCGGGGCTTCGTAAACAACGGCCACGCCGTAGGCGGCTTTGACGCCTGCACCGTGTCCACCGTCTTCAAGGGCTCGGGCCTGTCCTCCTCTGCCGCCTTCGAGGACATGATCGGCACCATCCTCTCCCACCTCTACAACAAGGGTGGGGTGGACGAGGTCTCCTTCTCCAAGATCTCCCAGTACGCCGAGAACCAATTCTTCGGCAAGCCCTGCGGCCTCATGGATCAGGTAGCCTGCGCCGTGGGCGGTATCGTGGCCATCGACTTCGCCGACCCCACCGCCCCCGTCATCGAGGCTCTGCTCTTTGACATGACCGCCGCAGGCTACCACCTCTGCATCGTCAACACCGGCGGCAACCACGCCGACCTCACCGACGATTACGCCGCCGTTCCCGCCGAGATGAAGGCCGTGGCCGCTCACTTCGGTAAGTCCGTCCTCCGCGAGGTCACCGCCGAGCAGGTTATTTCCGCCACCCCCGCCCTCCGCGAGAAGCTGGGTGACCGCGCCATCCTCCGCGCCCTCCACTTCCTTTCCGAGAACGACCGCGTAGCCGCCCAGAAGGCCGCCCTCCAGACCGCCATCGCCGCCACCGACGAGGCTACCCGCGACGCCGCCGTGGACAAGTATTTTGAAGGCGTACTGGCCTCGGGCCGCTCCTCCTTCTGCTACCTCCAGAACGTCTACACCACCAAGAACGTCACCGAGCAGGGACTGTCCCTGGCCCTCTGCCTCTGCGACGGCTTCTTCGCGAGCGGGAAGGGTGCCTTCCGTGTCCACGGCGGAGGATTTGCGGGTACCATTCAGGCCTACGTCCCCGCCGAGCGGGTGGAGGCCTTCACCGCCCTCATGGACGGAGCCTTCGGCGAGGGAGCCACCTACGACCTCCGCATCCGCCCCGTAGGCGCCGCCAGAATTTTCTGATTCTTGCCAAAAAAACAACATTAAATTGTAAAAATAACCGTAAGTTAAGGAGAAACCATGTTTTCACCCAATAAGAAGCGTCCCGATCTGCAAAAGAACGGGATTCCCTCCAAGGAGCAAAAGCCCATGGACAAAGAGACCAAGCGCCGCCTGTGGGCGACCGTCGGGCTGACTGCCCTCCTCTTTGTCATCTGGTACGGCTGCATCGCGGTGAGCGAGGTACAGCATAACGATACCCTGCTTTTCGGGGTCATGATCGCCTACTTCTTGATCTTCGCCGTCCTGCTCGTTGTCTACCTGGCGTATAACCGCGGCTTCGTTAACAAGGACGTCACCGAGGAGATGCTGCCCGCTGACTGGAGCAACGAGAAAAAGCAGACCTTCCTGGCCGCCGAAAAGGCCCGCGCCGAGAAGTCCCGCTGGATGCTGACCGTGATCATCCCCTTCGTCTTTGTCTTCATGTGTGAGGCGCTCTACCTCTTCGTCTGGGACAGCTATCTCGCCAATTTCTTCAAGGGGTAAGACCGACCATGCCGAATTTCCGCCTCTGTACCCTTTACTCCGGCTCGGGAGGAAACGCCGCCTATCTGGAGACCCCCACCGCCCGCATCCTCATCGACGCGGGGAAGTGTACCCGCACCCTCCTATCCTCCCTGAAGGAGCTGGGAGTCGATCCCGCTACTCTGGACGCCATCTTCATCACTCACGACCACAACGACCACGTGGCCGCCCTGGAGGTGCTGGCCAAGAAGTATCCCATCCCCGTCCATATCCTCTACAAGTCCGCCCTTCGCTACCGGGATACCCAGCCCGAGGCTCTGTGCAGGTGCTTCAGGATCTACGAGAAGGCTCCCTTCACCGTCAAGGTGGGGGAGGTCACCGTCACCGCCTATGAGACGCCCCACGACAGCCGCGCCTCGGTGGGCTACCGCTTCGAGTTTTCCGACGGGGAGCAGACCGTCCGCGTTGGCTACGCCACCGATATCGGCCACGTTACCGAGACTCTCCGCGAGGGTCTGACGGGCTGTGACGCCGTGGTGTTGGAGTCCAATCACGACGTGGATATGCTTCTGGACGGTCCCTACCCCTATGATCTCAAGCTCCGCATCCGCGGCAAGCGGGGCCACCTCTCCAACCGTGAGTGCGCCGACCTGGCCGCCGAGCTGGCGGAGCAGGGAACCACCCACTTCCTCCTGGCCCACCTGAGCGAGGAGAACAATCATCCCGACCTGGCCTTCGACGAGACCTTTTCGGCCCTGGCGGGTCACGAAACCACCCTGCGTATCGCCTCCCCCAACGCTGTCACCATGCTGGTGGGCGAGGTTGGTTCCCCTATTGAAAAGATCTTTGCCGAGACCCCCGAGGAGGTGCGCCTATGATGCCCCAGACCGTCCGCTTCATCACGGTAGGGAACCTGAAGGAGTCCTACCTCCGCGAGGCCGCTGCCGAGTACAGGAAACGCCTTTCGGGAATGTGCCGTGTGGAGGAGATCGAACTGAAGGAAGTGAAGCTCCCCGATGATCCTTCTGAATCCGAGATCAAAAAAGCCCTGTCGGAGGAGGCTAAAGCCATCCTTGCCGCCATTCCGTCCCGCTCTTTCCCCATAGCCCTTTGTGTGGAGGGCAAGCAGATGTCCTCCCCCGATCTCGCCCGCAAGCTGGAGTCGGTCACGGCGGAGTGCGGCACGCTTTGCTTCATCATCGGCTCCTCCCACGGCCTGGCCCCCGAGGTCAAGTCCGCCGCCAAAATGCGGCTGTCGGTGTCCGAGCTGACCTTCCCGCACCAGCTCATGCGGGTGATCCTGTACGAGGCGGTGTATCGCTGCTATCAGATCGCCAAGGGGTCGAGGTATCATAAATAGGGAGAGGCGCAATCCGTTCTTCGGGCGTGACAGATTCCGTTTCCCGGTCGGGATACGGGCGGTCGCCCTTCTTTTCCCAAAGGAATACGAAAGGGGCTGAGTCAAAAGCTTTTCAGAAAGCGAATGGCTCAGCCCTTTTCTATGTAAGCCAACACTTATAAGCCCCAACAAAAGAAAAAGCCTCCAAAAGAGGCCAAAATGAGTACGACAAAAAGAGGATCCCAAGATC
>JAZNJA010000104.1:0-12229 GCA_045577755.1 Eubacteriales bacterium
CGCCCCCCATGAAATCCCCCTCACCCCTTGACGAATCCTCTGTTTTCTGGTACAATATAACCAACTATGGAAACGAGGCGAAACACATGGATCTTCTCAAATTAAAACATAAAAAATGGGGCCTGACCGCCGTCCTTCTGCTCCTGGTCTGCACCCTCCTGTGGGGCTGTGACAGTCTGGCGGATCTCCCCGAGACTTCCCTAACCGATACCGTCACCGATACGGTCACCGACGCCCCCATCGTGGGGATGCACCAGCTCAACATCCTGGAAAGCGGCCCCCTCTACATGGAGGTGGGTGACACGATCACCCTCACCACCGACGCCCCCGCCGAGCTGAAGGACGGCCTGACCTGGACCTCCTCCGCCCCCTGCGTGGGCATCACCCGCAAGGGTGTGATCACCGCCCAGGTCCTGGGCAAGGCCATCGTTACGGTGGAATACCACGGCTTTACAGACTCCATCGAGATTCTGGTGGTGGACAAGCTCCCCGCTGAGACAAAGCCCACGGAGACCACCCCCTCCGATCCTGCCGACACCGACTCCTCCGAGATTCCCACCACCCCCGACGATCCCACCGACACCCAGCCCGAGTCCGAAACCCCGCCTCCCCCTCCAACGGTCATCATCGAGGCCGAGCGCTCCCCCGAGGGCTATAAGCCCGCGGGCAGCTACGAGGAGGCCCTGGACCGCACCCGGAACGGCCAGCTTTCGGGCTATGACTACGTCCCCGACCAAGCCCCCATCATCTCAGACTACCGACCCATGCAGGACGGGAAGTACGTCAAGAACAACGATCCCTACTATATCGACGAGAACACCTACGTGGTGGTGGACGCCTACGGCCGTGAGGTCTTCCGTATCTACCGCGGCGGCGCGTATATCACCCTGGAGGAGGTGGCGGCCTACGTCTGGGCCTTCGGGGACATCCCCGCCAACCACTCCACCGGCAAGAAGACCAGCCCCGCCTCCAGCATCTGGGGGGAGTACCTCCGTGTCAACCACACCAAGTTCAGCGGCAGCACCTCCAAGTACCCCTACGAGCCCGAGCTGCCCCGCATCAGCGGCTGCGGCGGTGATCTCACCTACTACGAGATGGACATCGGCACCACAGGCACCGACTGCGACCCCGGCTACTACGCCACCATCTACAATAACGGCTCAAAGATCACCCGCGGCGCGGCCCGCATCGTCTACGCCCGCTTCGACCGTAACGGCAACGCCATCATCGAGCCCGACGAGAAGTACGTCTTCTACACCTACAACCACTATAATGATTTTCAGGAGTACCTGAACTACTACGGCGGCTGGGGTGAGATGTTCGGCAACATCACGGGCGGCGGCACCATCTCCAGCAAGTACGATTACAACCCCACTCCCTACGTCCCCGTGGTCAACGCTCCCATCGCGGCAAGAGGCGCGAGGATCCTGTCCGTTCTGTACGCCGAGTCTTCTTCCGTGTCCCTCAGAATGGAAGCCACCGTCCTTCACTGTGATTTCCACCGATACCGCGACCTGGCGGCCTGAGCGGATGCCTCTGTACTGCGTCTCTCCCTTCTTCTACTCCCCAAAATGAAACGAAAACCGCCGCCACGGATCTTACCGTGACGGCGGTGCTTTTTCGTTTGAAATTACTTGACCTCAATGATGGACTCATCCCACATAGCGGGAGCCTCGTAGCCCATGAGGTTCACCATGGTAGCGGCCACGTTGGACAGACCGAAATGACCGTTATCAGCCTTGACGGTGTAGCTGCCCTTCGCGTCGGTATTGTCATACACGATGCAGGGAACGGGATTCAGGGTATGGCTGGTCTTGGCCTTGAACTTGCCGTCCTTGCCTGCCTTGGGCTGGCCCTTCTTGTCGCACTCGTACATCTCGTCGGCGTTACCGTGGTCGGCGGTGATGAGAGCCACGCCTCCCAGCTTGTCCACGACAGCCAGAATACGGGCCAGCTGGAGATCCAGGGCCTCCATGGAGCAGCGGGTAGCCAGCAGGGAGCCGGTATGACCCACCATGTCGCCGTTGGGGAAGTTGACGCGGTAGTAGGTGTACTCGCCGGCCTCCAGAGCCTCGATGAGCTTGTCGGTGATCTCGGCGCACTTCATCCAGGGTCTCTGCTCGAAGGGAACCACGTCGGAGGGGACCTCCACGTAGGTCTCCAGCTCGTCGGAGAACTTGCCGGACTTGTTGCCGTTCCAGAAATAGGTGACGTGACCGTACTTCTGGGTCTCGGAGATGGCGTACTGCTTCACACCGGTGTTCGCCAGATACTCACCCATGGTGTTGGTGATCTCGGGAGGATTGACCAGGTAGCGGTGAGGAATGTGGAGGTCACCGTCGTACTCCAGCATACCGGCGTACAGCACGGCGGGAACACGGACGCGGTCGAACTTGTCGAACTCGCCGGCGGGTGCGTCAAAGGTCTTGGAGATCTCGATGGCGCGGTCGCCGCGGAAGTTGTAGAAGATCACGCTGTCGCCGTCGTTGATGGTACCCACGGGGGTGCCGTCCTTGGCGATGACGAAGGGAGGCAGATCCTGATCGATGACACCCAGCTCGGCGCGGTAGGTCTCGACAGCCTCGGCGGCAGAGGCGAACTGACGGCCCTCGCCCAGCACGTGGGTCTTCCAGCCCCGCTCGACCATAGACCAGTCGGCCTCATAGCGGTCCATGGTGACCTTCATACGGCCGCCGCCCGAAGCGATGGCGATGTCGAAGGACTCGTCGCGCAGATCAGCGATGAAGGCCTCGAAGGGATTGATGTACTCCAGAGCGGAGGTCTCGCCCACGTCGCGGCCGTCGATGAGGATGTGGATGCGGACACGGCCCACGCCCTCTTTCTTGGCCTGCACCAGCATGGCCTTCAGGTGGTCGATGTGGGAGTGGACGTTACCGTCGGAGAACAGACCCAGGAAGTGGAGAGTGGAGTTGTTGGTCTTGACCCCGCCGATGAGGGTCTGCCAGGTCTCGGAGGCGAACATCTTGCCCGACTCGATGGACTGGGTGACCAGCTTGGCACCCTGGGCGAAGACCTGACCCGCGCCGAGGGCGTTGTGGCCCACCTCGGAGTTACCCATATCGTCATCGGAGGGAAGACCGACGGCGGTACCGTGAGCCTTCAGGGTGACCATGGGGTACTCCTTCATGATGCGGTCCAGGGTGGGGGTGTAGGCGAGGGAGACGGCGTTGCCGGCGGTGTCGGGAGCCAGACCGACGCCGTCCATGACGATGGTCAGGACGGGACCCTTCACGCCCGTGAAGGAAGAGAGCTTGTTCAGCTTGTTCATAGATACAGATCCTTTCTTGTTTAGGAATGAATTACAATCCTATATATTATATCCCTTTTTGCGGAAAATTGCAAGAGGTTTTTGGGAAATCGCGAAATATTTTGCTTTTTTTCTCAAATGGCGGCGGATCTGCCGTGAGGGAGAAGGGGCGCGGTTCTGTGAGGGAGAAGGGGCGCGGTTCCCTCTTGACTTTTCGGGGAAACTGTGCTATACTAAAAAGAAGAAACTCTTTGAGCAAGCCACGGACCCGCACGGACAGGGATCTGCTCGGCAGAGGGAAGCACCCCTCTGCCGATTGGCGGTCATGACCGCCCCGCAGCGCTCCCGTAGGCGGCTCAGAGGGATGAGACAGGAAGGGAGGGACGGTCATGCCGCGCAAGCTGCTGCTCTATATCCGTTACGACGGCCGGGGCTCCGAGAGCCGCCCGTTCTGCGGATACCAGGCTCAGAAAAACGGATATTCCATCCAGCAGGCGCTCAACGAAGGGACGGCCGCTCTTTTCGGCTACCCCTGCGATATCACGGGCTGCTCCCGCACCGACAGCGGTGTCCATGCCCATATGTTCTGCGCCACCGTTACCCCCCGCGGCAAGGACGGCATGGAGACCACCATCCCCCTTGACCGTATTCCCAGAGCCCTGAACATTCGCCTGCCCGACGCGGTGGCGGTCTATCAGGCCCTCTGGGTCCCCGCTGACTTCCACGCCCGCTACAGCGTGACCTCCAAGGAATACGTATACAGGATCCTCAATACCCCCGAAAGAGATCCCTTCGAGCTGGGGAAGGCCTGGCATTACCCCCGACCCATTTCCGAGGAGTGCCTGGCCGCCATGGAGACCGCCGCGGCGGGCTTTGTGGGAGAGAGAGACTTCGCCGCCTGTATGGCCGCGGGCTCCACGGTACAGTCCACCGTCCGCCACGTGCTGTCCGCCTCGGTGGGGAGGGAGGGGGATATCATTACCTTCCGCGTCCGTGCCGACGGCTTTCTGTACAACATGGTGCGCATCATGGTGGGGACCCTCATCGAGGTCGCCGAGGGGCGGATCCCCCCCGAGAGCATTCCCGCGCGGCTGGAGGGACTGGACCGCTCCGCCCTGGGCCGCACCGCCCCCGCCGAAGGGCTTTACCTCCACAGGGTCTTTTACAACGACCCGGAAAAGGAGGGCTACCATGGCTAAATTCCGGCCCATCCGCCGTCTCCGCCACGCCTGGAGCCGTCTCTACGGAACCGCCGCCGAGCGGGTCCGCCGCTTCAGCCGCCATACCGACGAGGTGCTGACCGAGGAGCCCATCGATTTCTCGGCACCCTCCATCCCCTACTACGAAAACCTGGCCAACCGTCTGAGCTTTGTCCGGGTGGTGCTGTATATGGTGCTGCTGGTCTTCGTGGTGGTGACCGTCATCAGCAACCATACCCTGATCACCTACGAGAATCTTTACTATCTGGCCAAGGACATCGGCGCCGCCACCCTGACCGCCCAATCCCGTGCCGATACCGTCAGCTATCCCATCTCCTCGGCGGGCTCGGATTTTTCCCTCTTCCGCGGCGGCATGGCCATAGCGGGCAGCGAGGTCGTGACGGTCATGAGCGGCTCAGGACGGCAGACCCTGTCGGTCAACGTCTCCTATGCCGACCCCTGCGTACGGGCTTCGGACAAGTATTGCCTGACCTTCGGGCGGGGAGAGAACAGCTTCGCTGTGTACAATTCCTTCGCCCAGGTGCATGGAGAGACCACCGCCTTCCCCGTGTACGAGGCCGCCGTGGCGAATGACGGCAGCTTTGCGATCGTCACCCGCTCCCGCGACTATACCTCCGAGGTTCTGCTCTACGACGGGAACCTCCATCCCACCGCCGCCCTGCATCTGAACGGCTACTGCGTGGGATTGTCCTTCAATCCCGAGGGGGACCGCCTGGGGATCGTATCTGTGGAGGCTGTGGAGGGCGTATGGGAGACCAAGGTCACCATGGTGCGCATTGAGAACCGCATCAGCGAAGAATCCGTCACCCTGAGCGGCCGCTTCGGGCAGACCTGCGCATTCCTTTCGGGGGACCGCATGGCGGTCATCTTCTCGGATGGCCTCATGATCTTCAAGACCGACGCTACGGTGGTCGGTGAGGTGACCTTCGCGGGTACCACCCCCATCCTCTGCGCCTTTGGCGGAGGACAGGTGGCGATCCTGTCTGAGACCGATGCCGACCTCTCGGAGGATATCCTCACGGTGTACGATCGGAGCGGACGGACGGCCTACACCCTCGCCCTGGATACCGCTCACCCCATCCGCCGTAAGGGCGGCGCCACCCACCTGTCCCTGGGAGACGGAGTCCTCTTTATCCGCGCGGGGGATACCCTCTTTTGCCTGTCGGATAACGGCGACACCCTGACTCACGCCTCCGTCAGCCGCGACACCCTGGACGTTCTTCCCCTGGGTGGCGACGAGGTCCTGGTCTGCACCCCTGCCTACGCCTACCGGCTGGATGGGGAGGATTTCAAAAAAGATTGAGCCTTACGGGATAAAATCCTGAAAAAACTTGACAAACGCGGGGATATGGTGTATAATAAGCATATCCTGTAAACCGAAAGGAGCAACGTCATGCAACTCATAATTGACATTTTGATGGCAGTGATCTTCGTCATCATGGTTTTCCGTGGCTGGCACCGTGGCTTTATGAAGTCTGTTCTCAGCCTGGGCCGCCTGATCCTCTCCCTGGTGCTCACCATCCTCTTTGGGCCCGAGTTTTCGGCTTGGCTGGACGCAAAGTTCATCAACCCGCCTGTGTACGATAAGGTGTTCGCCAAGTTCTCCGAGGTTGCCGCTGAGATCACCAGCACCGCCGAGGGTAGCGTAGACGCCTTGGTCGAGAAGATCCCCGAGTTCTTCCGCGGCTACCTCGATCTGGAAGCGGTAGATCCCACCGCCGAGATCAACGCCCTTGTGGCCGAGTGGTCCCGCACCGTAGCCGACAGCATCTCCAAGGTGATCGCTACCGTGTTGGGCTACATTCTGTTCTTCGTTCTGTGCTTCCTGGTGCTTTCTGTGGTGATCTTCATCGTCAGCAAGCTGGCCAAGCTGCCCTTCCTCAGAACCGCCGACAAGATCCTGGGTCTTGTGGTCGGTGCCGTCAGCGGCGTTGTGGCCGTTATGTTCGTTTCCGTGGTGCTGAGCCTTATCCTGGGCGTCGCCGGTCAGGCCGAGCTCGTGGAGAATTCCTTCGTTCTGCGCCTCTTCTCGAGCGTGAAGGATCTCATCATCAAGTAACCAACCCTATACAAAGGACCGTCCCGCGGCTGTGGGGCGGTCCTTTGGCGTTTCAAGCCCGGTGGGAGACACCCGCGCCGCCGGGAAAAAGAAATTTTGAAATAAACCACAGGTTGATTGACAAGCGGGCAGGAATGTGCTATAATAAGGCCATCACGGAAACGTGAAATTTGAGTCTGAGCCCGACGGGGAGGCAGTGCACGGCCGAAGCGGCGGAGGAGGACGGAAAGAAAGGAGGCGGAGTTATATATGACTAACTCGGTAAAATTCGGATGCTGTATCCCGCGCCTCACGGGTTGGCGCGGCTGATGTCCTTTGCGGACGGGTAAGCTGAACCACATCGCATCAACTATTCATTCGTATAAGGATCATCCAAGCACATCCGACTCTGACCCCCGCCCTGCTTCACCGTGGGGCGCGGGGGAAGGGGTATGCAGTCGCTCTCATAGGGGTCAGAGCCTATAAGGAGCACCCAAACCCGCATTTGCGGTGGAATCCCACCGAACAATTGCAAAAGGAGAAATGTGCCTACATGATTCAACCCACAGAGCTTGGGTACCGCATCGCCACCAAGCGGCGGGCCCGCGGGCTGACACAAGGACAGGTCGCCATCCATATGGGGGTATCCCCGCAGGCCGTCTCCAAATGGGAGCGCGGACTTGCCTGCCCCGATCTGGTCTTTCTGGACGATCTGGCGGACCTTCTGGACGTGAGCATCGAGGAGCTGCTTCTGGGCAGACCCTCCGTTGCCCTTGCCTCGGCATAACAGAAAAGAAAACACGCAGGACGGAATCGTGCAAGACCGCCCTGCGTGTTTTATTTTTGCTTTACGGATCAATAATACGGTGGGTTTTCGCGGAGTACACCCCGTAAACCCTCCGCTTCTCCCGCAGAGTCACCGCCACGTACACCTCGTCCCCCTCACGGAGGATATTCCATAGGGTGGAGCCGATCACGCACCGCCCGTGTCCCGCGAGGTAGACCACGTAGGCCTTGTCGTAGTAGGCGGCGTTACCGCTTCGGTGAAGCTCGGACTCCTCGGTAAGCTCGGTGACGGTGTCTGTCTCCAGCATCAAAAAGTCCCGACCGAGATCCTCTCGGTACCGTTTGAACGCCTTCCAAGCCCGATAGATCAGGATGGCATCACCCACCCAGAAGGGAAGGGCGGCCAGCACCAGAAAGCCCCAGAGCAGGAGCGGCGAGAAGGCACAGAAGGTAACGACCGCCGCCGTAAACCCCACGGCCAGCAGGGTCACGAACAAAATCGGGACGGCCGCCGAGATCACCGCGAATTTTTCCTCTCCCAGGATCCTCTGCTGAAGCTTGGCGCGGGATAAGGGAGTCAATTCATCCGTGCGCATAGCCTATTCCTCCGTGGGGATCACGTACCCGTTCTCCACAGCGCGGGCTACCTTCTCCTCACTCTCACGGCGCAGCTCGGCCCGCAGACCCCTCGTCCAATCCGAGAAGGAGGCCGCCCGCTCACCGTAGACCATGTTCTCGGAAAACTCCAGAGGGATCCAGGTGTCCAGCGAGGCCTCGTTATGGGACACCACCGCCTCCATGTTGTCCAGAGCCTTGAAGAGCTTGGCCTCGGGGGTCTCCAGGGCGTCCATTTCATCGTACAGTGCGGTGAACTCGGCGGCCATGTCGGCGGGCAGAGACCCCACCAGCTCCCGCACAGCCCGCGCCTCCACCTCCTCATGATCGGCGGTCTTGTAGAAGGAGGGAATATCCCCCGTCACCGCCTCGCCGAAGTCGTGGATCAGGCACATCTTCAGCACCTTCACCATGTCCAGCTCGGGGTATTCGTCGGCGCAGAGCAGAGCCATGACCGAAAGCCGCCAGGAATGCTCGGCTACGCTCTCTCTCTTGCCCTCAGAGTTCCAGGAATGGCGTGTGTGGCATTTCAGCTTTTCGATCTTGTGCAAAAAATCAATATATGGACGGTATTCCATAAAAACACTCCTTCATGCTGTTGAATTCAGTCTCCGTCGCAGGAGGAGCAGGCTTTCTCGATGCCGTAGGACCAGGCGGCGGTGCGGAAGGTACCCTCGATGACATTTTTTGCGTTTTTGAGGTGAGGGCAATCAGGGTCGAAGTGGTATACGCTGCCGCCCTTGACCCAGTAGACGCGATTGGGATCCCGCAAAACGGTTTCCCGCTCCTCCTCCGCGGGCTCGGTAGCCGCGGTGAACAGCTCAGCGGAAAGGGAAGCCAGCTCCTCGGGGGTGATGGGACGGCCGGCGTCGAAGCCGTCTGAGGGAGCGCAGGATGGAAGGAGAAAAAGCGCGGCAAGCAACAGGCACAGAACGGATCGGCGCATGGCGGACCTCCTTGAGACAAAAGATGGGATCATTCAATATAGTCAACGTCCGTACGGTAGCCGTACACGTATACGCAATCCTCGAGCACCTCGCCCGGAACGTGGATCCTTTTCAGAATGTCCAACACGATCCTTCGGTTTTCGGGAGTCAGATCAATTTTCAGCCACTCGATATCCTTGGTACCCATGCAATTGCTGCCAAAATGTGTCCACGTGCTGTCATTGTATACGAATCCGTTGGTTGATCCGGTGGTCCAATGGATCAGCATACCCGAGAGCTTTGGGTCCTCGGAGCACTCAATATCATAGTAGAAGGCCTTAAAGATCTCGGTCCACTTCGTGCGGTTCATGGTTGGTTCTCCTTGGCGGTATTGATGGAGGCAATCAGTATTTTGCGGATAGTTCCGCATTGATTGTACAGATCCTTTGCCCGCTCCCGCTCGATCAATTCAGCCTTAACAAACAATTCCAACCAATATTCGGTTTCATAACACTCTTTTAGGGAGATCTGGAACTTTGCAATGAAATCTGCTTTGCCGTGAGCATAATTTGCCTCGTGGATGTTGGCACCGATAGAGGTCGCGGAGCGTTCCAACTGATTCACAAGAGAATAGTGTCCCTTTATTCCTTCGCATAACTTGATAATTTTTACCGAGAAATCCATAGATAATTCTCGAAGCTTGGACTCTGCCATGGAAACACCACCTTTCATGGCTTTATCATACCACAAATCCAATGAAATTGCAAGTGAAATATTCGGCTGATGCCGAATGTGAAATAATTTCCTTTGGAAATTGTGAAATATCCCGCTTCGCCTAAGGGCTTTGCGGGATGTGAAATAAAATTCGTTCCTACACACGCCGCAGGCGTATTTCACTGCCGCAGGCAATTTCACACGCGACAGCGTATTTCACTCGTTCCGCAAGGAACGAATTTCACTGAAAAAAGCCATTTGCTTACGCAAATGGCTTTTTTCTTGGCACGGTGTAAGGGATTCTGAACCCACACCTCGCCTTCGGCGAGCTGGTCAAGCTGCTCTCCGCGCCCTTTGGGCGCTACAGAATGGAATTCTGATCTCTTTCTTGCAGCTTGAAGGGATTTCTCACCCCAAACACGGTACCAACAAAAATACCCAATGCCGAAGCATTGGGTATTTTTGTTGGCACGGTGTAAGGGATTCGAACCCCCGACCTACTGGTTCGTAGCCAGGCACTCTATCCAGCTGAGCTAACACCGCGTGTCGCTTGACGACTCCTATATTATAGCACAACACCTTCGATTTGTCAACCCTTTTTTGAATGAAATTTTCACGAGTTTTTCGGGTTTTTTCATGAGGTTTTTTGGTACAAATTCCCGAAAACGCATTGACAAAATCTCTTCGTGCAAGTATAATATAGGTGCGGGATCCCTTCTGTGAACCCGCGAAAATCAATACAGACCCCGAAAGGAGTTTCACTATGGCAGATTACAAGAAGCAGGTCGCGGGCGGTCCCCTCATGGCCGTAGATGCCCTTGGCAGACCTACTCCCGATACCCAAAGCGGCGCGCCCGTCAACCGTGAGAACCGTTTGGTCGGTATGTTCTACTTCCTCTGGCTGGGCGAGCACGGCCGCCATAAGCCCTACGATATCTCCAAGATCGTCGCTGAGGATCCCGAGATCGGTCACAAGCCCGCCTCTCCCCTGTGGGGCGGTCACGGCGTCTACCACCACTGGGGCGAGCCCTTCTACGGCTACTACTACTCCAACGACGAGTGGGTGGTTCGCCGTCACATGAAGCTCCTCATGCAGGCCGACGTGGACTTCCTCTTCTTCGATACCACCAACGCCGCCATCTACCGCGAGAACGCCAAGCTGGTCATGCGGGTCCTCCAGGAGTACCACGATGAGGGCTGGAAGATCCCCCGGGTCATGTTCTACACCAACACCGCCTCGGGCTTGACGGTTCTGGATATCTACGACTCCATCTACAAGCCCGGCTGGTGCAAGGACACCTGGTTCTGCCTGGACGGCAAGCCCGTTATCATCGCGGTGAAGGAGGAGTGTACCCCCGAGTGCCGTGAGTTCTTCAATATCAAGATGTCCCAGTGGCCCAACGAGCCCGACAAGCTGGGTGGCTGGCCCTGGATGGACTTCACCCATCCCCAGCGTGTCTTCGCCAATCTGGACGGCGTGGACGAGGTCATCAACGTCTCGGTGGCCCAGCACAGCGGCAACATCCGCTTCGGTGATTCCGTCCTCTACGGCGAGACCTCCAACTGCGGCCGCGCCTACCACAACGGCGTCAACGACCCCGATCCCGACGCCTGGAAGAAGGGCTACAACTTCGCCGAGCAGTTCGACCGCGCCATCGAGACCGACCCGCCCATCGTGCTGGTCACGGGCTGGAACGAGTGGATCGCGGGCTACTGGTCGGGCATTCCCGAGCGCCCCGTCATGTTCGTGGATGCCGCCAACTACGAGTACAGCCGTGATCTGGAGATGATGCGGGGCGGTTACTTCGACAACTACTTCATGCAGCTGGTCAGCTACGTCCGCAAGTACAAGGGCACCGACGAGACCCCCGTCTACCCCGCCGTGGGGAGCGTGGGCGTGGAGTGGAGAAAGAGCTTCGACGCCTCTCCCGCCATCTACGATTGCTTCCTGGACGGCGATATGCACCGCCAGGCCGAGGGTCAGGGCGGCGTGATCTACACCAACTTCACCGCCCGTAACGTCATGGACAAGATCGGCGTCATGCACGATCAGGACAGCATCACCTTCACCATCCGCACCAAGGATCAGCTCACCGATCCCCTGGGCGCCGGCTCCTGGATGAAGATCTTCCTGAACGTCAAGGGTGGGGAGGGCTACCAGTACGTCCTCAACCACCACACCCGCAAGGACGGCACCACCACCTTGGGCCGCGTCATCGGCGAGGGCGACGACCTCACCACCGTGGACATCCCCGATATGCTCCTGCGCTACGAGGTCCGCGGCGACGTCATGAAGATCAGCGTCCCCCGCGCCGTCATCGGCCTGGATCACGATCATTTCACCCTGTGGTTCAAGGTGGCCGACAGCCGCGAGAAGTACCGCAAGGTAGAGGACTTCTACGATAAGGGCGACGTGGCTCCTCTGGGAAGACTCAACTTCGTGTATCGCGGAGAGTGATTCGTTTACCGTTTCGGGGAGGGGCGTGGCTCCTCCCTGTATTTGTTGAATTGAATATGATCAAAATTGGGGTTTATCGAACTGTTTGTTTGTGCCTTGCCCGCGTTATTTGCCCTCTCACCGCTGCGCGGAGCTCCCCCAAAGGGGGAGCCTTAGAACGGTGGAAAAAACTTGTGAGGAAACGGGATTTTTGTGGGTTTGTCA
>JAZNJA010000105.1:0-4102 GCA_045577755.1 Eubacteriales bacterium
ATCGAACACCCGAAGGGTGTATATCGACAAAAACTCCGGGTCGATATGTCCCTTCGGGACTCGATATGTGCCTTGTAGCACTCGATATATCCCTTCGGGATTCGATATGCCCCCTGCGGGGGCGTGACGGGCTTCGCCCGCTAAACCCAAATTTACAAAAAGAATAAACAAATACCAATCACACAAAACCCATTGACAATCCCTGTGCAATATGCTATAATACCATCGTTTGGCCTACAGGTCAAGCCCCACGCAAGTCGGGTCATGAATCCGAAAGGAGAACATCCATGAAAAAGACCATACTCATCCTCGCCTTCGCTCTCCTGGCCGCTGTTTCTCTGATCTTTGTAGCCTGCGACAGCGCCGAGACCCCCGAGGATACCACCCCCGATACCACCGTCACCACCGAGGCACCCACCGAGCCTGTGACCGAGGCTCCCACCGACCTCGGGACTGACCCCGAGACCGACCCCGTCCCCGAGACCGAGGCACCCACCGAGCAGTTCACTCAGGTTGAGACCGAAGCACCCACCGAGGAGGAGACCACCGAGGAGGTCACCGAGCCCGAGACCCTGGAGGTCGACCTGGAGAAGGTCACCATCTCCAGCAGCCTCTCCCTCTTCGAGTCCCATTTCACCACCGCCGACAAGGACACCTGCGTGGACGACCTGGTAGACGTCTTCGGTGAGCCTGCCATCAAGGACGGTGTCAAGATTCCCCTGGTCTACCAGGGCGCCATCTGCCTGGGCGATATCGACCTGTCCAAGTACAAGAAGGTCACCATCACCTACGCCACCAGCTCCGCCTCGGGTACCGTCGCCGACTACGAGACCACCCGGAAGCGGGCCATGCTGACCCGGGTCGACACCAAGGGCGCGCTGTCCCCCGCCGAGGACGCCATTATCGCCTCCGCCGTCTACTACATCCCCTCCACCACCTGGCAGCTCACCACCGTGGAGATCGACCTGACGGGCGTAGACTACAGCGGCGCGCTGTTTCTGACCTTTGACTTCACCGAGGGCGTGAATCTGTATCATGCCGTGACGGGTGTTGTGTTTGAGGGTTGAGATTGAATGAAATAAGAAGAACGCCTCGCGGTTGCGGGGCGTTTTTTACAAAAATTTCTCCCATGGTGATAGAGTCTAGCCTCACACACCCATTATGGGAGAAGCAAAATAATGCGGAATTACATGGATAGTCCGAGGGGAAGGGAATCTTCCCAAAATAACAAACGCGGAAAAAATCAATGCTATCCGATGGGAGAGCGATAAGGATCGGGTCACCGTTTGAACTATGTTGCCCTCACCTATTCGACACTCCCATAGAAACCAGATCTGTTGATCGCCACAGGCGCAAAGCTATAGCAATATAGATCTGTTTCACTGAAATAAGTATAACATATTTTTGGTTGATTGTCAATAATATTCCGGAAATAATGGAGCTGGTGACAGGAGTCTGAACCTACACCTCGCGCTTCGCGGCGATCCCACCCCGCTAAAGGCGGGCTGGTCAAGTTGCCCTCCGCTCCCGTTGGTCGCTACAGATATCAGATCTTTTCGTTATCTTGCAACTTGAAGCAGTTTCTTCTATCTATCGTCACCTCCAATAGAAAACCCACCCGAAAAGGGTTGATTTTCTATTGGAGCTGGTGACAGGAGTCTGAACCTACACCTCGCCTACGGCGAGCTGGTCAAGTTGCCCTCCGCTCCCGTTGGTCGCTACAGATATCAGAGTTCTTCGTTATCTTGCAACTTGAAGCAGTTTCTTCTATCTGTCACCGGCCCAATACAAAAGCCACCCGGAAGGGTGGCTTTTGTATTGGAGCTGGTGACAGGAGTCGAACCTGCAACCTGCGGTTTACGATACCGCTGCTCTGCCATTGAGCCACACCAGCAATTTTCACAACAGCATGATTATACCATAAACCAAAAGATTTTGCAATAGGTTTTGCAAAAATATTTTTGTGAAATTTTCGCAATATTTTATCAGTTATGCAAAACACATCTTGATTTTCGGTGGAAAATATGATAAAATAGATGTAGTGTACGAACCTCAAAAGAAACGGAATGAAATATATGAATCTTACCGACATCCGCACCATCAAGGACGTCATGTCCATCTACAATGTCCACTTCCGCAAGGAGTTCGGGCAGAACTTCCTCACCAACATCTCGGTGGTGGAGGATATCGCCGATTCCTGCTCGGATACTCCCGACGCCACCGTCCTGGAGATCGGCCCCGGTATCGGCGTGCTGACCCAAGAATTAGCCTTCCGCTACCGCAAGGTCATCGCCGTGGAGATCGACAACGGCCTCATCCCCGTCCTGCGCTATACCCTGCAGGATTGTCCCGAGGGCGTGGTGGACGTGGTACACGCCGACGTCATGAAGGTGGATCTCGGGGAGCTGCTGAAGCCCGCCTTCGACGCGGGCAAGGTCTCGGTCTGCGCCAATCTGCCCTACTACATCACCACTCCCATCCTCATGGCCCTCCTGGAGTCGGGTCTGCCCTTTGAGTACATCACCATCATGATCCAGTCCGAGGTGGCCGACCGCCTTTGCGCCAAGGCCGGAAGCAAGGAGTACGGCGCCATCACCGCCGTGCTGAAGTACTACGGCGAGGCCGAAAAGCTCTTCAAGGTCTCGGCAGGAAACTTCATCCCCGCCCCCAAGGTGGACTCCACCGTAGTGCGCATCCGCCTCCACAAGCAGAAGCCCTGCGTTCCCAAGGACGAGGAGACCCTCTTCAGGACCATCCGCGCCGCCTTTGAGCAGAGGCGCAAGACCCTCCCCAACGCCCTCTCGGCGGGCTTCCCCGAGATCCCCAAGGAGACTCTGACCGCCCTCATAGAGGAATGCGGCCACCGCCCCGACATCCGCGGCGAGCGGCTGGATATCGCGGATTTCGTGGCTCTGGCGGATAAGATCTTTGAGGTGAAGTGCGAGGCTTGACCGGATCCTTCAACCCCCGCAGATCAAGAAAAACAGGATGTACCCATATTGGCAAAAAAGGAGATCGACGACCATGAAAAGCAAGAATTGCTCGTTTGACAAGCATCCAACCCCCGTATTCGGCGACGAGGCCACGGGTACCGTGTTCGATGCCTATGTCTGGGAGCAAAACGGCAGACTGCGTATGGATTTTTCCTGGAGACCCCGAAAGGCTCTGGGCGTGACCTTCTCGGATGACGGCATACACTGGGAGGAGCCTGTGGTCACGCTGGACCTCTCCGAAGCCAATGCGTGGGAGAATAACCTCAACCGCAACTGCGTCATCCCCGACCCCAAGGGCGACGGCTACCTTATGTGGTATACCGGCCAGTGGTGGGACGAGAGAGGGGGTTCCTCCAAGATCGGCCTGGCCCACTCAGAGGACGGCATCCACTTTGTGCGTTGCGGCAAGGAGCCTGTCCTGGTCCCCGAGGCAGACTTTGAAGGGGCGTCTGTGATGAACCCCTTCGTGATGTACGAGGACGGCAGGTTTCGTATGTGGTACGCCGCAGGCGAAACGTACGAGCCCAACGTCATATGCTACGCCGAGTCGGAGGACGGCATCCACTGGGAGAAGTACGCCCAAAATCCCATCTTCAGCTGTAACCCTGAAAAGGAGTACGAGCAGAACCGCATCGGTGCCTGCCAGGTCCTCCGTGAGGAGGGCGGCTACCTCATGTTCTACATCGGCTATCGGGACATCCATACTGCCTGCGTCTGCGCCGCCCGCTCAAAGGACGGCATCACGGGCTGGGAGAGAGTCCCCGAGAATCCCCTGGTCATGCCCACACCCGGCTCATGGGACGAGTTATCCTGCTATAAGCCCACCGTCATCCGCGGTGAGGATGGTAGCTACCGCCTTTGGTACAACGGTCGGAACGGTCGCGCCGAGTACATCGGCTACGCCATAGGTAAGCTGGATAAGTGACACATACGTCTCATATTCAAAAATAAGTGATTGCAAAATGTCCAAATTGCAGTTTATAGGTTTGACAGAAAAGAGTTCCTCGCTTCTTGGGATAACTCCCCCACCCGCTTCGCGGGAGGTCTCCCTGCGGGTCGGTCACAACGCGGCTCTGCCCGCCACAGGCGGCCATTCACTACCGCGTTGC
>JAZNJA010000106.1:0-26282 GCA_045577755.1 Eubacteriales bacterium
AAATGAATAATGAATAATTTCGGTGCAAATCCTTCGGATTTGTCCATTCATTCAAATAAAAATCGCGGGAAACCGAAGGTTTCCTTCCACAATTATTCATTCTTCATTATTCATCATTCATTATTCATTATTGGGTTTATCGGAACGATAAACCCAAATTTGAAAAAGGAGGCCGTTATGCAAGCCATCCAAGCCGCCCTTGGGGCATACGCCCACAGAGTCTGCGTCGAGGTGTACGATTCTCTGGACTCCACCAATACTCTGGCCAAAAGCCGTCCCTGCGAGGACGGGGCTTGCCTCATTGTCGCCCGCTCCCAGACAGGGGGGCGGGGACGGTTGGGGCGCTCCTTTCATTCCCCCGCCCACACGGGACTGTACATGACGGTAGCCTACACCACCGACAAGCCCCTCCCCGAGGCGGTTCGAGTGACCTGCGCCGCCGCCGTGGCCGTTGTGTCCGCCATCGAGGCGTTGACGGACAGACGTCCTTCGATCAAGTGGGTCAACGACATTTACCTGAACAGCTGTAAGGTGGGGGGCATCCTCACCGAGGCGGTCACCCGCCCCGACGGGCTTCACCGCATGGCGGTGGGGATCGGGCTGAATCTGACGACCACCGAATTCCCCGAGGAGCTCCGCGCCCCCGCCGCTTCCCTGTTCTTGGGGAAGGAGGCCGCCGCGCTCCCCCCCGATTTCCCCGACACCCTGGCCGGTGAGATCGCCCGACGGCTGCTGGAGCTGGCCGAGGCCTCCCCCGCCTGTCCCTTCCCCGCGGGCATGAACGGCGAGGCCTGCCTGGATTTCTACCGCCGACGGCTGCTCTACGTGGGAGAGCCCGTGGTCTGTACCCGAGGAGAGGAGAGGCTTGAAGGGACCGTGAGAGGGGTGGACCGTGACTATTCCCTGCTTTTGGAGGTGGGCGGCGAGGTGCTGACCCTGTCCTCGGGGGAAATCTCGGTGCGGCCCTTGGAAAAAAATTGATTTTTCTTCTTTTTGTTCAGCGTGAGGTCACAACTTTGTGCTATACTGTACTCAATTCCACCGATCCATAGGAGGCATTATGCGTAGATTCCGTAAGCTCCGGCTGCTCGCCCTTCTGGCTCTTCTCCTGCTGGCTCTGGCGGCCTGCACCGACGATACTTCCGAGCTCCCCGGTACCGACGGGGATGCCCTCCCGCCCACCGAGGCCGTCACCGACACCCCCACCGAGCCCGATGAGGCTCCCGACACCGAAGCCCCCACCGAGGAAGGTACTACAGCTCCCGAGGTCCTCGAGACCACCGAGACGCTCACCGAAGCCCCCACCGAGCCCGAGGAGGCCCTCCCCGACGACAAGGATATTGAGGTGGCCGCTCCCGACAAGCTGAATTTCTCCACCGCCGTCACGGTTACCCAAAGCGGCGGCTCGGCCACGGTGACCCACGGGGACGGTCTGTCCTACACCGCCACGGGTTACTCCTCCACCTCGGACAGCGCCCTGACCTTTACCAAGGGGCTGACCCTGACCTTCGATCCCGCGAACACCGCCGCGGATTTCAACCGCTTTACCCTGGGTTACACCTCCACCCAGCCCCTGTACGGCACCGTCACCTACACCGCGGGCGGTAAGACCGTCACCGACGACTTCTATCTGGAGGCGGGCACCCACACCTTCTCCTGTGTCATTGGACAGTACCTGCGGGGGGTCAAGGGAAGCGGCATTTCCTCCATGTCCTTCAAGACCTGCAACGGTATGTCCGCCGACTTCGCGCTGTGCGTTCTGAGCACCCGGGACTACCCCGTCTACGGCGAGAGCGCCGACACCTACTACGTCGAGAACCTCCGCTACAAGCTGGGCATCCGTCTCATCTGGGGCGGCGGCGTCAACTATCTGGAGGATAAGCAGAGCGACATCAAGCGCCTGAAGAATCTGGTCAACCAGGCCGACACGGGACGTCTGATCCAGCAGTCCTATTACGGCGTTATGGAAAACGACGAATACAAGCCCGGTAACTACAACGGAACCAAGTGGTGCTACAATCCCGTGCAGGGCGGCGACGTAAAGGGAAATCACAGCCGCATCATCGACGTCGTGGTCACCGAGTACTCGGTCTACGTCAAGTCCCAGCCCATGGATTGGGGACATGACAATCAGATCACCCCCTCCTATATGGAGAACACCTACACCCTCTACAGCGACCGGGTACAGGTGGACAACCGTTTCGTGGATTTCTCGGGCTGGACCCACCGCATGACCTCCCAGGAGGTACCCGCCTTCTACACCGTCTCCTACCTCAATACCTTCTCCTTCTACAATGGCACCAAGCCCTGGACGAATGACACCATGTCCTACCGCGATAACCTGAACTTCTGGGGCGACTCCACCTGGCACGGGGACTGCACGTTCCGTCTCCGCAAGAGCAACTCCGAGACCTGGTGCGCCTGGACCAACCCCAAGGACGACTTCGGCATCGGTCTGTACGTACCCAACGCGGATTCCTTCCTGGCGGGACGTCACGCCTTCAACAACTCCAAGGAATCCACCAACGGCGCCACCAACTACGTGGCCCCCGTCAATTTCATTCTGATCAAGTCCTTTGAAGCCCTGGAATACAGCTACCTGATCACCACGGGCAGCCTCGCCGAGATCCGCTCCACCTTCACTGACCACAAGGATTTCGCCACCAACGTCACCCTAGACAAGAACGGGCAGGACTACCGCGTTTCCGATAACGCCGTGATCACCAACGAATCCTACTACGGCCGTGAGGACGGCGGCGAATCCACCGAGCCCGCCGATCAGCTCTCCGCCAACCTGGACCTGACCAAGAAGGCCAACGTCACCCACGTGATCTCCTCCAATAACTGCGGCGTAGGCTTCAGCGATGCCCTGGGGGCTATGGAGCTGACTGTAACCGGCGGGGATCCCCACGTGACCATCGTCTATAACGACGCCCTGTCGGCGGACCGGTATAAAACCATCGAGATCACCTATATGCTCCCCACCACCAACAGCAAGGGCAACAATGTCACCGACCTGTTTCTCTGCGCGGGGAACGTGCAGAATCCCGACGGCTCCGCCTCCGTCCGTGTCAAACACACGGCCGACGGACAGTACCACATCATGACCATCGACCTGTCGGACAAGTCCTTCTGGCAGGGAGACATCCACAAGATCCGCTTCGACTTCCTGGATGGATGCGAGGCGGGAGACGTCATGTACGTCAAGAGCATCCATCTCAAGTAATACGATCCGCCGTCCCCTCCCCGGGACGGCGGTTTTTTTGGAGGTACGCTCACCGTGCCGTCATTTTGCACAAAATTAGCAATAGAACTTGACGGGAAGTGGAAGTTGTGCTACAATGTAAGCACAGCATATGGAAAGGAGCTGTTCCTATGAATCTAACCATGAAAAAACGTCTGTTGGCAGGCATTCTGGCGCTTTTGATGACAGCCGCCGTCTTCGCCGCCATCATCCCCGTGTCTGCCGCCTCCGAGGTCAGCATCCAGAACGGTACGGGTAACCGCGAGCCCATCCGCGTGGGCAAGACCTACTCCTACCGCGCCATGGTAAACGGCGAGTTCACGGCCTTCGGCTACAGTATGCCTACGTGGACCAAGAAGGATTCCTATGCCACCCTCTACCTCTACAAGTGGCAGGGAAACTATGAAAAGACCGTCGCCTCCACCCCCGTGGCCTCCAAGGAGTTCAAGCCTCTGACCGATGGCGCCTACCACTGGGTGGAGTTCGATCCCCAACCCGCCGGCGAGTACCTGTTCCACATCGCCGACGGCGGTGCTGACGTGGGTGTCTGGACCAAGACAAGCCCCACCGACCCCAAGGGATTTCTGTACATCAACGGCGTTGAGCAGAGAGGAGAGCCCGAGTTGAAGATCCGCTTTACTGACACCCCCGCCGAGCCCTTCGGAAATTGCGAGGCCTCGGGGGAGATCCGCAGCATTCAGTATCCCTACAAGAATCAGTCGGGCGAGGCCGTGTTCAACATGAACTCCGCCTTCGGTATCCGCGCAAACGTCACCTCCTCCTTCGTGGGCGTCCAGTTCAAGATGGCTACCTACATGGCCACCGATATCGAGATCGATATGCACGTCTACGCCTGGAAGGGTACCTATGCCAAGACCGTGGCCGAGGCCCCCGCGGGCGCGGGTCACATCACCCTGGTGGACAACGCCATGCAGGGCGTCACCTTCGACGAGCTTCCCGCGGGCGATTACCTCTTCCTGGCCGAGAACTTCACCAAGGCTCCCGCCATGTACGTGTACGGCACCGTGGAGAGCTTCGAGGGCTACGTCTACCGCGACGGCTTCCCGGTGGAGAATAACGTCCAGTACCCCGTCATGCAGATCATCTTCAATGAGGAGAAGGAGGATTACTTTATGCAGTGCTCCAAGCCCGAGGATACCGTCACGGGTGATCACGTGGCGCCCCCCGCCTACGTCATCCCCGAGGACAGCCTGATCTATACCCACCCCGTCATGCCCGATACCTGGGTCTTCACCGACGGTCTGGGCCGCGTGTCCCTGACCAACGCCGACGTGGGCGACCTCAAGGCCGACAAGACCCTGGCCATGTTCTACTGGACCTGGCACATCGACGGCTTCGTCACCCACGTTCCCGTCAATATCCAGCAGTACTCCGAGAAGTACCCCGAGGCCATGCGGGACTGGAATAACCCCGTCTGGGAAAACACCCATTCCTATTTCTGGAATCAGCCCGTCTACGGCTACTACCGCGGCGACGATAAGTGGGTGCTCCGCAAGCAGGCCGAGCTGCTCACCAACGCGGGCGTGGACGTCATCTTCACGGATAACACCAACGCCGAGATGACCTGGCGCAACGCCTATACCCCCCTTATGGAGGAGTGGACCGACGCCATGAACGACGGCCTCAAGGCTCCCAAGGTCTCCTTCATGCTCCCCTTCTGGGACAAGAACTACACCAATACCCAGGTCCAGTCCCTCTATCTGGACGTCTTCCGCGCGGGCAAGTTCCAAAACCTCTGGTTCTACTGGGACGATAAGCCCATGCTCATGGCCATCAAGGGCTCCTTCAACACCACCGCCTCCCCCATCGAGAAGGAGATCGCCAATTTCTTCACCTTCCGCGCGGGTCAGCCCGGCTACGTGGTGGATAAGACCGACAACGCCTCCTGGGGCTGGCTGTCCATGTACCCCCAGGCTATCTACTACAAGAACAACGCCGACCGCAAGAACGGCGTGGTGGAGCAGATGACCGTGGGCATCGCCATGAACCACGACTACGAGAACAAGGCCCTGGCCGCCATGAGCGGTAACAACATCGCGGGCCGCTCCTATACCTCCGAGTACAAGGATCGCTACGTCAAGGAGGGCGCCGAGGCCTCCAAGTGGGGCTACAACTTCGCCGAGCAGTTCAACTACGCCCTTGAGGTAGACCCCAAGGTCATCTTCGTCACGGGCTGGAACGAGTTCCGCGTAGGCCGCTACGAGGTGTGGCCCGAGTCGGGTCCCGCCAGCGTGCCGAACGCCTTCCCCGATCAGTACAACGACGAGTACTCCCGCGACATCGAGCCCACCAAGGGAGCTCTGCAGGACCACTACTACTACCAGCTGGTCAACTTCGTCCGTCAGTTCAAGGGCGCGAGACCCATCCCCACCCCCTCTGCCGCCAAGACCATCGATCTGAACGCCGGATATGACCAGTGGAAGGACGTGGCTCCCTACTACGGTGCCTACATCGGCAACACCGAGGACCGTAACGCCCCCGGCTACGGCAATCTGGTCTACACCGAGACCTCGGGCCGTAACGACATCATCGGCGCCCAGGTCTCCCGCGACGCCGACTACCTCTACTTCCTGGTGGAGTGCGCCGACAACGTCACATCCCATACCGACGCTTTGTGGATGAACCTCTACCTGGATACCGACCAGGCAAACCAGGGCTGGAACACCTTCGACTTTGTGGTGGGCAAGACCGCGGGCACCGACAAGACCCTGGTGCTGGAGAAGTTCACCGCCGACAATGATTACGCCAAGACCGAGAAGGTCGCCGACGTGGAGTACAAGGTGGATGGCCGCTACATGACCGTCAAGATCGCCAAGGCCGACTTGGGGCTGACCGACGGCTTCACCGTCAACTTCGCCTGGACCGACAACGTCCACGACGAGGGCGACTACGAAAAGTTCAGCGGTGACATTCTGGACTTCTACATCTCGGGCGACGTGGCTCCCGGCGGACGCTTCAAGTACAGCTATGTGGTCGCCGCCGAGGGTGGTGACACCCCCGATACCGCTCCCGTAGAGACCCAGCCTACCGAGGCTCCCTCTGACGATGCCACCGAGGCCCCCACGGATCCCGTGGAGACCCCCACCGACGCCCCTGCCACCGAGAGCGAGACCGAGGCCCCCAAGGGTGGCTGTAAGTCCTCCGTGGCCGCCGCGGCCGCCGTGCTGACCGCCGCCGCCGCTGTCGTGGCACTCAAGAAGAAAGAAGACTGATCTCCCGTCCCCGACCCCCGCTCTTTGGCCAATACCATTCAGTTAAGAAAAACGAAAAAGGGCTCTCCCTCCGGGAGAGCTCCCGCCGAAGGCGGGTGAGAGGGCAAATGCCGCATGAAATGCCCTCTCCGTCACGCTTCGCGCTGAGCTTGCTCAGCGGACACTTCCCCCAAGGGGGAGGAGGCTTAACTTAATGGTATTGCGCTCTTTGGCGGGGGTCTTTTTTGGGCGAATCGTAACAGAATGCACAAATTGGGTTCAAAGCCCTTGCAATTCCTGTGGATATATGCTATAATGATTCTGCGTAACCCATGAGCGTCAGTCCCCATATTCCCTTTCTGAAAGGAGTATCTATTATGCATTCTCCCAAGCGCTTTTTCGCGTTGCTTCTGGCGATCCTTATGACCGCGACGGCCTTTTCCGCCGTACTTATGAGCGTGATCTCCATCTCCGCCGAGGGCAACATCCAATCCGATTCCCCGAAAAAGGTGGACGCCTGGTCACCGGGCGCCGCGGGACGAGGCCCCCAGCAGGTGGCCGAGGGCTCGGTCTACGGCATCCGCATGAGCTACGGCGCTCCCTTTGACGGCGTGGAGGTCTCCATGCCCACGTGGAATACCAATGACTCCGCCGCCACTCTCTCCATCTACAAGTGGTCCGAGGGCTTTGAGGACACCCTGAAGTCCACCCCTGTCGCCACAAAGACCCTCGACCCTGCCAAGGATAACGCCTTCAATAAGCTCTCCTTCGACGAGCAGCCTGCGGGTGAGTACCTGGTGACCATCTCGGACGTCCGCGGCCAGGTGGGCGTCTGGAAGACCAACGTCACCGTGGGTAAGGGCTTTACCTACATGGACGGCGCCGAGACCCAGGCCGACTGGGAGATGCGGGTCTACTTCACCAAGACCCCTGTGGAGCCCTTCCTCCCCTGTGAGAGCGCCAACGCCGTGGACGGCACCCATACCCCTCCCGCCGAGTACGAGATCCCCGCGGACAGCCTGCTCAATACCCATAAGGTTATGCCCGACACCTGGGTCTTCACCGACGGCCTGGGCCGTGTCTCGGTGACCAACGCCGAGGTTGGCGACCCCAAGGAGGATAAGACCCTGGCCATGTTCTACTGGACCTGGCACACCAAAGCCATGGCCGCCGCCGGCTACACCGATACCACCAAGCTCCTGGAGAAGTACCCCGAGGCCAAGAACGACTACAATCACGCCGCCTGGACGGGTACGGGCCATTACTGCTTCTGGAACGAGCCTATCTACGGCTTCTACACCACCGAGGATCCCTGGGTCCTCCGCCGCCACGCCGAGCTTTTGGCCAACGCGGGCGTGGACGTCATCTTCACCGACAACACCAACGGCAACATGACCTGGCGCGCCTCCTACATGGCCCTCTACGAGACCTGGGACGACGCCCAGAAGAACGGTGCGGTCAACGTCCCCAAGGTATCCTACCTCCTGCCCTTCGGCGCCAACGACGGCTCCAAGGATCAGCTGGAGAGCCTGTACCTGGATATCTACCGCCCCGGTAAGTTCCAAAACCTCTGGTTCTACTGGGACGAAAAGCCCATGATCATGGCCCATACCGGCAACATCAGCAAGGGCAACAATCTGGGCAAGGAGATCCTTGCCAACTTCACCTTCCGCGGCGGTCAGCCCGCCTACCGCGTGGACTCCACCGCCGCCAAGCAGTGGGGCTGGCTGTCGGTCTTCCCCCAGGCCCTCTACTCTACCCGCGGCCAGAGCGGCGTCAATCGCGGTGAGATCGAGCAGATGACCGTGGGCGTGGCCGTCAACCACAACTACGTCCACAAGGAGATCACCGCCATGAACGGTGTCAACGTCATGGGACGCTCCTACACCACCGACTATGAGAACCGCTACGACGTGGAGGGCGCCGAGGCCTCCAAGTGGGGCTACCAGTTCTCCCAGCAGTTCGACTACGCTCTGGAGGTGTCGCCTTCCGTCCTCTTTGTTACGGGTTGGAACGAGTGGCACGCATGGCGTCAGCCCAACCCCTGGGGCGGTGCCAACTCCCAGGTCAATAACGCCCTGGTGGACCAGTTCAGCGACGAGTTCTCCCGTGACCTGGAGCCCTCCAAGGGTGCCCTGCAGGATCACTACTACTACCTCTTCGTCAACTACGCCCGCAAGTACAAGGGCGCAAGCCCCATCCCCACCCCCAGCGAGAACGCCACCATCGACCTGACCGCAGGTGTCGATCAGTGGAAGACCGTGGAGCCCTACTACGCCGCCTACATCGGCAACACCTTTGACCGCGACTGCACGGGCTACGGCGACACCAAGTACACCGAGACCTCGGGCCGCAACGATATCATCGGCGCTCAGGTGGCCCGCGACGGTGAGTTCGTCTACTTCCTGGTGGAGTGCAAGGACAACATCACCCCCTACACCGACTCTTTGTGGATGAACCTCTACCTGGACACCGACCAGTCGAAGCAGGGCTGGAACACCTTCGAGTACGTGCTGAACAAGACCGCCGCCTCCGCGGATACCCTGGTCCTGGAGAAGTTCACCGCCGACAACGACTACTCCAAGACCGAGAAGGTGGCCGACGTGGCGTATAAGCTGGACGGCCGCTACCTCACCGTCAAGATCGCCAAGTCCGACCTGGGCCTCTCCGGCAGCGACTACACCATCAACTTCGCCTGGACCGACAACGTCCACGACGAGGGAGACTACGCCAAGTTCAGCGGCGATATCCTGGACTTCTACACCTCGGGCGACGTAGCCCCCGGCGGCCGCTTCAAGTACAGCTTCATCTCCACCGCGGAGAACAGCGGTGAGCCCGCCGAGACCACTCCCGAGACCGAGCCCGCCACCGAGCCCGAGGAGACCCCCACCGAGCAGCCCACCGAGGCGCCCACCGATACCCCCGCCACCGAGGCTCCTACCGAGACCGAAGCCCCCAAGGGCGGCTGTAAGTCCTCCGTGGCCGCAGGTGCCGCCGCCGTTCTGATTGCCGCCGCAGCAGCTGTGGCTCTCAGGAAAGGAAAGGAAGACTGATCTATGAAAAAAAGATGGCTCATTCCCCTCATTGCGGGGGCCGTGGTCGTGTTCGTTGCCTTTGGTGTCCTGACTATGACCGTGGTGCTAAAAAGCTACGAGCGTGATAACGTGATGGGGACCTACCTGGAGCCCTACGAGACCAAGGCCATGGAATTCCTGCGGCAGGACCAAGAGTTTACCGCCCTGTACGGTGAGGACGTCACGCTGGAAGGTCGGAACATCAGGTACCGTTTTACCGACCCGAAAAAGTATACCGGCATTTCCTTTAATCCCCAAATTCCTGCATCCGCCGAGGAGTTTGCGGCGGAGCTGGAAAGCCTGACCGTTTCCTTTGAGCTTCCCGACCTGCGCGTGGTCACCGTCAGCTTCGCCAGGACGCCCGATGGAACGACGGAGCTGACGGGTTGGGAATTCACCGAGGAATGAGAGGTTGTACCGACTGTTCGTATCATGCTCCCATCCCCCGCCCTACGGCGGGGGATCTTTTGTGAAAGCAAACAAAGAAGGAAAGCTTCCTTTGTTCACTCCTCCAAAAATGCGGAGGCCTTCTTGACCCACGGCGTAAAGCTGTGCTATAATGAAACCACCACCCCGAAAGGAGTACCCCTATGAGATCAACTCTCCGTATCCTCACCCTCCTCCTCACCGCTTGCCTCCTCCTTGGAAGTCTCTGCGCCCTCCCCGCCCTGGCGGCCGACGGAGCCGTGGTAGTGGACGCCCACAACGGCGGCGGCATGGGTCCCAAGCAGATCACCTCGGACTACTGCATCCGCGTCAACCTGGGCGCCCCCTTCACCACGCTGACGGCGGTCATGCCCACCTGGGCCCAGACCGATGCCGAGGCCTCCCTGGCCCTCTATAAATGGGACGTGGACTACAACACCACCATCGCCTCCGAGCCCATCGCCTACAAGCTGTTCTCCCCTCTGGTGGACTGCGCCACCAACGAGCTGACCTTTGACGCCCAGCCCGCAGGGGAGTACCTGTTCCGCATCGCCGATATCAAGGGCACCGTGGGCGTCATGCAGAAGGACATGACGGTCTCCCAAGGCTACTGCTATGAGAGCGGCAAGGAGTCCCGCGCCGACTGGTGGATGACCGTCACCTTCACCGAACAGCCCGATACTCCCTTCCTCCCCGTCTCCAGTATGCTGGACGGCATCGACGGCAAGCACACGCCCCCCGAGGAGTGGGTCCCCGCCGAGGATCACCTCCTGAATACCCACAAGGTCATGCCCGATACCTGGGTCTTCACCGATGGCCTGGGCCGCGTGTCCCTCACCAACGCCGAGGTAGGCGATCCCAAGGACAAGACCGTGGCCATGTTCTACTGGACCTGGCACGGCGGCGGCCCGACCCCCCTGAACCTCACCGAGTTCATGCAGAAGTACCCCGAGGCCATGAACGACTACGGCCACTCCGCATGGCCCGGCAGCGCGGCCTACTTCTGGAATGAGCCCGTCTTCGGCTATTACAAGACCACCGACGAGTGGGTCCTCCGCAAGCACGCCGAGCTGCTGGCCAACGCGGGGGTGGATACCATCTTCACCGACAATACCAACGGCGGCTTTACCTGGAAGGAGAGCTACGACGTCCTCTACCCCACCTGGGAAAAGGCCCAAAGCGAGGGTGCCGTGGATGCCCCCAAGGTCTCCTTCCACCTCCCCTTCTACCCCTTCAACGAGAGCTGGGACCAGATCGTCAGCCTCTACATGGACATCTACCGCCCCGGCCGCTACCACAGCCTCTGGTTCTACTGGGAGGATAAGCCCATGATCCTGGGCTGTGACGATCACAGTGCCCAGCAGAGCGATAACCTGCGCAAGGAGACCTACCGCTTCTTTACGTGGCGCCGTCCCTTCATCGGCGGTGACGCGACCAGCAGCGAGTACCGCAAGACGGGCCAGTGGGGCTGGCTCTCGGCCTACCCCCAGGTCACCTTCCCCGGCACCCGCGAGAACGTCCGCTACAAAAAGGTTGAGCAGACCACCGTGGGCATCAGCCAGAACCGCAATTACCTAACGGGTGAAGGCACCGCCATGAACGGCGAGTTTGTCACGGGCCGCTCCTACTCCACCGCCTACCCCGACCGCTATCTCAAGGAAGGCTCCGAGGCCTCCAAGTGGGGCTACTTCTTCGCCGAGCAGTTCGACTACGCCCTGGAGAAGGACCCCCAGCTCATCTTTATCACGGGCTGGAACGAGTGGACGGCGGGCCGCCATGAGGAATGGGGCGGCGTGGCAAACGCCTTCCCCGACCAGTTCATCGACGAGTTCTCCCGCGACATCGAGCCCACCAAGGGGGAGCTGCAGGATCACTACTACTACCAGCTGGTCAACTACGTCCGCAGGTTCAAGGGCGCGCGCCCCATCCCCGCGCCCAGTCAGAACGCCACCATTGATCTGAACGGAAGCATTGACCAATGGAACACCGTAGAGCCCTATTACGCCGCCTACATCGGCAACACCGCCCACAGAGAAGCCGAGGGCTACGGCGGTGTCACCTACACCGAGACCTCCGGCCGCAACGACATCATCGGTGCCAAGGTCGCCCGCGATGCCGACTTCGTCTGGTTCCTCGTGGAATGCAATGAGGATATCACCCCCTACACCGACTCCCTCTGGATGAACCTCTACATCGACTCCGATCAAGGCAGTCAGGGCTGGAACACCTTCGACTTCGTGGTGAACAAGACCGCCGCGGGGGAGAAGACCCTTGTGCTGGAGAAGTTCACCGCCGAAAACGATTATGCCAAGACCGAAAAGGTAGCTGACGTGGAGTACAAGCTTGACGGCAAGTACCTCACGGTCAAGATCCCCAAGTCCGACCTGGGCCTTTCCGGCAACGACTACACCATTAACTTCGCCTGGACCGATAACGTCCACGACGAGGGGGACTACGAAAAGTTCAGCGGCGACATCCTGGACTTCTACACCTCGGGCGACGTGGCTCCCGGCGGCCGCTTCAAGTTCTCCTTTATCTCCACCACCGAAAACAGCGGTGTCACCCCCGAGACCGAAGCGCCCACCGAAACGCCTACCGATCCCGCCGAAACCCCCACCGATGCCCCCGCCACCGAGGCTCCCACCGATCCCGTGACCGAGCCCGCGGGAAAGGGCTGTAAGGCCACCCTCGGCATGGGCCTGGCCGCTACCCTCACCGCCATGGCCGCCGCGGCTGTCGCGCTGAAGAAGAAGGAGAACTGATTCCGCGTCGGTCGGTTTTCTCAAAAGCAAAAGAAGCCCCCCCGCGCCTGCGGGGGGCTTCTCGTATTGCGTACGACTCGCCGGGGCGGGCCCGGGCGGGGGATTGGAGATCAGCGCAGGATCTCGATGCCCGCGGGAGCCTCGATATTGACCACGGTCTTGCCCTCGGTGTCCTTAAAGGCCCATACCTTGATCTCTCCCTTGGGGGTGGGGTAGGAGCCCTTGGCCCAATCCAGCCAGGCCAGGTCGGGCTTGACCTCGTACTTACCGGGAGCGACGTTCTTCACGCCCAGCACGTAGTTGGACAGGTAGGGGCAGGGACCCGATGCCCAGCCGTGGCAGAGGGAGTGACGGAACTTGACGTAGCAGTAGTTACCGTAGTCGCCGTGGATGTCCACCATGCCCTCGGGAACCACCTCGTCGATGCGGCCGGCGTTCTTCATCCAGTCAAGGTCGAAGTCCTCCCAGAAGGTGGTAGCGCCCATATCCAGCATACCGCCCCAGTACTCCTTCATGTCGCGGAGTGCGCCGGCGTGGTCGCCCGCCTTGGCCTTGGCGGCCATGATGTAGTAGCCCATGAAGGTGGAGTAGCCGTGGCCGCCGCCGGGGATCATGACACGCTCGTTGACCTCAACGGGATCGGCAAGGCCTGCCAGCACCATGAAGGCATTAGCCTGCTTGGCGGCAGTAGGCGCGGGCTTGTGCTGCTTCATCTTCTCGGCAGAGGCCTCGCACAGAGCGGCGGTCTCGTCCTCGCCCAGCTCGCGGAGCAGGTATGCGCCGTTGTCCAGAGCCAGCTTCAGAAGGCCCTGGAAGCCCACGTGCTTGGCCACGGGATCGTCGTTGGTGGGCCAGTCCAGGAGTCGGCCCTCGGGCAGAGTCTCGCCGCCGTCCTCGTCCACGAAGGAGGCAAGGAGGGTCAGCAGGCCGCGGAGGTAGTCTCTCTGCTCCTCCAGGTAGGCCTTGTCACCGAAGGCGCGGTACCAGTCGCAGTGGATCAGGAGCCACCAGATGGAGTAGGCGGAGATGCCGTTCATCCAGGCGCCCACGGGGGTCTCGTCGCGGACCACGTCCAGGGAGCGGGGGACGATCTCGTTGTAGCCGAAGGTGGCCAGAATGGTGTTGACCTCGGTGTGCATATCACCGATCCAGACCAGGCGGTCGCGCTTGATGCCGTCCCAGAGGTACTCCTGCATATTGACGTGGGCGGTGTAGGCGGCGGTGTTCCAGATGCGGGTCAGCTTCTCGTCGGAGCACTCGAAGGAGCCCTTGTAGTCCAGATCCAGGTAGTGGAACACGCCCTGGATGGCCTTGAAGGTCACCACGGCGTCATCGTCGATGAGCTCCACGCAGACGAACCGCTGGCCCGACTCGTTGGTCTCGTTGGCGGAGTAGAAGCCCACGTTCATGACACGGTCGCGGATGGCGTGATCGTTGGTGGTGTTCTTGACCTTGATGGGGGTGATGGCCTCCATGACCGACTCACCGGTACGGACGATGATGTTACAGCGGGCGTCGTCACCGCAGCCCTTGGAGCCCGCGCCCCAGATCATGAGGCGGATAGAGCCGGGGAACTCACAGCCGTAGTCCAGCACCAGCTTGGCCTTGGGCTCACCGGGGACGTTCCGCATGGTGCAGCATTCGCCCACGCCCAGGGTGATCTGGTTGCTTCTCTCCTGGAGGAGGGACTCGGGGTTGTTCACGTTACCCTCGGTCAGCACCACCCGCTTGGGGGCGATGTAGCGGCGGGTACGGGGGTCGGTGATGGACCCGTTCAGAGCGGGGATCTTTTCGTTGATCTTCATGGTAGGTTCTCCTATCTGAATCAAAATTTTTCGGTATCGGCGCGGGATAGCCCGCAGGTGGTTTTATTATATCATGTTGTACGGATTTTTGCAAGATGGTTTAGGGAATTTTATGGATTTTTTATCATAGAAAAAGCCCGCCCCTCGGGTGAGAGGCGGGCTTGGGATGATATTACGGTTGGGTGATGGTCAGATCAATGGCGTACTCATAGCAGGCCTGCTCGGTCTCGCTGATCTGGGACATGATCTGTAAGACCAGGATCACACCCCTGTCCCAGCCGTCGTTTTCCAGAGAGTCCACCACCGAAAGGTCAAGTCCCTCGGCGGTCACGCCGCCCTTGGCGTCGTACAGGATCACCTTGAACAGCGCATCCCCCGCGGCATCCAGAGAGAGGGTGAGGGGCGTGCCGTAGGTGATCTCCATGTCGGGGAGGGCGCGCAGGGCGTCATCGTCGGTGAAGATCACCGAGGCGGCGGGGGTGCCTAGGATATGGCTGAGATCCACCTCGCGCCATGCGAGGAAGCCGTCCTCCTCGGTCTCAAAGACCGCCGACTGACCGCCGCCGCTGACCACCACGCGAGGGTCAGTCTCGGGAACGCCGGGGACGCCCGCATGCTCCTCCACCACCTCCAGGATGAAGGCGTACTCGGTGCAGGTGCGCTCGTAGGCCTCAGCCTCCTCGATGTAGTCGCCTTGGGTCTCCACCCGCAGGACGATGACGTAGCTGCCCTCGGTGAGGGTGGACAGGACCGAGGCATCCCTCGCATCGGCATAGAAGCTGTGGTCCTCATAGTAGATATAGATGCGGGTCAGGGTATCCTTGTCCTCGATCACACGAAGGTGGGGTTCTTCCCCGGCATAGTGGCGAAGCACGGGAAGTCCGGCGGCAATATCCGAAAGCTGACCCGTGGCGCCAAAGCCGTCACCGCTGACCATACCGCCGTCGTACCACTGCTCTGTCCAGAGCATATAGCCCTCGTGGTACTCACGGCTATGGCTCTTGCTTCCGAAATACAGGCTTCCCCAGCCCGTGCTTACCGTCAGGCGGGGCGGCTCGGGGGTCTCGCCGTCGTCGTTCGGGTAGGTCTCCTTTTCGGTCTCCTCCCCGGTCTCTTGCTCGGTCTCCTCCAACAGCTTGATATGGATGGGGAATTCGCTCACGGTAGTCTTCCCCGTGCCGTTATCCGAGACGGTAAAGATGAAGTAGTAGTCTCCCGTGTCCCACTCGGACAGTTGGGTCAGAGGCTCCTCGGTCTCGGACTCCGCCCGCAGGGTCAGATCCCGGTAGACCTTGACCGACTTCAGGTCGTAGAAGGGGGCAAGGTAGAGGGACAGGGACTCCCCTTGGGTCACGGTGGCGGTGGGCAGGGTCTTGACCAGCTCCTTCAGGATCATTTCCACGCCGTCGTATTTCTTCACCACCTCCTGCTTCAGCTCCGCGTCGTAGTAGCTCTCCTCCAGCAGATACCCCGCGGGGAAATAGGTCTTGTCGCCGTGGATCACGCGGACGGGGGCGTTATCGTTCATAGAAGGATCCACCTCCAGCATAAAAGCGTACTCGTACAAGCTCTTGGTGTATTCGTCCTCGGAGTAGCGGATCTCGGTGTAGATATCCAGTACCACGACGTAGCCGCCGTTGCCGGTGAGGGTGTTCAGCAGGTCAATGGCGGGGTCCGTGCCTTTGGCCGTGAGGGCGATCTCCTCGAAGGCTTTGCCGTATCCGAGGGAGATCATCTCAAAGACTCGGATATCCTGCAGGGTCATGTGGTCGGGCAGGGGCAGCTCATAGGAGTTCCCCGCCGTCCGCAGAACGGGAAGCATATCCCAGAGTCGGTCCAGCATATCCACCGCGCCTCGGCCGTCGGCGTCATACCCCTCCAGCTCCCCCTGTTCGTTTCGATGCAGTCCCGATTCCCATACGCAGTACCCTTGGGGGTACACCGTGATCCCGTCTGAGATCACCGCCACAGGCCCCTTTTCCTGCTCGGGGGTCTGGGTGAGGGGAGGGGCGATAATGCCGTTGTTCGTGTCGGGCAGGCTCCCGTGGATGCCCTGGCTCGGGTCGGTGTCGGGGGGATCAATGACCCCGAAAGGCCGCGCCAGAGCGATCCCCAACAGCACCGCCACCGCCACCGCGATCCCCGTGACGGCCGCCGCCATGCCGCCCTTCCCCATGCGGGCAAAGAAGGCGGTGATCTTCTCCCCCGCCGTAGGGGGAGCCACGGGCGCCGCCTCGGGCAGAGAGGCGGAAAGGATCATGTCGTCGTCCAGGCCCTCCAGCAGCTCAAAGGCGGAAAGCCCCTTGATCTCGTTCTTCTTCATACGTGGTACCCCCTTTCGTTCAGGTAGACCCGTAGCTTTTCGCGGGTCTTGTACAGCCGCAGGGACGCGGCGTTGGGTGTCAGCCCGTAGGCTTCGGCCATCCTCTGCACCTCGTAGGCGTGGAAGTAGCGTCCCACGAAGAGGTTGCGGTCGGTGTCGTCCTGCTCCCGCAGAAAATCCTTGATGTGCCCCAGAAGCTCGGCGGCGTCGGTCTCCTCGGGGGCGGGGATGCAGTCCCCCAGCTCGGAGAGCATGACCGTAAACTCCCCGTCCCGCTTCTGCCGCCGCTTGGTGCGGTAGCGGTCCAGGGCCAGATTGCGGGTAATGCGGGTCAGGAATGCCCCCAGAGCGCGGGGCCTTTCGGGGGGAATGGACTTCCAAGCCTTCAGATAGGTGTCGTTGACGCACTCCTCGGCGTCCGAGGGATCCCCCAGGATATTCATGGCCACGCGGGTGCAGAGCCCGCCGTAGCGCTCGTGGGTCAACCGGATGGCACTTTCGTTTCTCTGCCAGTACAGCTCCACGATCTCGCGGTCGCGGGCGGCGGTCGTCGGATCCATAGTGGTTCTCCTTTCGTGGGTATTGGTAGGCGATCGTATGATGGGAGGAAATTGGGGTTTAGCGGTCTATTTTAAAGAGTCATCCTGAGCGGAGCCGCTTGCGGCGGAGTCGAAGGATCTCCTTTGTCGGCAAGAGATCCTTCGACTTCGGGCTTCGCCCTTCGCTCAGGATGTCCGCCTAAAAACCGCCGTTAAACCCCAATTTGAAGCATTTTCCGATCGCCTGTGGTATTGAGACCTCTGCTTATGTAGACGATATTTGCGAGGGAATCTTTCCGAAACAGGGAAATTTTTTAAAAAATCACGGCCTCCGAGGGGGAAGCCGTGAAAAAGCGGGTCATTTGACCTCAAAGGATCCTTCCAGCCGGATATCCGCCGAGGACGCGCCCACCATGACGCGGAACTCGCCGGGCTCTACCTTCCATTGCCAATCCAGACCCAGGAGCTTGAGATCGTCGAAGCCCAGGGTGAAGGTCACGCGGCGGGACTCCCCCGCGGTGAGGGTCAGGCGCCGGAACCTGCGAAGGAGCTTCTCGGGGGTGACCACCGAGGATTCGGGGTCGTTGATATAGACCTGAACCACCTCGTCGCCGTCGTAGCCGCCCACATTGGTGACGGTGAAGGAGACCTCACAGTCGGTGCCGCCCAGAGGATTCAGGGTGAGATCGCTATACTCGAACTTGGTGTAGGACAGACCGTGGCCGAAGGGGTACAGGGGGGAGGCGGAGCCCTCCAGATAGTCGCAGGAGGCACCGGGGAGGCGGCTGTAGTAGCAGGGGATCATGCCCTCGTCGCGGGGGTAGGAGACGGTAAGACGGCCCGCGGGGTTGATATCCCCCGCCAGGGTCTCCACGATGGCCTTGGCACCGAACTCACCGCCAAAGCCCGCCACCACCATGGCGGCGCAGACGGGAGTCTCGGCCGAGAGGTCGATGGCCTTGCCGTTCTCCAGCACCAGCACCACGGGAGTCCCCGTCTCGGCCACCTTCAGGATCAGCTCACGCTGACGGCCGCAGAGTACCAGACGGGAGCGGTCGTGTCCCTCGCCGCTGGTGACCAGGTTGTCGCCGCAGACAAGGATGGCCACCTCGGCGTTTCTCGCCATCTCCACGGCCTGCTCGATCATGTCCTCGATGTCGGCGTCCAGCACCGTGGTCAGATGGGGCTGGCCGTCCACGTACTGCACCGACTGCCCGCCCGTGTGGGTGATGGCACATCCGTCGCACTGATGGATCTCGGCCTCGGGGTAGCGGGCCTTCAGCTCGTCGTAGACCGAATGGATGGTGTAGCCGTAGGGCCTCGAGGAATACCCGCCGATCTTCTGGGCGGCGGAGGAAGGACCGATGACCGCGATGCGGCTGTACTTGTCCCCCAGAGGCAGGATGCCGTTGTTGGTGAGCAGGACCATGCCCTCCTCGGCGGCGCGGAGGTTGACCGCGGCGTGCTTGTCACAGCGGATCACCGACTCGTGGGCGGTCTCGTCGAAGTAGGGGTTCTCAAAGAGCCCCATCTCGAACTTCATTTTGAGGATACGGCGCACCGACTCGTCGATATCGGCCTCGAAGAGCTTGCCCTCCAGCACCAGCTCCTCCACGAGCTTCGCCCAATGGCGGGCGTCGTAGTCACAGCAGCCCTGCATATCCAGGCCACCCGCCAGACAGCGGCGGACGCACTCCTTTTCGGAGGTGGTGACCTTGTGGAAGGACATGAGACGGTGGACACCGCCCCAGTCAGCGCGGGAGATGCCTCGCAGGCCGAAGCGCTCCTTCAGCACCTCCTTGAGGTAGTAGGGGCTCTCCCCCACCACCTCGCCGTCGATGCTGTTGTAGCAGGACATGACGTTGTAGGCGCCGCCCCGCGTAATCCCCGCCTCAAAGACGGGGAGGTAGCAGGTCTCCACCTCGCGGCGGCCCACACGGGCGGGGGCGCAGTTCAGGCCTCCCTCGGGGATGCCGTGGACACAGTAGTGCTTGGGCTCGGTGATGATGGCGTCGGGGCGGGAGAGATCTCCCTTCTGCTCCCCCGAGATGATGGCCACCGCCATCTCGGAGGACAGGTAGGTATCCTCGCCGAAGGTCTCCTCGGTCCGTCCCCAGCGGGGGTCGCGGGCCACGTCCAGATTGGGGGCCAGGATCTCCTGATGGCCCAGCGCGCGGGTCTCGGAGGCGATGCCGTCGCCCACCTCTCGCACCAGGTCGGGGTCGAAGGACTGGGACAGGGTCAGAGGCACGGGGAAGATGGAGGCACCGCGCCAGGCGATGCCGTGGAGGGCCTCACCCGTAAAAATGGCGGGGATGCCCAGGCGGGTACCCTCCACCAGCCGCTTCTGCATACGGTTCTTGATAGCGGGCACCGAATAGATATCGTGGAGGTAACCGATGCCGTAGTCCCCCACGTACTCGTCGAACTTCTCGGGCAGGAAGGTATCGTCGGCCTCTACGGTGCAGGTATTACCGTCGGCCAGGGAGTTGACGTGGAACTCCACGCCGCGGGTGATATTGATCTGACCGATCTTCTCCTTCAGGGTCATGCGGGAGAGAAGGTCATTGGCGCGCTCCTCGGGGGTGAGGGCGGGATTCTTATAGTTTTCCATGGGGAATATCCTTTCGTATCCTCTGCGGGGCAGAGCTTTTCATGGTGGTATTATATATGCGATTGCAAAATGATTCAAATTGGGGTTTGTCGTCGAGTTTATGGAGCGGTCATCCTGAGCGAAGGGCGAAGCCCGAAGTCGAAGGATCTCTTGTCGGCAAAGGAGATCCTTCGACTCCGCCGCAAGCGGCTCCGCTCAGGATGACAGCCCACAAGTGGGCAAAAGATAGCACGCTAAACCCCAATTTTCGCAATTATGCAATCGCCTATGGTGGTATTATACCATAGGAGGTGCCGTCTGTCAACCGACAGCCCCAAAAGTTTTCGGGGGAATATTGACTTTTCCCGCGGCGTATGATATGATAAGAGCAAAGAGGTGTCCCCAAAAGCCCTCGGTCTCCTCCATTACAATCAAATGGACAGATCCGAAGGATCTGCACCTCCATTATTCATTATTCATTCTTCATTTTTCATTATTCACTGACCGGAGGTCCACCATGAACCCCACCCGCATCCGCGACTACGGCATCACCGTAGGCCACCTGCCCACGGGCAAGCTCAATAAGATCACCGACGTCCCCGGCGTCCGCGTCGGTCACGCCACCATTGACACCGACCGCCAGAAGACGGGGGTCACCGTCATCCTCCCCGCCGAGGGGAACCTCTTCACCCGCCCCGTCACCGCCGCCTGCCACGTCATCAACGGCTTCGGCAAGACCGCGGGCCTCATGCAGGTCCGGGAGTTGGGCTACCTGGAGACCCCCATCGCCCTGACGGGGACCCTGAACGTGGGCAAGATCCACGACGCCCTGGTAAGCTATACCATCGAGCAGTGCGCCGCCGAGGGGCGATCCTGCCGATCCGTCAACCCCGTGGTGGGAGAGACCAACGACGGCATCCTGTCCTGCAACAACGACCGCCCCTCCGATAAGACCCACCTGGATGCCGCCATCGCTTCCGCCTGCGAGGACTTCGCCGAGGGCGACGTGGGCGCGGGCAAGGGCACCATCTGCTTCGGCCTCAAGGGCGGCATCGGCTCGGCCTCCCGCGTCATGGAGATCGGCGGCCGCACCTTCACCATGGGCGCGCTGGTGCAGACCAACTTCGGGTGCGTGGAGAACCTGCGGATCGACGGTCTTCCCGTGGGGGAGGCCGTGGTGGATATGATCCGCGAGGAGGCGGAGGCAAAGGCCAAGGCCATGACGGGTCAGGACGATATCGGCTCCATCATGATCGTGGTGGGCACCGACCTCCCCGTGTCCGAGCTCCAGCTGGGGCGCATCCTCCGCCGCGCCACCGTGGGGCTGGCCCGTACCGGCTCCTTCGTGGGCCACGGCAGCGGGGACGTGGTCATCGGATTCTCCACCGCCAACCGCCGCGGGGGAGACGAGTCCATCCGTACCGTAGAGGTAGTGAGCAACGGACGGCTTGAGACCGCCTTCACTGCCGTGGCCGAGTGCGTGGAGGAGGCCATCTACAACTCCATGACCGCCGCCGACACCGTCACGGGGTTCAACGGCCGGGATACCGTCACCCTCCGCGCTCTGAACGAGTTCATCCCCGAGGCTCTGACCCGCGCCCGGGCCATGGCGGGGGGCAAGTGAGGAACTCACACCTCCAAAGAACAGGATATCTGAAAAACGCGACCGTTCTGCTTTTGACGGCCGCGTTTCTGTTTGGGTGGATAGCCTCCTCTCCCCTGCCCGCCGCAGCCGAGACCGCCGCTCATGCCGATCCCGCCGCTATCCTCTTGGAGGGCCTGACCGACTGCCGCGAGGCCATCGACCTGTCGGGCGCTTCCCTTCCCGTCTCGGAGCTGGGGCGGGTCTACCTTACCGTCCTCCATAGCCACCCCGAGCTGTTCCACGTGGCTCCGCGGCTGTCCTACAGCTCCGTCGAAAGGAACGGCACCCGCACCGTGGCCGAGGTCTACCCCGCCTACACCATGACGGGAGACGCACTCACCGCCGCCCGCGCCTACTATCGGGACACCCTCACCGCCATCCTCGCCGAAATGGAGCTGACCTTCGGTGATTCCCCCCGCACCGAGGCGGACACCGCCCTCTACCTCCACGACTACCTGGCCGACCGCTACGCCTACGACACCCGCGCCGAGTCCCCCTATGCCGACGCGCCACGCGCGGCAAATGCCGACGCGTACACCTTCCTCCGCGATGGCAAAGGCATCTGCCAGGCCTACGCCCTGACCTTCCTCGCCCTCTGTCGGGGGGCGGGGCTGGAGGCGGAGCTGGTGGTGTCGGATGCCATGGATCACGCATGGAATCACGTCCGCGTGGACGGGCTCTGGTACCACGTGGACGTGACCCGTGACGATCCCATTCCCGCCGCCGAGGGAACAGACGAGGTGAACCACCGCCGTCTTCTCCGCTCGGACGGGGGGATGGAGGAGCTGGGCTACCATGACTATTCCTGTGCCGCGGAGCATACCTGTACCGATACCCGCTTTGAGATCGTTCAGGGGACTGTGGGATGGGAGATATTTACCCAAAAGCTGCTGTTTTCGGGAGGAAAGTGGATGGGAATGGATGAGAGTGGCGGTGTAGTGGCGATGAATATTCAAAAAACGGCTGTTTTTGTAGGTCAAGTGGGGGACGCGGACCTGAACGGCAGGGTTGATCCCGCCGACCTGCTTTGCCTGTACGATCCCAACCTCCCTGAGGCGTGGCGGGAGTGGGCCAGGAGGCGTTTTGTGGACGGCGGTGGGTGTAAGTGGTGACATAGTGGAGTGAATTTACCTAAAGCAAACCGTTTGCACCGTTGTTTTGATGCCAAAGTGGGGAAATCAATCAAAAACGGCCATCCGCCTGTCACAAGACGGATAGCCGTTTTCTGTTTTTGGATTCATGATCAGTCGGTAGCCTTTCGCACCACGATCTCGCACCCGTGGCCATCCACGGGGGCCCGCTCATAGACGATCTCCCCCACCGAGTCCGCCTCGATGCGGCCCGCGGCGGGGCTCTTGATACTGTCCACGTGGCCCCTCACGGTGGCGGTGACGGTGCTGTTCTCGAAGGAGAGGTCACAGCCAACCATCTCGCAGTCGATGAGGGTGAGGTCCTTGCAGTAGCACAGGGGCTGAGTGCCCTCGATGCGGCAACGGACCAGGGTCAGACCCTCGGAGTACCAGGCCAGGTACTCCCCCTTGAGGGTGCTGTCGGTGACGGTCACGTTCTTGGCGTGCCAGAAGGCATCCTTCGTGTCCAGGTTGGAGTCGGCAACGGTGCAGTCCTCCACGTACTGGAAGGAGTACTTGCCCTTCAGCTCCATCCCGCGCAGATGAAGCCCGCGGGTCATGAAGAAGGGGTACTCCCCCCGCATTCTGCAGTCGGTCAGCTCCACGCCGCGGCAGAGCCAGCCGAATTCGGCGGAGTCGATCTCGCAGCCCGTGAGGGTCATGTTGTCGCACTCGCGGAGGGCCTTGATGCCACCGAGGGTACTGCCTTCAATGACCATATCGGCGGCATACCACAGGGCGGCGCGGCAGGTGTCGGTGAGGGTACAGCCCGCCACTCTGCCCCCGCGGACGTGCCAGAAGGGGTAGCGGAGGCGGAAGTCGCAGTTCTCGACGGTGATATCCGAGGCCTCCTTCAGGGCGGACTCGCCATCGGCGGGACCGTCGAAGAGACAGTCCTTGACCGTGGCGCGGGTAATGCCGTAGAGGGCGCGCTCCTCGTCCAGGGTGAGGTTTTCGTACTTGGTTTGGGTAAGGGTTGCGTTCATGTTTAGTTCCTTTTCTGTATGCTTCGGTTATCAGACACAGTTGAAGCGGTCGGATGCCGACCGTACCCATATTGTAGCACAAACCGCCCCGTCTGTCAATGCGGCGGCGAGAATTTCCCCGCTCTACCCTTTACAAGATCCCCTTTTTATGCTATAATGAGGGCAACATCTCCTCAAGGAGGCCAATATGACTCCGCTCTTCATCCTGGGCCAGCTCTGGGGCCTTTGCGCCATGGCTCTCATCGTGATCTCCTTCCAGTGCAGGAAGCCCGCCCGCCTGTGTATCGTCCAGGTCTGCGCCTGCCTGTTCTTCATCCTCCACTACCTGTTCCTGGGCCTCAACGGGGACTCCGCCGCCTACGCGGGCATGACCCAGAACGCCGTAGGCCTTCTCTTCCGCGGGGTGCTGGCCCTGTCCGAGAAGAAAAAGGCCCTGCTCTCTCCCCTGGTGCTGGCGGGGCTCTGCGCCGTCTCCGCCGTGGTGGCCATCCTGACCTACCCCGGCCGCCTCATCGCCCTCCTCCCCACGGTAGCCAACTTCGCCTGCATCGGTTGTATGTGGACCAAGAGCTCCGACACCATCCGTATCACCCAACTGGCGGTCATCTCCCCCTTCTGGATCACCTACAACGTATTCACCCTATCGGTGGCGGGGATCCTGACCGAATGCTTTAATTTGGTGTCCATTGGGATCTACTATATCCGCGTCCACCGAGAGAAAAGATCCGCCCGCTGATCCCCACCCCATCTTACAAGAAAGGAGACTGCCATGATCCCCACCTGTCCTTCCTACCTTACCCCTCTGCTCTCTCTCTTCGCCTCCCGCGGCGAGAGCGCCTTTCCTGTGGGCGGTTGCGTGCGGGACACCCTCATGGGGGTCAAGCCCCACGACTGGGACGTGGCTGTGACCACGATTCCTCACGACACCATGGCCATCTGCCACGCCGCGGGCTACCGCACCATCCCCACGGGCCTCAAGCACGGAACCGTCACCGTCCTCGTCCCCCACAGCGGCGATCCCGCCGACCGCGAGGGGAGCTACGACCTCATCGAATGCACCACCTGCCGCACCGAGGGGGGCTACTCCGACGGCCGCCACCCCGACGCGGTCTCCTTCACGGGTCGCATCGAGGACGACCTCTCCCGCCGTGACTTCACGGTCAACGCCATGGCCTTCATGACAAAAGGGGGCCGCCTCACCGTCCTGGACCTTTTCGGCGGACGGGAGGACCTGGCGAACGGCGTCATCCGCGCCGTGGGGGATCCCGACACCCGCTTCACCGAGGATGCCCTGCGCCTTATGCGGGCGGTGCGCTTCGCCGTCAAGCTGGGCTTTACCATTGAAGACAACACCTATGCCGCCATTTGCCGTCAGGCCAACGGCCTGTCCCGCATCTCCCGGGAGCGGATCAGCGACGAGTTCCAAAAGATCCTCACCTCCCCCCAGCCCGAGCGGGGGGTCCGGCTGCTGACCGATACGGGGCTTCTGCCCTACGTCCTTCCCCGTGGCATTTCCCCCGACGGCATGGGAGATCTCTCCGCCCTCCCCGCGGATTTCACGGTTCGCATGGCCTGTCTTTTGTGGGGTCAAGCCACCGACAAGACCGAGGAAAACCTGGCAGGCCTGCGGCTCTCCAACACCGTCCGCAAGGATATCCTGGCCATCACCCGCTCCACCGCCATGGCGGTCAAGGCCACCCCGAGAAAGGCCCGCGAGTGGCGGCACTACCGAGGCGACCTCACCCTCCCCTCCCTGGCCGTCCGCCGCGCTCATACCCAAAGCGACGCCGAGAAAGCCGAGCTGGACGCCCTGGCCGAGCTGGTGAAGCTCTCCATCCAAAAAGACGAGCCCGTCCGCATCGCCGACCTGGATATCGACGGCACCGACCTCATTTCCCTGGGCTTCAAGCCCGGCCGCCTGCTCCAGGACATTTTCTGCGACCTGCTGGAGGTAGTCTGGAATGATCCCGCGAAAAATACCCGCGAGGATCTGATTAAAGAGGCCTTGAAGCGGAAAGACTAACCGCAGAGCCGATCCCCCCCGATCACTTGGGTCGGGGGTGGCTTGCGGGGCAAAAAAACTTGAAAAATTTCAAACTTTTTTTAAAAAAGCCCTTGACAAATCCCGAGTTATCTGCTATAATATCGTCTGTTGAAAATATTGGGGCATCGCCAAGCGGTAAGGCATCAGACTCTGACTCTGACATTTCCGGGGTTCGAATCCCTGTGCCCCAGCCAAAGAAAAAACACCATTCGAACAGGATGGTGTTTTTTCTTTGGCCGGAGTATGGGGACGAGAAGACCGGTGCAAGCTGCAAGCAAGTTTCCTCTTTCTGTTTTTTTCGCGCAGCTTGCCGCCCTCGCATAGCGAGGGCTGGGTTCAGAATCCCTGTGCCCCAGCCAAGAAAAAAGGGGCTGAGTCAAAAGCTTTTCAGAAAGCGAATGGCTCAGCCCTTTTCTATGTAAGCCAACACTTATAAGCCCCAACAAAAGAAAAAGCCTCCAAAAGAGGCCAAAATGAGTACGACAAAAAGAGGATCCCA
>JAZNJA010000107.1:0-6288 GCA_045577755.1 Eubacteriales bacterium
CATATTTCTTTGTTTGACAAGACCTTTGAAGGCTTCGGCTTACTAACAGGTGACCTGTAGGGGCGGCCCTATGTGGCCGCCCGCCACCCACAAATAGCCTTTTTGCTCCGTCAAACAGCCCGTCAAACCCAAATTTGAAAACCACCCGCGACAACCGTCACGGGTGGTAAAAAGCTTATTCGTTTTCTTTCTTCTTGGAGACGGCTGCCGCCGCGGCGGTGGCGGCGAGAACAACGGCGGAGGACAGGAGGGAAGAACCGCAGCCCTTCTTTTCGGGCTCGGTGGCCTCACCGTCACTCTCGGGAACGGTTTCGGCAGGCATGGTGACGATATCCTCGGCTGTTTCGGTCTCGGGCTGAGTCTCTACCTCCTCGGGAGGCACGCTGCCGGGCATGACGGTGTTGAACGCGTAGTTCAGGCGGCCCAGAGGCGCCACGTCGCCCTCGGTGTAGAACTGCTCCATGGTGGTCATCCTGGAGTCGCTGTCCACCCACTTGAAGTGGAAGTTCATGTAGTCGCAATGCTGAACCCCCAGCAGCTCCAGAGGCACGGCGATCATCATTTGATTGCCCTTGACACGGTAGGAGACCTCGCTTACCACCTCAAAGGAGAAGGCGTTGTCCGTCCCGTTGTACTTGGCCACGGTGGTGGTGAATTCATCCTTGGCAGAGTAGTTGACGATGTAGTCGTAGCCGTACCAGCCCGTCTCGGCGTTCTGATCCGCGTCGATGAACAGCTGCATCCAGGAGGACTCGGTATCGGGCTTGGTGATATCGAAGCGGGTCTCGGCGTAGAAGTAAGCGTTCTTGGTATCATGGGTGATCTTGAAGGCAGTGAAATCGTTGCGGCCCGTGGTGTCGGTGTAGACCTGCTCCCCATAGCCGTTGAAGTCACGGTCGAGGCAGTCCCTCATGTAGTCGGTGTAGGTCACCTGTACGGCATCCCATTGGTCAAAGCCACCCGTGACGTTGATGGGGTTGCGGGCATCCTGGAGGATCATGGGGGCGGCCCCCTTGTACTTCTGGACGTTGAAGGCCAGCTGCATATAGTAGTTGTCGAAGTACCCGCCCTTCATCATCTCAATGTCGCGGGAGAACTCCACAGAGGCCAGATCCACGAAGTGGGCGTACTCGGTAGAGGTGGACTGTCTTTGGGCGATCCACTCGTTCCAGCCCGTGACCAGCACGTAGGGAACGTCGGCCTTGTGGGCGGCATCCCATTGAGCCTGGAAGTTGAGACCCTGCTTGTACAGCTCGGGATTCTCGGCGATGGCATCGTAATACTTGTCGGTCAGCTTCTCGTTGAGCTTGGCTTCACCGTAGGAGCGGCCCAGGTTGGCGCGGTCCATGACGTCGTAGATGGAGTCGCTGAAGCGCCAGGTACTGCTGTGCTGGGCGACCGACACGTTCATGGCCGACTTCCGGCCGTCGTTGTCCTTGTAGACGTACTGGGGACGCTTGCCGTCCATCCAGGGCCAGGCGTTGACGTGGTTTTCCCGCTCGGTGGGCCACTGGTTGATCTTCATGGTGAAGAAATTATTGATATTGGCATCAGCGGGGCCGATCATGACGGGCTTGCCGTCGATGCAGAACCAGGTGTCGGGGTAGCGGTTCTGGGCGTAGATCTCGTTGTAGAGATTCTTGACCATGGCGGCGGCGTTGGTGTTGGTGTAGAAGACCACACCGGGGGCGTTGTAGCCCTGCTCGTTCATCTCGTGGAGGATCTTCATGATCTTCAGCGCCGTATCCGCGTGGGTGTGGTGGTTGGTGGTGTCGAAGAACAGGAAGTCCACACCCGCGTTGGTGAGCAGCTCCATGTGCTTGCGCAGCACCCACTCGTCGTTGATGTAGTAGTATCCGTACAGAGGCTCACCGAACCAATGGAACTCGCCCACCTTACCGTACTTGCCGGTTGAGAGCTTACCCCGGTCCTCCTTGGGGGTGGAGTCCAGGATCTTCTGCAGGTCGTAGATCTTGTCGGTGGGGGCGTGCTTGCCGTGCCACAGGAAGTAGAACATACCCACGTAATGCTCGCCCTTGTCCCCGATGACCCCCACCTCGGTGGCATCGTACAGAGAGCGGCCCAGGTCGTCGGTGCCCGCGTAGCCGCCGAAGCGGTAGATGGGATTATTGGGGATCGTGTAGGACTTGGTCTCGCCGTTCACCTCATAGGAGATGGTCACGGTGGAGCCGTCGGCGGACTCGGTGAAGGTCAGAGACCCCGCGCGGGTATCCTCGGGTGTTGCGTTCATATCCTTGTAAGCGGGATCGGCCCACTCCACGGCGGCGCCGGTCTCATCCTCCTTTTCAGGATCATCCTCGTTGGTATTCTCTTTTTCCCAATCGAGGAGCTTCTTGTATTCATCGTAGTTGAACTTCTCCGCGCCGTCCTCGGTATCGAAGAAGGCGATACAACGGATGTCGATGGAGTCCCCGGGCTCGATCCTGGGGTTCAGGGGATCGAACCGCCAGCCCGTGAAGGCCACGCTCTCGTCGCAGTCCTTCCAGGCGTCGCAGACTACCGCGATCTTGGCGAACTCCTTGGTGGGGATCCAGCGCCAGACCTGGATGCCGCCCTTCTGTCCCATGTTCACGCCGTCGGAGCGGTTGCAGTACAGCTCGCCGTCCTTGTCCATGTCGGTGCGGTAGATGATGGCCACCGACTTGCACTGGTAGGGCTTGAAATCAGGGTTGTAGAGATTGAGCAGGGGATCGTCCGCGGTGGCGGTGAAGGTGGTGTGGGAGCCCTCGGTCACCTTGTATTCCACGTTGCCGGGGCCCGCGAAGCTGTAGTAGGTGGTGAGATCCATGTACCCGACGGGGATGCTGGTGTTGATCTCGGGCTTGTCGGCGGCGAGGAGATCGAAGGAATAGGGAGCGCGGTCCACGATCGCTCTTGCGGAGTCTTTTTCGGTATGGTTGGCGGTGTTACATCCCATCAAAGCCGCCGCGCCTCCCAGAAGGGAGGCGCAGAGGATGGATGCCACAGCCCGTTTGACGCTGTGTTTCATGGTAGGATCCTTTCGTTGTAGCGTTACTGTTCCTTACGCTTGATGATGACAACGGAGGAGACGAGAGTAAAGAGTGCGACCGACACGAGGGAGATGACGGAGCCGCAGCCCTTCTTCTCAGTGGGCTCAGTCTCGGCGTCGGTGGGCGCCTCGGTGGCGGGGGCATCGGTGGGGGCCTCGGTGGCGGGGGCCTGGGTCTCAGGCTCGGTGGGAGCCTCGGTCTCGGGAGCGGTGGTCTCCAGCTCGGGGTAGGTGACGTTGGTCACGCCGGGGATGTAGTTCTGGTAGACGTAGTTCATACGGCCCAGAGGAGCTACGTCACCGTCGCAGTAGAAGTCCTCCATCTCGTCGTAGACGGTCTCGCTGTCGGCCCACTTGAACTGGAAGCACAGCTCGCGGTAGCCTTTCATGCCCAGCATATCCTGGGGAACGGCGATCATCATCTTGTTCTCCTTGACGCGGAAGGGAACCTCACCCACCACCTCGAAGGAGTAGGCGTTGTCGGAGCCGTTGTACTTGGCCACGGTGGTGGTCAGCTCGTCCTTGACGTTGTAGTTGATGATGAAGTCGTAGCCGTACCAGCCGGTGTTACCGTTGGAGTCGGCGTCGATGTAGAGCTTCATCCAGGAGGTCTCGTTATCGTACATGGGGATGGGCTCGGCGCACTCCACGTAGAAGTAGACGTTCTTGGAGTCGGCGGTCACCTTGGCGGCCTTGATATCGTTGCGGCCCGAGGTATTCTCGTACTTGGTGCGGCCAAAGCCGGTGGCGTCGCGGTCCACGGTGTCGCCGACGGCGTCGTGGTAGGTGAAGGAGACGGCATCCCACTGGTCGAACTCACCGGTTACGTTGATGGGGGTACGGGCATCCTGCACCACGATGGGAGCGGCGCCCTTGGCCTTCTGGACGTTGTAGGCCAGCTGGATGTAGTAGTTATCGAAGTAACCGCCCCGCATCATCTCGGAGTCGCGGGAGAACTCCATGGAGGAGGTGTCCACGAACCAGATGCGATCGTTACCCGTGTTCTGTCTCTGGGCCACCCACTCGTTCCAGCCGGTGACCAGGATGTACATGGCGTCGGTGTCGATGGCACGGTCGAACTGGGCCTGGAAGTTGAGACCCTGGTTGGTCAGGGAGGGGTCGGCCTTCCATGCGTCGTAGCGCTCCTGGAGGGTGGCGGGGTTGGCGCGCTTACCGAAGAAGGAGCGGCCGCGGTTGGTCTGGTTGTTGTAGAGGGAGGAATCCGAGAAGGCCACGGTACCGCTGTGCTGGGCGATGGAGACGCTGATGGCGGTGCCGTCAAAGTCGTAGGCCGAGCGGTACAGGCGGGAGGGCCAGGTGAAGTCCATCCAGGGCCAGCCGTTGAGCTTGGACTGCTCGTTGGGCCACTGGTTCTGCTTCATGATGAAGAAGTCGTCAATGTTGGCTTCCATGGGACCGATGATGACGGGCTTGCCGTTGATCTTGAACCAGGTATCCTCGTACAGGCCCTTCTTGTAGATGTCGTTGTAGACCTGGCGGATGACGTTCTCGGCGGAGGAGTTGGTGTAGAACACCACCTGGGGCGCGTCGAAGCCCTGCTCGTTCAGCTCGTGCAGGCACTTCATGAGGCTCTTGGCGTTATGCAGGTAGGGGTAGCCGTTGGTGGTATCGAAGTAGAGGAAGTCGATGTTGGCCTGGGTGAGCAGCTCGGCGTGCTTGCGGTGGACCCAGGCGTCGTTGGCGTAGTAGTAGCCGTACAGAGGCTCGGCGAACCAGTGCATGGCGCCCACGCCGCCGTACAGACCGCACTTGGTGGAGCCCGCGGCCTCCACGCCTACCTTGTCGATGATCTTCTGGAGGTCGAAGACACCGCTGTCGCCGTGCTCGCCCTGCCACAGGAAGTAGAACAGGCCCACGTAATGCTCGCCGGTGGAGCCGTAGCTGCCCACATCGGAGGAGGTGTACAGGGTACGGTCCAGATCGTCGGTGGCGGCGTAACCGCCCATGGTGTAGTTGTAGTTATTGGGAACGGTATAGGAGACGGTCTCCCCGTTGACGTCGTAGGAGATGGTGACGGTCTTGCCGTCCTCCGAGGTCTCCATCTTCAGAGTGCCGTCGGCCTTATCGTACTCGGTGGTCTCCATCTCCACGTAGGTGGGAGTCGCCCAATCGTAACGCTTTTTGGCCTCCTCCTCCAGACGCTTCTGCTCCTCCTCATAGGCGAGCTTGGCTACGTACTGCTCCATGTCGAAGCCCTGATACAGCTCCTCGGTCTCGAAGAAGGCGATGAAGCGGATGTCGATGGACGCGCCGTCGGGGATGGGGTACTTGACCCAGACGTCACCCTCCTTGTAGGGCTCGCCCTCCTCGTTCAGAACGTAGCCCGCCTCCAGAGGATCGAAGCGGAAGAAGGTGGAGTTGGTGCCGTTGTACACCCCGCGGTCCACCAGCTCCTGGAGGTCGAAGGCGTGGGCGTGCCACTGCCCGTCGGCGATGACGGAGGTCTCCAGCATGGAGGTATCGTCGGTGGGACCGGTGCCGGTGGAGCCCATGAAGAACTGGATGGTGGTGTTGGCCGCCGTAGAGGAGCGGTAGCCGATCACCACGTACTTGGTGGGCTTATCCAGGGTGGACATAGGATAGTAGAAGGGATCCTTGCCCGTGGGGGTGATGACGCAGTAGTCGTCCTTGATCTCGGTAGTGAAGCGACCGTTGCTGCCCTGCTCCTTGTGGAGGATCTCGGGGGTCAGCACATGGGTCGGGGTGGTGGTGTTGAAGGTGGGAGCCTCACCGGCCAGGAGATCGAAGGAGTAGGGAGCCTCGGCGGACTTCTTATCCTTGTCGTGGTCGTGAGTTGCCTCCTGGATGGCCGCGACGATCATGGAGACCGTCAGGGTAGCCACCGAGCCGACCATAAGGACGGCCAGGATGATGGCCATTACGGTTGCGAGCTTTTTGCGTTTTGCGTTCATAGTCACGTGTCCTTTCAGTACCGCTGATGATACAGCGGGGGATCGTACCTATTATACCAAATATATCGTACTTTTGCAATAGGAAATATGATTTTTTGGCATTTTGACGAAAAACCTTTTTCGTATGCCCGAAAAGAACTTGACAGATGGGGGGAAAAGTGGTAGAATAGGGGGGTAAGTTTCAAATTGCAGTTTATCGTTCCGATAAACTGCAATAGTGAAATACGCCTTACGGCGTGTGAAATGCCTTCGGCGTGAAATACGCGCGTCGCGCGTGTGAAATTCGCCCGTTGGGCGAGTTGAGGAAAGAAACCCTACGGGTTT
>JAZNJA010000108.1:0-4328 GCA_045577755.1 Eubacteriales bacterium
AAATGAATAATGAATAATTTCGGTGCAAATCCTTCGGATTTGTCCATTCATTCAAATAAAAATCGCGGGAAACCGAAGGTTTCCTTCCACAATTATTCATTCTTCATTATTCATCATTCATTATTCATTATTGGGTTTATCAGAACGATAAACCCAAATTTGAAACCCACAGTTCAAGGAGTTCACAATGGCAAACATCTACGGCAACAACATAAAGCTTTCCATCTTCGGCGGCTCCCACGACGTGGAGATCGGCATGACCCTCTCGGGCTTTCCCGCGGGGGTGCGGCTCCCCGAGGGCGAGCTTCTGGCCTTCATGGCCCGCCGCGCGCCGGGGCAGGGGCCTTGGGCTACCGCCCGCAAGGAACCCGATATCCCCGTGTTCACATCGGGCGTGACGGTGGAGGAGACCGAGGGCGGCAGGGTCTACATAAGCGACGGAACCCCCCTGCGGGCGGTGATCATCAACACAAACCAACGGTCCGGGGATTACTCCTCCCTGCCGGATACCCCTCGCCCCTCCCATGCCGACTACCCCGCGCGGGTGAAGTTCGGCGACGCGGTGGATCTGCGGGGTGGCGGAAAATATTCGGGACGGTTGACCGCGCCTCTGTGCATCGCGGGGGCCTTCTGCCTGGCTCTGCTCCGAGAGAGGGGCATCGAGGTAGGCGCTCACATCCAGCAGATCGGGGCGGTGAAGGACGCCGCCTTTGACCGTCTGCATCTGACCCCCGAGGCGCTCCACGCCCCTGCCAAGATTTGCTTCGCGGTCATCGACCCCGAGGCCGGGGAGGCCATGAAGGGGGAGATCGAGTGCGCCCGCATGACGTCGGATTCGGTGGGCGGCTCGGTGGAGTGCGCCGTCATCGGTCTTCCCGTCGGGGTGGGAGATCATCCCTTCGACGGCATGGAGGGGCGGATCTCCTCCATCCTGTTCTCCATCCCCGCCGTGAAAGCCGTGGCCTTCGGGGACGGCTTTGACTTTGTTTTGGGCTACGGCTCCACCCACAACGACGCGTACCGTATGGAGAACGGTGAGATCGTCTCCAAAACCAATCGGTGCGGCGGTATCGTGGGCGGGATGTCCACGGGTATGCCCGTGATCTTCTCCTGCGCCTTTAAGCCTACGCCCTCCATTGGGAGCCGGCAGGAGTCGGTGTCCCTCTCCCGCCGCGAGAATACCGTCATGGTGGTGAAGGGGCGGCACGATCCCTGTATCGTCCCACGTGCGGTGCCCGTGGTGGAGGCCGCGGCGGCGGTAGCGGTTGTGGATATGCTATTGGACGGAGACGCGTGACCCGCCCCGTGGGGCGTTCCGCTCTCCGCGGAAAGGAGCGTTATGGTTGACACGGTGGTTTGGATCGCGGAGGCGGTGGCCCTTGCCGTCTTTATCCTGTGGGCCTTGGGGTATGGAACCCGCCTCATTCCCCGCCTGCTGGCATGGCGGGTCGCGCGGCTGGAGCGGGAGGGGAGCTGGACACGGGATACGGTGGAATACGACCCCCTCGGAGTCCTGCTTACGGTGCTGCCCGCCCCTGTGGCCTCGGTACCTTGTCTGCTGCGGTGGATCCTCGGTACCCACGATGCCCGCTCCTCCGCCATACTCCTGATCGCGGTCCTGTACGCCGCCGCGATCCTCTTTCAGACTACGGCTCCCCGCTTGCGGTACAACGCGGAGGGGATCTTCCTCAGGGCTGCCAACGGAAAGGCGTATTTTATCCCCTATAGCCGCATAGCCGCTGTGGAGATCCAACGGGGGACGGACAGTCAGCGGAAATGGCGGAAACGGCACCTGCGCCCCCTTCTGATCATTCGCTACGACACCCATCTACCCGGCCGTCTCACCCGGGACAGCGAGGTGCTGGACCCCTCCTCTCTGCGGGGTGTCCGCCGCTTTCTGAATACGTGGGCCAAGATCGCGGAGCGGCGCGCATGACCTCTCATACCCCAAAAAAGCCGACCGCGGCGTTTCTCTTTGGAACGCCGGGTCGGCTTAGTTTTTTGAAAGCGGGGGGGCCGCTCAGGGGGTCACGCCACGGGGGTGATGAGCATGACCACGGCGTAGGGCTTTTCAGGTACCGTGACGGTGATTCCCTGCTCCATGAGGGCCTTGCCGTCGGCGGTGACATCCACCAGACCGTCGAAGTCGGTGATCTTGTACTGCTTCTCGGGATCCAGGCCCTTGAGCCTGACCGTGGTGGTGGTGTCCTTGGTGCCCGTGTGGCAGAAGACCGAGGCGTAGCCCGAGGCGGTCTCGGGGTCGTAGAACTCCCAGCCGTTCCAGCGGTCAGCACCCGACTTCCACTCGAAGAGCTGGTAGTAGTCGGCGTAGAAGTAGTCGCGGATCTGCTCGAACTCGGCATAGCCCTGCTTGGTGTACGTCCAGTCGGTGTCCTTCTGGAGGAGGCCGTTCAGGTTCATGAGGGACAGGGGGGCGTAGTTCATGCGGACCTTGTACATATTGGTGGTCTGGTAGATCTCGTTCTTGAAGTAGGGGAACCAGGCGAAGAGGGCCTGGGTCATTTTGCCCTTCATGTCGTAGTCCTCGTGGTTGCCGTCGAACCAGTCGGTGTAATGGAGGGGTACCGCCCGCTTCATGGTCTCCAGATCGTTGCGGCCGCCGCCCGAGGCGCAGGAATCCATGTAGATGCCGGGGTAGCGCTCGATGATCTTATCCCACAGGGAGAGGTAGCCCTGGACGTACAGGTTCTCGGTCATGCCCTTACGGCCCTTTCCGTCGGCAGCGGTCCAGGCTCCCGCGGGATCGCAGTTGAAGTCGGAGCGGAAGGCGGTGGCTCCCGACTCGTCGATGACTTTACTGATCTTACCGAATACCCAATCCACGCATTCGGGATCGGTGAGGTTCATGATGTAGCCCTGGAGCCAGGAGCCCTCCATGACGCGGGGGAGGAACCACTCCTCCTTGAAGCCCTCCTGGCCCGCCAGGAAGGCGTCCTTCTCCAAGCGGATGCTCTCGGGCTCAAACCAGATCATCATCCGCATCCCGTGGGCGGCGGTGTACTTACCGATGTTGGACATGGCGTCGGGGAAACGGTTGAGATCCATATCCATGGAGCCCGTTTGGGGCCAGCCTACGGCCTCGCCGTTAGCTCCCGTATACCAGCCCGCGTCCAGCCAGAGCAGCTCGGGGTCCACACCATTCTGGTGGTGGGAGCTGAGCATGAGGAGGAGCTTATTGGTGGTGGTGCCGCTGCAGCCCGAGCTGACACCGGTGTAGATGGGGGTCAGCTCCCCGTCGATTTTGCGCATGACGTCGTTGATGTAGTAGTGGCGCCAGGCGTTGGTCTGCTCGTCGGGGGTGAGGCCCGTGTAGGACACGAAGCCCATGAGGGGGGTGCGGATGGTCTCCCCGGGCATGAGGTAGGTGTCCAGGGTGTTCTGGCCCGCTGTCAGGGTGGTGGTCCGGCTGTTCTTGCTGTAGCTGAATTTGGCGCTCCAGTTGCCGGGCCAGCCGATGGCGATGAAGGTACCGCCGTCGCCGTGGGAGAGGTTGTAGTAGGGGAACACGCCGTGGGAGGGGCGGCCCGAGGTACAGGTGTCGGTGTAGCGGCTGCGGACCGTGAGGTCATGCTCGTAGGGGGTATAGTTCTGTCCTCCCGCGTCGCCCTTGATGCCGCTGATCTTGGCGCCGTCTCCCTCGAACTCCATCTCGAAGCAGACCTGGCGGAAGTTCTCGGTGTTCTCCTTGCCGTCATTGGTGATGTAGACCACATACTCAAAGGCGGATTCCTCGGGGAAGACGCGGGCCACCAGCTTGAAGGCGGCGGGGATGTCGGGGTGGCGGAGGACCAGGGTGGACTCCACGCCCCGCTCGATATCCTCATAGGTCTCGGACTCCAGGGCAAAGCCCGCAAAGCCCGCGTACTCGGTGCCGTCGTACTTGAAGGTGATGGGGAAGGCGTCCAGATCCGACATGAGGGCGTCATACTGTGGGACGGCGCGGTCGGGGTCGGGCGCAAACAGCTCGGTTTCGGGCTCGGTGATGGGCTCGGTCACAGGCTCGGTCATGGCGGTCTCCTTTTCGGTGGCGGGGCTTTCGGTGGTCTCCTCGGGGATCTCGGGGGGCTTGTCGCAGGCCGAGAGAACGGCGCAGGCGATACAGAGGGCCAGGAGGAGGAGAGCGGTGATGAGGAGCTTTGCGGTAATGTGCTTACGCATGGTTCAGTCCTCCTTTCTCTTACGCAGGGTGAGGGCGGCGGCGGAGGCCATCGCCAGGGTGGACACGCCTACCAGGGCTGACCCACAGCCCTTCTTGGGTGGGTCGACTTCCCCGACGGTATCCCCTTCGGTGGGTGTCTCTGTGAGGT
>JAZNJA010000109.1:0-8991 GCA_045577755.1 Eubacteriales bacterium
CGCCAGCACAAACTGCACCACCCCGCCCCCCCCGACCCCCCCCGCCCCCTTCCCGAGGGCTATGCCTACGCCCCCTACCGCGCCACCGAGGAGGAGCTCACCGAGTGGCTGGATATGTGCTTCAAGGGCCGGCTCCTCCCCGAAAATCCCCCCGAGAGCGGGAACTACCGCGATTGGTTCAAGGTCACGGTGCTGGACTACGCCGACCTGGACCCCGCCGAGGACATCATCTTCGTGGTGGACGGGGATGGCCGCTCGGTGGCCTCCATCTGCGCCGTCAAGCACGGGGAGGACCAGGGCTACATCCACATGGTGGCCGCCCACCCCGACTGCCGCGGCAAGGGCATCGGCCACGCCATGCTCTCCCATGCCCTGGAGAAGCTGGAGGCGCGGCACTGTACCTACTCCATTCTCACCACCGACGACTTCCGCCTAGCCGCCATCAAGACCTATCTGGACGCGGGCTTCCGTCCCGTCCTTCTGTCCGACCCCGACAGCGACCAGCGGGCCAGATGGGACGCGGTGATCGCCCGGCTGGGGTATCAGCCGGTGGAGTATTTCGACGAGGTGTGACCTATCCCATCGCGGCACTGTGAATCGCCGCGGAAAGGAGATCCATCATGAAAAAGACCCTTGTCGTCACCTCTGCCATCCAAGGCATCTACTGCCTGCTCTCTATGCTCTCCATGGCGCTTCTCGGCGTGTACCATTTCGGATACGGAGAGCCCTACGCCGAGATCTGCTTCCGCGTGGGCGCGCTTCTCTTCGCGGGAACCGTGTTCGGCCTGCTGATCCCCATGGCCTGCGAGATCACCAATACCGTCACCTTTTTCGTGCGCCTGAGGAGCCTGACCCGCAGACAGATCATTGTCAGCGCCTGTGTCATTCTGGGCTGGGCGGTCCTGTCGGTCCTTTTGCTTCTGGCATCCATCGTCGTGTTCGTAAGCGTCACGGGAGGCGTTTGACTTCCCAAGGAGGTAACCTCATGAAAGACCAAAGACCCCAATACCCCGCCTCCCTCTTCTGGACAGGCGTAGCCCTCAGCATCCTCCGCAGCTTTCTCTGGCTGATCGTCTCCACGGTTCTTCTCCTTGTGGGACGGACCATCCCGTGGTGCGGCGCGGCGGGGCTGGCCATCCTTGCCCTCGTGGTGGCCGTGGCCATCGGCAAGCAGCTCTGCTACCGCTACACCCTCCTTCATGCGGATTCCCCCGAGATGGAGGACTGGCGGGCCGCTACCCTTTCTCCCGAATGGCAGGAGAACGTGAAGGACATGGTGGAGCGGGCTATGAATGATACCGAGATCGATGGATTCGGCGAGGAGACCGAGGAGGACGGCGGAGAGGAGAGCAACCGGGAGGAGGACACCGACCGTTAGCCCGAAAGGGAGCCCGTTTTCCACGACGGCGGTTGGTCGTACCGTGGAGGAGTGGCTTTTCGCCAATGTGGGCGAGGCGGATGCTGTTTCGTCGGCTGTCTCGGCTGATCGGGGGGATTGCTTTACTTGACCGGGGTGATGTGCTCTTCGGCGCGATATGCCCCCTTTGGGGGCGTGATTTGACCTCCGCAAGCCCTACTTGACAAAATTCCAACCCCCGTTTGCTTGACAGACGGGGGCTTTTCGGCTATAATGGGGGCAGAAGATCACTCCGTGAACGAAAGGAGACCCAACCATGATTGCCTTGAACGAAAACATCCGCCGCCTGCGGAGAGCCGCGGGACTGTCCCAGGAGGAGCTGGCGGGACGGCTGGGCGTCAGCCGCCAGAGCGTCAGCTTGTGGGAGCAGGGGGAGACCAACCCCACCGTGGAGAACATCTACGCCATGACCGAGGTGCTGGGGGTCAGCTTTGACGAGCTGATGGCCGAACCCACCGACCCCAAGCCTACTCCCGACGGCGAAGCGGTCACCGCCCGCAGCTATGACGAGCTGATGCGGGAGGCCGCCGCGCCTCCGCCTGCCACAGCCCCGACCGACTCCTTTACCGACACCCCCGCTCCCCGAGCAGACGAGCGCAGGATGAAGGCCGAGGCGCAATACTATCGCTACCTGCATCTGACGCGCAGGACCCGAACCGCCTGTTGGTTTTTGCTGTCCGGGGGGCTGATGCTACTTTTCGCTCTGGTCATACTGGGCTCTCTGGCGGTGGATTACGCCGGTACTCCTGTGGGTGCTGCGGCCGATACGCTGGGCCCCATCTGTATGCTGCTCGGGCTCTCGGTGTTCGCGGGCGGGCTGGTGGCGGCTATCGTGTACGCCATCCGCACGGGCAACCACCGCCGCCGCATGGGCGACCTCTTCGACCTCGCCACCTACGAGGAGCTGAAGCGGAGCGGGGAAGGATACGCCACCAAGCGGAAATAATATGAAAACGGACGCTGACCCGTGTGGGGGGGCGTCCGTTTTTTGCGGTATTTCAATTTGGGTCTATCGGGCTGTTCAGCACGATGGCTCGGTTGCCAACGACCCCTTGTAGGGAGCGACGCCCTCGTCGCTCCGCCACATAGAACATACCGATATGTTTCGGGTGTAAAGGTGAAAAACATATATCTGACAATAAAAACAGACGATTTTCAGGTTGAGGAGCGACCGCCGAACAAGTTCGGCATGGCGTCGCTCCCTACAGGCGTTTGTGCAAGCCGAAACAGGCCGCCAAACCTAAAGCGGAAAGACTATTTCCGTTTCGTATTCCAGTATTGATGCTTTTTGTAGCTGATGATCACGTAAGAGATCAGTATGGAGAGCATGGAGATGGTGAAGCCGACCAAGGTTCGGATGATCGGAATATCAATTGCTGCTGCCGAGGGAACAAACATAAGGACGATCAGTGCGCCGTAATTTTGTGGCCCACTGTAAACGAGCATGGAGATTTCGTAAATTGCGGCGAATACAGCCATAAAAATAATTTGCAGGCGTTCCGTTTTGAAAAAATTCAGGAGCGTTTTCTTTATGCTGAATTCATTATTGGACAGTACGATCCTTTTATCATCAATTTGCTTGGTGTAAATCAGATGATACGCAATAAAGAAGATAATGTGCATTGACCAGAAAACAGGCGTGAAATCCCGATGCCCCGGCGCGACATCCTCGTAAAAGATCAACGCTAATAGTATTGTGGCGGGAAAGTATATGACATAGCACAGCAGGTCTATTTTCGCAAATAACCATAATTCATTTAGGATCTTTTTCTTCATAGAAGTCCTCTTTCTCATGCAAACAGTCACAAGATGTTTTTTTGTGTTCGCAAGATAATTATACTACATATCCCATCTCCTGTCAAGCCCCCGCCCCAAAAATCTACCCAAAGTCTACCCCTTTTTGCACAAATTCCCTTGCAATTTGTTTCCATCTATGGTATACTTATGCCGAACAGATCTCCCCGAAAGGAGTTATTTTATGAGAACCGAGACCTTTGTCCTCGACCCCCGCTACCCCGACTGTACCCTCACCACCTACATCCACGAGCCCTACGCCGAGCTGAACATCTCCACCCGCCGCGCCATCATCGTGTGCCCCGGCGGCGGCTACCAGTTCCTCTCCGACCGCGAGTCCGAGCCTGTGGCCCTTCGGTACTTCGCCGCGGGTCTGAACGTCTTCATCCTGCGCTACTCCGTCAAGGAGAAGGCCCTGAACGACGCCCCCCTGATCGAGTCGGCTCTGGCGGTCAAGCACATCCGCGAGAACGCCGAAAAATACTTCGTAGATCCCGCCTATATCTTCATCACCGGCTTCTCGGCGGGCGGTCACTGCGCCGCCATGTGCGGTACCCTCTGGAACCACCCCGTGGTCCGCGAGGCTCTGGGCATTGACCGCGGCGAGGCTCCCGAGGGCATCAATAAGCCCACCGCCACGGTGCTGTGCTATCCCGTCATCACCGCCAATCCCTTCGCCCACCGCGGCTCCATCGACACTCTCTGCGGCTACCCCAGCGAGGACACCGACGGCGCCTACCACTTCTCGGTGGAGCTTCACGTAGACAAGACCACCGCCCCCGCCTTCATCTGGCACACCTTCAACGACGGCGCGGTGCCCATTCAGAATACCCTTCTCTACGCCTCGGCCCTGGCCGACGCGGGAGTCCCCTTCGAGTACCACGTTTACCCCGACGGCGTCCACGGCCTCTCCCTGGCCGATCACGAGACCTGGGTGGGTCTGCCTACCCACTATAACCCCGTCTGCGCGGGGTGGATCGACGATGCGATCCGGTACGTGAAGGAGTTTCAGGTGTAAATTGGGGTTTATCGGTCTGTCTTTCGCCCACTTTTGGACTGTCATTCTGAGCGGAGCCGCTTGCGGCGGGGTCGAAGGATCTCCTTTGCCGACAAGAGATCCTTCGACTCCGGGCTACGCCCTCCGCTCAGGATGACAGCCCCAAAAAACAGTTCGACAAACCCAAATTTGAAACCCTCCAAATCAACATAAAAAGGAGAACCCACTATGAAGATCGGCGTCTGCGCGCCCCCCGAAAAGCTCCCCCTGCTGGAGTCTCTGGGCTACGATTACTTTGAAGCAAACTTTTCCTGGCTGGCAGGTCTCGACGAGGAGACCTACCAAAAAATGACCGCTCTCGTGGAGGCTTCCTCCCTCCGCGCCGAGGCCTTCAACGGCTTCTTCCCCGGGGGGATCAAGCTCTACTCCCCCGACGGCAATCAGGACGACATCCTCCCCGAGGTAGAAGCCTTTTGTGAAAAGGGCTTCGCCCGCGCCGCCGCCTGGGGCGGTCAGGTGGCTGTCATTGGCAGCGGCTACGTCCGCGGCATCCCCAAGAGCATGACCTGGGAGGAGTGCGACGTGCAGTTCACCCGCGTCTTCGCCGTCTGCGCCCGTGTGGCCGCCAAGTACGGCATGAGGGTGACGGTGGAGCCTCTGTCCCGCAACGAGTGCAACTACATCCACACCGTGGCCGAGGGTGCCAAGATCGCCCGCGCCGCCAACCATCCCGCCGCCTGCATGATGGTGGATTTCTACCACCATTGGAAGAACGGCGAGGATCTGGCCACTCTCCCCGACAACGCAGACATTCTCATCCACTCCCACTACGCCCGCCCCGTGGATCGGGATGCGCCCTACGCCGAGAATCAGGCCGACCTGCAGGCGGTGCTGAAAGCCCTCAAGACCTGTCCCGGGATCGAGCGCATGAGTCTGGAGTGCTCCTATAAGCCTGACTACGACACGGCTCTGGAGCGGGCAAGACCTTTGATGGAGATCTTCAAGGGCGTCTGAATCCCCCCGCGGGACGGGGGCACCGTCCCATTACCAACATAACAATACTGATTGGAGAAACCAAGTCATGCAATCCCTGAAGAACAACCACTTTCTGAAGCTTCTCGATCTCACCCCCGCCGAGATCACCTACCTGTTGGACCTGGCCGCCGAGCTGAAGGCCAAGAAGAAGGCCGGCATCCCTCACCGATTCTGCGAGGGCAAGAGCATCGCCCTGATCTTTGAAAAGACCTCCACCCGTACCCGCTGCGCCTTTGAGGTGGCCGCCGCTGACCTCGGTATGCACCCCACCTATCTGGATCCCACGGGCTCCCAGATCGGCAAGAAGGAGAGCATCGCCGACACCGCTCGTGTCCTGGGCCGTATGTACGACGGCATCAAGTACCGCGGCTTCGGACAGGAGATCGTGGAGGAGCTGGCCAAGTTCGCGGGCGTTCCCGTTTGGAACGGTCTGACCAATGAATTCCATCCCACCCAGATTTTGGCCGACTTCCTTACCATCCGTGAGCATTTCGGGACCCTTGAGGGTGTCAAGCTGGTCTACATGGGCGATGCCCGCTACAACATGGGTAACTCTCTCATGGTGGGCTGTGCCAAGATGGGTATGCACTTTGTGGCCTGCGCGCCCGCCAAGTATTTCCCCAACTCCGAGCTGGTAGCCCGGTGTCAAGCCGTCGCCGCCGAGACGGGAGCGGTGCTGGAGTTCATCGAGGATCCCGTTGAGGCGACCAAAGGAGCCTCGGTCATCTACACCGACGTGTGGGTATCCATGGGCGAGCCCGACTCGGTCTGGGAGGAGCGCATCACCGAGCTGACCCCCTACCGCGTCACCGCCGCGCTGATGGAGAACGCCGGGGAGCAGTGCGTCTTCATGCATTGCCTGCCCGCCTTTCACGACCTGAATACCACCATTGGTAAGCAGATCCACGACAAGTTCGGTATCGACTGCATGGAGGTCACCGACGAGGTTTTCGAGTCCCCCGCCTCCATCGTCTTTGACGAGGCCGAGAATCGGATGCATACCATTAAGGCCGTGATGGCGGCGACGCTGGCATAACTATGCCGCTTGAAGGAACGAGGGGGAAACTCCTCGTTCTTTGTGAATTGCAGTTTAGCAGCGGGTTTGAGTATAACGCGTAACATTTGATAACCCAATGTAGGGAGCGGTGCCCTCACCGCTCCGCAACCAATAAATCTTTGATCTCTTCCGTCAGATAAGAAATTTTGAAATCGAATACCCACAACGAATCGGCATGTTTCTCGTGGCGGAGCGGTGAGGGCCCCTCTCCCTACAGGTGTATCGGCAATTCTAACGCACCGATAAACCCAAATTTGAAAGGACTTCTTATGAAAATCCCATTTACCAAAATGCACGGTCTGGGCAACGATTACATCTATGTCGACTGCTTCGCCACCCCTGTGGAGACTCTCCCCGACCTTTCCACCCTCGCCGCCCGCCTGTCTCCCCGCCGCACCTCGGTGGGAGCCGATGGGCTTGTGCTGATTTTGCCCTCCGAGGTGGCGGATGCCCGTATGCGGATGTTCAACGCCGACGGCAGCGAGGGGCTGATGTGTGGGAACGCCATCCGCTGTGTAGGGAAGTACCTCTACGAGCGGGGGCTGATCTCCCCCGATGTCCGTGAGATCACGGTGGAGACCGCAAGCGGAATTAAGGAGTTATCGCTATCCGTGCGGGACGGCAGAGTGGATGCGGTCTCGGTGGATATGGGCGTGGTCGAGGTCTCGTATGAGATCACGGTGGAGATGGCGGGGAAGCAGCACCGTCTGATCCCCGTGTCGGTGGGGAATCCCCATTGGGTCTGCTTTATGGATGATCTCACCGCTGTGGACGTGGAAACCGAAGGCGCACGGCTGTCCTCCGCCACGGAGGGGGGCGTGAACGTGGAATTCGTGGAGCCCATCGACGAAAATACCCTCCGTATGCGGGTCTATGAGCGGGGGAGCGGGGTCACTCTTGCCTGCGGGACGGGGGCTTGCGCTTCTGTGGCGGCCGCCGTGTCCCGCGGGATCTGTCCCGCCAATACCCCCGTGACGGTGCTGTTGGACGGCGGGGCCTTGACGGTGATCCTCGGCGAGGGCGGTACCATGGTCATGATCGGCGGGGCGGAATTCGTTTACGACGGCGTGTGGGAGGGGGAAATTTGAAATTTTTCTCGATTTTGGTGTCTGTTTGCGCAAAAATGCCGTCTGTATGGGTGAAGACTCCCAAAAGAAAGGAGACCAAGCTATGAAAAAGCCCTTTTTCGCCGCGTTGGCGGTCGTATCGCTGACGGTTCCGCTGTTGCTCACGGGGTGTGACGCGTTGGGTGATCTCATCACCGGGGACACCTACGTCGAGTCTATCGTTTGCTACCCCGACACCGATACCGACAGCAGTATTCTGATCGATCCCGAAAAGACAAGCCCCGAGACTGACGCTCCCTTGACTCCCTGGGAGGCGGCTCTGGTGGAGCTGGCCGCCGAGGCTCTGTGGACGGGGCGCGACCTGCCCGCCATGGGATATTTCAAGGTGAGCATCCATCCTCACGCCTCAGACGGCTCCAACCGTGTGCGGTTCACCCTGCATATCGGGGGCTACCGCACCGACGAGTATTACAACGTCCGTATCTCCGCCGATGGCGAGGTGATCGAGATCGACGGCGGGTATCACGACTACCGCCAATTCATCAAGGGAGCCACCGCCGAGCGGATCGCCGCCGCCGAGGCGGGGCTGGACGGCCAGATCGCCCGCTACGGCGACAAGCATTCGGGGTACTACCTCACGATCGACGACGAGGGCTGCCTCTGCCTGACCTGTGAGGTGATCGTGGACAAGGCCTTTGGTGACCACGAGCATAAGTTCTTCACCGAGCGCATCTGCAAGCCCGAGTAACGAAAGGAGACCGAGAACATGAAAAGACACATCCGCTTTCTGACCGTTATGCTGGCCCTGGCCATAGCCGCTACCCTGACGAGCTGTTGGCTTCTGGAGGAGCCCTTCGGGGAGGGACAGTCCGACATGGACGGCATGACCCTTGAGGTAACGATGGTCAACACCGATATCGCCATCGGGATCCCCATCGAGACCACTACGAGCTATCCCGACGAGACCGAGACCAATACCGCCACCGAGCCTGCGCCCGACGTCCGCGAGATGTGGGGGGTGGTCGTAAAGTACGAGGCCGTGGAGCCTATGGAAAACGTCATCGCGGTGCAGGTGTACACGGGCGACGGACGGAAGACCATGCACCTGCTTGTGAAGAACCCCTCCGACTACTGCGTGGGGGACGAGGTGGTGTTCACCTACGACGCGTCCCTCATGATGGAATCCTTCGACGGCCACCCCGTGTGGGAGGCCATCACCATCGACTACGCCCCCATCGCCGTCCCCGAAAAGCCCGTCATCTACCTCTACCCCGAGGCGCCCACCGAGGTCTCGGTTAAGCTGACCCTGGACGGCAAGCTGACCTGTACCTATCCCTCCTATGACAAGGGCTGGGATGATTTCACCGCCCATCCCGACGGTACCCTGGTCTTCCCCGACGGCAAGCAGTACTACTGCCTCTACTGGGAGGGCATCCAGAACATGGACTGCGACTTCACCCGCGGCTTCTGCGTGAAGGGCGAGGACACCGCCGCCTTCCTGGAGTGGGCGCTCACCGAGCAGGGCCTGACCCCCCGGGAGGCCAACGAGTTCATCATCTACTGGCTCCCCCGCATGGAGGGGAACCCCTACAACGTGATCTCCTTCCAGACCGAGGCCTACACC